>NZ_JAAHHX010000244.1:0-2719 GCF_010672065.1 Moorena sp. SIO4A1 | reverse complement strand
GCATCAAGTCCATGTTTCATTTAGTCATTGATTGTAATTGGTGATTGCTAATTGGGTCTAATCCACATAGGAGCCATAGGTTCTATCGCTCCACTTCACCCTTAATACTTCATACTTGATACTTCATACTTGATACTTCACCCTTCATCCTTCATCTTTTCTCCATGACCTATGACTCACTTAGGATCAATCCCTAAGCTAATCAGAATTTAAACGGAATATATTACGTCAATAACTCTCCCCATGCCCCCATGCCCCCATCTGCCCATCAGCTGAGATCGGCAAATTAATTAGATTCGCCCACATTAGATTTTCCCACAACTGATCACGAGGATATGGGCAAGCACCATATCATCAAATTGCTGTGCTTTTGTCTTAAAGATTCAGGATGATTATATCACTTTAGTCTACAAAAATAAATAATTTTCATTATAAATTAATTTTTATTAATAAAAAAAAGTGCCAATTTGGCAACAAAGTTAGTTTATATTGGTGTATGAATGTGCAACTATAGACTTTGGCCGATTGTTTCTCCCTACTTATGCCAACGTCTAATCAATGAAACCAATATCACACCATCAATTGACATCGGAAACTAAGAGCGATTGGCCTACGGCCACGCTACGCGAACGCATTTCTGTAGGTCTTTGTTTGACACCGTTTCAGCGCAAACTGCTACAAAAAAATCTGCAATCGGATTTACCACAACAGTATCGTCAGCGTATCGAAATTATGCTGCTAGCGGATGAAGGGAAAAGCCAAGTTCAAATTTGTAAAGCCCTAGGGTGTTGTGCCGCTACAGTACGCCATTGGATTTTTATGGCTCGTATGGGTCAAGCCCATAAGTGGAATGATCATCCCATTGGTCGCCCTAAAGCAGTAAATGATCACTATCTGGCACGGTTGCGAGAACTGGTCAGCCGTGGTCCAAAAGAATTTGGTTATGCCTTTGAGCGTTGGACAGCGGGGTGGTTAAGTAAACATCTAGCGAAAGAGTTGGGAATTAAAATAACCCCTCAGCATGTGAATCGGCTGCTTAAACAAATGGGGCTGTCTACTAAAGGGAAACCTATCCAAGAAAACGAGAGTAGCAATCTCAATCAGCCTAGTAATCGGATTGCGATTCGGGACCTGGATGCTCTTGAAGTATCCGATCTAAAGTCCACTGACTAGCTTCTTTGATAGTCTTGGTTTTTTGTCTAGCGATAGTAAAAACGCTTTTCACAGAACAATCTTCTGTTATATAATACCCAGACTACCGGTAAGAATAGGATTCTTCTTCCATCTTGGTTATTTAATTTCCTTGAAATTGGTTGATATTGACATCTTAACGGGTTAAAACAGTGTTGATTCTGTGGTTAGCCCAACGCCCGAGGGTTAAAACCACGTTGACTTTAACCCTGTCAACAGACTCCTACATCCGGCAGGCTCTTCTTAACAACTGTGGGTTTACTTCAATTTTTAATTTCGCGCCTTTCTGTTGGTGCGCTTTCCAGTGGGGGTTTGAACCTCGCGCCTTGTCGCACCGCAACCATCATACTTTGATTGATTAGTTTGGTGGTGGCAAAACCCTACAAAAATTCTGTTGTTTCGGTATGAAGCTCGAATGGCAACCCAAATATAAAGCGATGCAGAGGTTCGACCCGTGGGGAATTTTCGCCTAGGTCAAGGGCACCTAAGCGGTCTTGGGGAGCCAGTGCCGACCTGTGGGGGTCTCCCCCATGAGCAACTGGCTTGGTTTCCACGGGGCTGGAGAGCGATGCAGCGCCGCCAAAGGGGGTTCCCCCCATGAGCGACTGCATCAAGACAGGTGCGGACGCAGGTTCCGCACACAGACCCATGGGCCATGAGCGACTGCATTAAGACAGTGAGTTTTTCATAACTTTACATTGCCTTCATATTACCACAGGATTTTGCCTGGATATAGCGACCCTGCCATCTAGATCGCTAACTCTCCCTCGAAGATTTTTTAGGTTTAGAGGATTATGGTTCAAAATTTAGCCCCAATTTCTTCTCAGCAGCTGAGGGATACCCTAGGGCATTCCTTTAATGATGCCGAATTTTCCCGGATTCTCAAACAGATAAAATTTATCGAACCAAAAGTCGGCCAGTTTTGGCAAGCTGAACAGGCGGAAGCTGGTATTTATATCGTGATGACCGGCAAGGTTAGATTACTCAACAGTGCTGGGGAAAAATTTGCCACCTTGACAGAGGGAGACTCGTTTGGGGAATCTACCTTTTTTCCCGATGCATCCTTTTCGCCTTACTCAGCGAGGGCTTCTCGGAATCTTCAGCTTTGCTATCTCACCCCTGAATTGTTGTTTCCACTAATTAGCAAATATCCTCGCATCCGAGACCATCTGTATGAGTACGCCCGTAGGCAAAATTCAGTACTGGTTGACTCCGACACCCAGCCCACTCCATCACCCCAGCCCATAACCCCATCAGCGACTGCCCCATCCACACCTGCCAAAACGATTAGTAAAGCCTATTTTCCCAATCCTAATCAACGAGTGGGACATTTATGGCAACGGGTAATCCGACGCTATCCATTTTTTGCCCAGCAGAGTGGTTCTGACTGTGGTGCCGCCTGTTTGGTAATGGTATCTAGCTATTGGGGAAAACGGTTTAGTGTGAATCGTTTGCGAGATATCGCTAATGTAGACCGTAATGGTGCATCACTGCGGGGATTATCAGCAGCAGCAGAAAGTATTGGCTA
>NZ_JAAHHX010000243.1:0-2721 GCF_010672065.1 Moorena sp. SIO4A1 | reverse complement strand
TAAAAATAAGTCGGCTTTATATCTAGCCCATAAAAATCTTGGAAGAGCAACTCTAGTTTATTGGAATGATCTTAATCCCTACCAAAAAGCTGAAGAGAGAGACCAAGTAATCCAAGAAGTACAACAGTCTTTTAAAGATGCTGAAAAGTCTAATATAAAAGATCCACTGGTAAAATTCTACATCGCTTTGATGGACGATTTTAAGGATTTTGTACAGACTCCGGATAGTCTAGACTGTTTGCCTGCTAGTAAACGCTATGAAGAGGCAATTAAGCTTTATAAAGATGTGGAAAAAGTTGAAATTGTAGACAATAATTTTTTTGCACTGCTTGAGTTGGGTCATTTATTAGTTAGCAGAGACGCATATAAAATATCTAAAAATTTAAAACATACCTATTGGGACGACTTAAATGGATATCAGAAAGCGATAGAACTTTACAATAAGCTCCAAGTATCTAACCAGAACGCAAAGGATTCAGTTTTGTTAAGCAAGGCTAAAGCTCAACTACTTAATGCTCAAGCTCAACTACTTAATTATAATCGTGAAAAAGCTCAAAATAATCGTGAAAAAGCTCAAGAGGATTTGAAAAAAGCTCAAAGGTTTTTTAACCAAACTAAAAATTATTTTGAAGAAATTTTAAAGGTAGAGCCAAAGGCTTATCAGATTAGGTACTACATTGGCAACTCATATGTCTTAGATAAGGGTCAGTATGAGAAGGCCATTGAAGAATATGACAAAGTTACAGAAAATCCTGATACTGAACTTTACTATTATGCATTGCGAGATTCTGGTTTTGCGTACTATATGACTTCTAATTATAAGAAAGCTAAGAATAGATTTATAAGAGCACTTAACTTGGAAGTGTCACAAACGCGAGCGGAGAAAGAAGAAAGGGTGTTGATGGAAAAGTATTTAGAAAAAATTGAAAATGATCAATGTGATCAAATAGATAATGATGACAATATTTGTAATTTTGAATATCGAACTAGTCTTAAAAAAGAGTTGTTTGACGCAGGTTTTTTCCAGAGCATCTTTACTGTTCACGACAAAGACAGAGGAACAGATCCATTTATTGATGTTGAACATGATAAATTTTATACGTGCCGAAATGATCCTGAATTTTAATTTTTTTATTCCAGGATATAGCAATTCTAAGATTTGTGAGGTACAAAGCGATATTTTTCCCCCTTATTAATGTTAACTTTGAGGTTGTTAAGCGTACCTCATAACTGCAATAAACGCTATATTTAGACTAGTAATCCCTAATATTGCTATATGATGTGGAGTCGTCGCCAAATATTACAATCTAGTTTTGTAGGTTTAGGCATCGCAGGGACTGTCTACCAATTCCTTAAATCGCGACCTACTGCCACTGTTAAGGTACCTAGGTTCACCACAGATGAGCAACTCTCAGCAAAGTATGTTGGATTTGATCCTATAAATTGTCTACGAAGTTTTGATTATGGTCGTGTTAAGCAGGAAAATGGACATCTGATCAGGGAGTTTGAAATCGTTGCAGATAATACCCCGACTCAGCTAAATAAATTTGTAGGTTGGGTTAGCTGGAATTTTAATAATAGAGTTCCCGGTCCAACATTAAGAGCGGTAGAAGGTGATCGGATTAGAGTAATTTTTCGGAATCAGGATTCTGCTAGTAGTCATAGCATTCATTTTCATGGTATTCATCCTGCTGAAATGGATGGAGTGACTTCAATAGGCAAAGGTAAACAAACTGTCTATGAATTTGAGGCTAAGCCCTATGGGGTTCATCTTTACCATTGCCATGTTAGTCCTGTTACTCGCCACATTAGCAAAGGACTGTATGGTATGTTCATTATCGATCCTCCCAGAAAACGCCCTCCCGCCGATGAAATGGTTTTAGTTATGTCAGGTTATGACATTGACGGAGACATAAAAACTGAAGACATAAAAACTAATGAACTTTATGCGTTTAATGGCTTACCTGATTTTTACAATAAACACCCTATTCCGATTTATCAAAATCAGTTAATAAGATTATATATACTGAATATGATTGAGTATGATGTGGCTGTAACTTTTCATATTCATGCTAACATGTTTAACGTTTATCCAACCGGTTGTACTATAAAGCCAACTCTAAAAACCGATGTCATTACTATGGGTACAGCGGAACGGCATATTTTAGAGTTTGCGTATTCGTTCCCAGGAAACTATATGTTTCACCCTCATCAAGACCAAATTGCTGAAAATGGTTGCATGGGACAATTTTCAGTTATTCCTAGTAACAAATTTTTATAACAGTAAACGTTATGAAAAATATACTCAAATACGTTTTGATCACTTTAGTTGTTGCCCTTTTGGTGGTAGGAATCAGGTACTATCTACCTAGTAATCCTCCTACTAAAACTAGTGAAATTTTTTCTAACTCCGAACCTGAAAAGATATTAGATGAAGATTATATCAAAAATCTTGGTCTAATGCAAGGTCATCTGATTGCAGCCAAAGATTTATTAAACGGGGGAACCCCAGATCAAGCACAATCTCATTTAGAACATCCTATTGAGGAAATTTACGGGGAAATTCAAGATAAATTAAAAGAGGAAGGTGTTGATGATTTCAAACAGAATTTGGAAGCTCTATACGAGAAAGCTAAATATCACCCTTATAGTGACGAAGTAGATGAACAATTTGAGGAATCTGAGGGCTCAGTGGCAAAGATTGAATCAGCTATAGAGAGA
>NZ_JAAHHX010000242.1:0-2736 GCF_010672065.1 Moorena sp. SIO4A1 | reverse complement strand
TTCAACCCGGTGCTGCTAACAGTCTGTTTACTCAACACTTGCTCGATGGATTGCGGGGTAATGTTGCTAGCGAAGATGGTCTGATCCGGATTTCTGATATCTTTGAGTATATTCAACCTCGTGTTACGGCGGCTCAGTCAAATCAACATCCCATCTTTAAGGCTGATTTAGAAGAATTTTTTCCGATTGCTCTATACTTGGGTGGTCAAAAGGGAATTTTACAAAAGAATACAGAAGGCTTCCGCTATGATGTCTATATCAGTTACGCAAAAACTGAACCAGATGATAGCTGGGTATGGGAGACACTAATCCCACGGTTAAAAGAGGTTGGCTTAAAGGTAGCAGTTTCTGAAGATGTGTTTCAGCCTGGAGTAGACCGGGTGGTAACTATTCCTCGTGGCCTTAAGCAAGCTAAGCGTACCCTGATGGTACTGTCGGATGCTTATTTAACCGATAAATGGCTGCACTTTGAAAGGGTAATGGCAGAAACTATTGGTGTTCAAGAGGACAATTACCGTCTACTACCAGTAATGATTGAACCCCTAGATGACAAACCAATGCCAGACTGGATCACAGGAAAACACCCAGTCGATCTAACCAAGCCTCGCCACGTTGAACGTCGCTTTAAACATCTGGTGGATTCACTCAAGCAACCCTTGCCACAAAGGAGGTAATTGATCTGATTGGAGAGAGTCAATAGTGGCTGAATTATCAACCTACGATATCTTTATTTCCTACACGGATGATGATAGCGAGTGGGTGGAAGGCTTCTTAATTCCTGCTCTGGGAGTGCCTGAGCAACGAATCATCACTAGGGAAAAATTTCGTCCTGGGGCTGACAAGGTAGTGGAGTTTGAACGTGCGGTTACCAGCAGCTGCTATGTTCTACTAATCCTCAGCCCGGCTTTTCTTAATGATATTTGGGTTGGGTTTGGAGAGTTAATTGCTTCTTATTCAAGAGTAGTGCAGCAGCGCGATCGGCGAAGCCGCGCCAAAGGCGATCGCATTCTGCCGTTAATCCGAGAATCCTGTGAACTTCCCCTACGGCTGGACTCCCTCATCCCGTGCGATTGTACTGACGAGGCTGCTTGTGAACATGCCATTGTCTACCTACGTGAATTACTGGCGCAACCAGAGCCAAAATTAGAACCTATCCCCTGTCCCTATCCTGGTATGAAGCCATTTACACCGGAGGATTCTCGCTTTTTCTACGGACGTGAGCCAGAAATTAAAAATTTACTGTTGCATCTGCGCAAGCAAAACTACTTTTTTGTGATTGGTCCGTCAGGTTCTGGTAAGTCTTCATTGGTTTTAGCAGGTTTGGTGGCTCAATTAGAGAAGAGACAGCCCGGTCAATGGCTGGTAAAGTCCATACGTCCTGGTACTAACCCCATGCAGGCTCTGGCAGAAGCGCTAGGAATTTCAGGATTTTCAATAGTGGATAATTTTCCCACTGTTGAACAGTATAGGGAATGGGTTGACTCACTACTAGTGGGAACACAACCAGGGTGTCGCTTATTTCTATTTATCGACCAGTTCGAGGAACTGTTTTCCCAATCGAACAAACAAGACCAGACTACCTTGATTGCCGCGATCCAATCCCTGCGTCAGGTAGAACACTGTACCCTAGTGGTGGCTATGCGGGCTGATTTCTACCCTGATTTAATGGATAGTAACCTGTGGCCACTACAAGGGTTTGAACGGATAGAAATTGCCCCTTTGCACGGTAAACGGTTAGAAGAAGCGATCGCTAAACCAGCAGAAAATTGTGGGGTTTACATCGAAGCCAAATTACTGGAGCGCTTGGTTAATGATGCAGCCGATGAGCCTGGTGTGCTTCCCCTGATTCAGGAAACTATGGTACTGTTGTGGGACACAATGGAGCCCCGCCTGCTTACCCTAAGTGCCTATGAAAAACTGGGGCAAGAGGCTAGTAAGCTTCATCCGAGTGGGTTGTCAGTGGCGATCGCTACTCATGCTGATGCTACCCTCGCTAAACTGAGTGAATCACAACAAGCCATTGCACGTCGGGTTTTCCTGCGTTTAGTGCAGTTTGGTGAGGGACGACCAGATACCCGACGCCAACAGCCGATTGATCAGCTAATTACTATCGATGATGAGTTAAACCTGTTTAACCAAACCTTGCAGCATTTGGCAGATAGTCGGTTGCTAACCCTAAGCGGAGAGAAAAATTCTAGTAAAAAGGTAGACATTGCCCACGAAGCCTTGATTAGGGCTTGGCAGACCTTACAGCAATGGATCACCCAACGGCGAGAGGCTGAACAAACTCGTAGACGACTAGAAGAGAAAGTAAAGGAATGGCTGCGATTAGGTGGTAGTGGTGGTTTGCTTGATCAGGTGGAACTGGCAGAAGCACAACGATGGTTGAAAAGTGCTGATGCTAATGCTTTAGGCTATAACCAGGAGTTACTAAACTTGGTAGATGTTAGTAATTACCAAATCCAAGCAGCTAAGCGCCAAGAAGAAAAATTGAGACAGCAAGCACTGGCGCAAGAAAGAAAAGCTCGTCAAGCTGCTCAGACGAGAACTATAGTAGTTAGTATTGCCCTAGTGATCGTGACTGGTTTGGGGGTATTCGGATTTAATCAATCAAGAAACTATCGCATGAAATCCCTTGAGGAAATGAGGACATCATCATTACTCCTCTTGAGCTCTAACCAAGAATTAGATGCCTTGGTAAAAGCTGTTGAAGCGGGGGAACTGTTGAAAAATACC
>NZ_JAAHHX010000241.1:0-2745 GCF_010672065.1 Moorena sp. SIO4A1 | reverse complement strand
CTACGTCCAAGGTCAGGCCAAACTAGTATGTATCTTTTTGTAACATATCGGCTGAAAGTATTACCCAATAAGGATTTTAGCTTGCATGTCACCCCCTCAGCAATTAGGAACAATCAAATGCAAGCCAGGAGGGGAATAGGAGGGATTGACGCCAGAATGTGGGGAGCCAGCATCCTCAAGATAGATACCACTCATACCCTGAAGATGCTGTGAAAAAAAACTCCCGCCTCTACAATGCCTTGAATCAATGGATGGGTCAAGGTGATTGGGTGCATTTGACTCATCTGACCGCTTGTGTATCGATGGAGCGTGGCGCTGGTACATACCGGTAGTGTGAATCTGACTAAATGGACGGTTTATATGCCGTGCCGGGGTCAATATGCCGCCAGCAAACAACGACGAATCCAGCGCTGGTTGCATAATCCCCGAATCAATGTGCATCAACTCTATGGCAGCTTAATTCAAGCTGATGCAGGCCAATTGGCTTCAACAGGTGATCTATCTGGCATTAGACACCTCCCTATTTTGGGATAAGTATTGTGAGCGTGCGGCTATGTGTGGTACATCTCGGTCGCGCCAAGCCGCGTGGCGAGCGCGGGTCATGGCTCATGGCAGTGCCAGTGTATCGTTGCTGAGATTATCGGGAGATGATTCAATCAGCTCAGGGGCGCTTACCCCAAGACATCTTGGTGGTGTTACTGGCAGACCGAGGTGCAAGTTCATATCAACGCCAAGGCAGATGTTAACCACTCAATTAGGTTGGCACTATCGGATTGGCCCCGCGAGGGATAGTTGGATTTGGCGGGTCAGAAGTTACCGCATCAATAGTGGAGCCTTTATGGTTGGTAGGCTATGAGTAAAAGGTAACGGTCTTTTGTAATAAGGCTCCACTATTAATCAGGTTTCATCTCCGGGGGGCTTTGGCTGGTGCCAGCTCAAAGATTTCCATGTTCTACGGGGGGAGGCTTTGTGTTTGCATCAGGTGCGATTGCAAAAAAGTGCCAACTATGGTTTGGTGCACGTGATTATTGGCCGTAATAACATCAAGGTCGAGTTTTGGGCAGTAGTCAGTGACGAAAAGACCTGCCTACAAACCAATGCTCTCGTATGGGTTACGCAACGATTATGAAGAGAACTTTTTAGATGACCAGTCCAGTGGCTGGAATCTCCAAAAATCAGAGATTCGAGATGCATCTGCCCTGTCACGATTATGGTTTATCTTGGCGGTAGCAACCCTCTGTCTTGATGCAAAGCGCGAGTGGGGGAAACCCCCTGTTCCCTTGCTGGATCGCTATGTCAGTGCACAAGGGGTGGCAGTGGTAGAGTCAGGTCAACGACGTTGGGTAGACACCCATTGGCGCACGGGGCAATAGCTATTTTCGGATTGGTTGGGACTGGGTCAAAGCCGCTAAGGTCAACGGGTGGACTTTAATTAAACAGGTCCAATTCTCAAGTAATCAAGACCCATCGCCAGCCATGGCATCACGCAAACAATATGAACAACGACTCTATCGGCTGGAATTTCAGATCCAGACTTATCAGTATGCTGTTACATAAGTTTTGTCAGTCAACCAGGTCGGGAGCTCACAAGGGTAGGTTTTTTACATTTGGGTCCTGCCCCACCCCCAACCCCCGACCGGTCGGGGGCGGATCACAAGGAAAGGAAAAGGAAAACAACAAAGAAGGGATGCAGCGCGGTCTTGGGGAGGCAGCGCCGCCAAAGGGGGGTTCCCCCCGGAGACGAAACCTGATTACGTTGAGCCTTTATGGTTGGTAGGTTATGCAGAAAAGGGTTAAAACTTATTGATTAAGGCGAGCCTGTCTTACGGTAACTATCGGCGTAGCCGACGCTTGGCCGTAGGCCACGCCAAAGGCGAACGCGAACAAACCACTCGCGCTTTGCCGTGGTTTCCCCCTGTTCCGAAGCTGCATCGCTTTCTTATCCCCCACACCCCACACCCCACGCCCCACACCCCACACCTGAGGTCTTTGTTAAAAACCTACCCCTGTGAGGGAGTAGGGAGTAGGGAGTCGGGAGTCGGGAGTTGGGAGGGTGATTCTCCGTTATCCTTGGTGAGCAAGGCAGGCAGGAACATCGCAATGAACCAATGACCAATCACAAATGTATTATTTATTACAGAAAAATTTATTTTTCGTGGTATATGTGTCATGCTGGTGTTAGTCAATTGGAGTGGAAGCCCCAGTAAGGGGCTGGGAAAATGCAAAAAATCGAGGCAATTATCCGAGCCTATAAGCTCGAAGAGGTTAAAATCGCTTTAGTCAATGCTGGTATCGTTGGCATGACCGTGTCTGAAGTTCGGGGATTTGGACGGCAGAGAGGTCAAACTGAACAGTATCGCGGTACAAAGTACAGGGTAGACTTTCTTCCTAAGGTCAAGCTAGAAGTCGTTGTTGAAAATGGCTTAGTTGACATGGCAGTAGAAAAAATTCTCGCTGCTGCTCAGACCGGTAAAATCGGCGACGGTAAAATTTTCATCAGTCCCATTGAGCAAGTTATCCGGATTAGGACTGGGGAAAGGAATCTAGAGGCTGTTTAATCCCTAATCAAGTAGGGTGGGCAAAAAGCGATGCAGCGCGGTCTTGGGGGTTTCCCCCGGAGACAAAACCTTAGATAGTGGAGCCTTTATAGTTAGCAGGTTATGCAGAAAAGGGTTAAATATTTTTTAATAAGGCTCCACTATCTTACGGTAAATTCAAACCATGAGCGACTGCATCAAGACAATG
>NZ_JAAHHX010000240.1:0-2747 GCF_010672065.1 Moorena sp. SIO4A1 | reverse complement strand
TGACACCGTCAGTGCGATTCGTTGGCTAGAAACCTTATCCCATAAGGATTTGGGGGATTAGCCACAAGGTAAGAAACCTTGATAACTTGATAACCATGTTGGTGAAATACCAACCCTCGCGAAATCCGAGTGACAGCCCTACCCCTAATCACTGAGAATTAACAAGCTCTAGGTTAAAGCGGGGTCAAACGGTAAAACACTACTAGCTAAAAGTGGTGGCTAACTAGGCAATAGAACTCACGGGTACGAGAGAAAGATACGCCTGAACCGTCGTCATCCATGAACAGCGAAATAGCTGAAACGCTGTAATCAAATAGAAACGGAACACATAGGGTTATAAAGATTGATGGTTTTATAATGATTTCCCTAGTTCCCGGCGGACAGTATCACCCTAAAAGTTCACAGAATGGTTATCAGGAACGAAGTAACCACATAGGTACTCTCAGGGCGGTCGGTCACTGAGTAGGTAGTTAGCCCCATGGCCTATGTTGGAAAGATTGAGTCAGAAGCAAACGTTTAGGGGTAATACCTAGAATACGCTGACAGACTCACGTTGTAGGAAAATGTAGAGTTATGAGTAGCAATTAACATGTCTAAAACTCGGGGGTTCGCCCCACAGTCGGAATGGAGTAAGGTTGATTGGCGAAAGCTAGAAATAACCGTATTCAAGTTGCAAAAACGAATCTACAGAGCCTCCCAACGTGGCGATAGTCGCGTGGTAAGAAAGCTTCAAAAAACTATGATGAAATCCTGGTCTGCCAAGATGGTAGCGGTCAGGAAGGTAACTCAACAAAATAAAGGTAAAAAGACGGCTGGAATAGATGGGAAAAAAGCTTTAACCAACAAGCAACGACTCACCTTAGTAGCCAACCTGAAATTGTATAAGAAACCTCAACCTACCCGTAGAGTTTGGATTGATAAACCAGGTCGTAATGAGAAACGTCCTCTAGGTATACCAACTATCTATGACCGAGCACTCCAAGCACTAACCAAACTTGCCTTAGAACCGGAATGGGAAGCGGTCTTTGAACCTAATTCATACGGATTCAGACCAGGACGGTCTTGTCACGATGCCATCGAAACAATATTTCTCGGAATCAATAAAATGCCCAAATGGGTATTAGACGCCGATATCTCCAAATGTTTCGACAAAATTAATCATGATGTCCTTTTAGGAAAACTGAATACCTATCCATCCATGAAACGATTAATCAAAAACTGGTTAAAGGCAGGAGTAATGGATAATAGAACATTCAACCCTACAGATGAGGGCACTCCCCAAGGTGGAATAATTTCTCCACTTTTGGCGAATATAGCTCTCCACGGAATGGAAGAACGAATAAAAGAGTTCGCAAGAACTCTACCCGGACAAAAGGCAAAAAATGTCAAAGCTCTCAATTTCGTTCGATACGCAGACGACTTCATCATCATGCACAAATCCAAAGAAGTGGTAGAAGAATGTCTTGAGATAATAAAGGACTGGCTGAAAGACATAGGCTTGGAATTGAAGCCCAGTAAGACCAGAATTACCCACACTTTCAACGGATATGACTTCCTCGGATTCAATATACGTCAATACGAAGTGGGTAAACATCAGTCAAACAACAAGGGCTACAAAACCTTAATCAAACCATCTCAAAAGAAAGTAAAAGAGCATTACGAGCGGCTCGCAAAGGTCATAGATAACCACAAAGCCGCTCCACAAGCCGCTTTAATAAGCAAACTCAGGCCTATTATAACGGGATGGTGTAATTACAACCGCTCACAGGTTAGTAAGAAAATCTTCTCGAAGTTAGACCACTTGCTCTGTTACAAACTTCAAAGATGGGGATACAGAAGACACCCTAACAAATCCAAGACCTGGGTAAACAATAAATACTGGGGAACCAAGGTTGAAAAACCGCAGAATCCGTGGGACGCCCGGAAAATCGACAACTGGGTCTTTATGACAGGGGAGGAAAACTACCTACCCAAGCACGCCAAGACCCCTGTGGTCAGGCACGTCAAAGTAAAAGAATCCAGAAGCACATTTGACGGAGACCTAATTTATTGGAGTAACAGAATGCAGAAACATCCTGAAATGTCTACCCAAAAAGGAAAACTTTTAAAAAGACAAAAAGGAAAATGTGCCCACTGTGGTCTCACCTTCAGGTCAGAGGATTTAATAGAGAAGCATCACATAATACCACGCGCACTAGGTGGAAGTGACCTAAATAAGAACCTAGAGTTACTACATCTCCATTGCCACGATGCGAAACATAGAACTAATGTCAAACCTAAGTGTCAAGAATCAAGTAGCGATTCCTCTGAACTGGATGACAACCCGTTCTAATGTAGAGGTACCAATGACAATGGTTCCTATAATGAGGAGCCGTATGACAGGAAACTGTCACGTACGGTTTTGAAGACGAGTCGGTGGAGGCGACTCCTCGGCTTAGTTTAATGGATGTCGGGTGAAACGCGGTTTATACAAGTCTTCCGAAGGATGGCTGATAAATGCCGATTGTAACGGTGCTGCAAATATCGCCAGAAAAGTAGCTGCACAGTTGGGCCTTGACCTGACCAGGGTAGGTAGGGGAGCTTTGACACTCCCAAACCGGTATGATTTGTTCACTTGCTTGAGTAAATTATACCGGACAAGAAGTGACGAGGTGCGGTTTCAACCCGCCTCGTAACAACCTTGTAGAATCCCCGTATTTTAATGCGGGGAGATGTCAATATCTTTGATCGCAACTAAGTATTAGAAA
>NZ_JAAHHX010000024.1:0-124871 GCF_010672065.1 Moorena sp. SIO4A1 | reverse complement strand
TCAACTAATCCACGGAAGCAGACCGAAAGGTCAGGATATCTAGGAGCTGGGTGCGGTGAAAGTCGCACGCCCAGATTTGAAGGAGAGGTGCCCTGGGTAATACCAGGCATCGACTCTACCGAAGTCAAACTCTTGCGCTTACTTAGGTTTGAGACTTTTGTCATGTCCGCGCCTGCCCTGGCGACTGCTATAAATTTAATTTTCTTACCCCTACTCCCTACTCCCTACTCCCTACTCCCTACTCCCTAAAACCCTGGACGAGGTACTTCACCCATTGAGAACTACTATATTAACAATTCACCATCTCGGTTTGTAAACCATCAATATCAAACAACTCTGGGGAAAACTCTCCACAAACCGTGTAGACAATCGCACGCACTAGGGCTTCAGCCTTGAGTAGGGTTTCTTCAAATTCCAGCTGGGGATTCGATAAAGCAATCAGAGCACCACCGATACCAATCGATACTTGATTGGGAGTAATCTCAGCAGTTCGGATCACAATGTTAAGGTCTGCAGCACCGTTGAGTGCAAGAAACCCGATCGCTCCGGAATAGATTCCCCTGGCCTGAAGTTCCAATCGATCAATAATCTCCATGGTTGAGATCTTAGGAGCACCAGTCATGGATCCTCCAGGAAATGTGGCACGGATACAGTCCCCCACCCGTACATCTGGACGCAAACGACCCCGAATTGTACTCACCAGTTGATGAACTGTGGCATAGGTTTCCACATCCATTAACTTAGGGACATGGACACTGCCAATTTCGCAAACCCTGCCCAAATCGTTCCTAAGTAAGTCTACAATCATTATGTTTTCACAACGGTTTTTTTCCTGAGTGCGTAACGCTTCGCACAACAGTCGGTCTTCTTCTTCTGTTTGGCCTCGTGCGGCAGTTCCTTTGATGGGTTTAGATTCCACCCAACCTGAGGAGTCAATTTTCAGGAATCGTTCTGGGGATGAACAAGCCACAGCTAGCTCGCCAAATTTTAGGAAGGCAGAGTAGGGTGCAGGATTGAGTTGGCGCAACCTTCGGTAAAATGCCAAGGGGTCAAGTTCGATATTGGCATAAATTTTGTTAGTCAAGCAAATTTCGTAGCTTTCTCCAGCTTTAATCTGATCCAGACTTTCTTGAATATCCTCCAGATATCTCTGGTAGGAACGACTCAATCGAAAGCTAACTTTTCGATGAGTATAGTCTAACTCAATGGGAGGCAGAGGAGGTAGAGTACAAAGCTGTTTTTCGATACCTTCAAACCAGGCATTGGCGTGGCTATTTTCTCCTTTTTTAGTCAGACACAACAGATAGGTTACTTGCTCTTGATGGTCAAAAGCAATAATTCGGTCTGCTAAGAGAAACATCGCATCTGGAAATGGCGATTGATGGACGAGCTTTCCTCCACATTCGGCTTTTAGTTCGTAACCAAAGTAGCCAACAAAACCACAATTAAAGTCAAAGGGAAGTCCTTCTAAACAGTTGTATCGGCGCTCAATTTCTCTGTGTAGATAGGAGAAGATACTTTCTTGACGATGTGTTGTTTTGCCCGAGCAGTTAATGGTAAGTTTTTGGTCAGTAATCGAGTATTGCACTAGCAGGCTGTTTGGTCCTGTACCATCTCCCATAAAAGAAAAACGAGATAGACCAGGTTCTATACGAGAGCTGTCTAGCCAGAATGCTGTTGGTTGTGAACCAAATAGATGAACAAACACTCGTTCCGAATCAGGGTATACCGTGAGCTTGCGACTATGAATATTAAAAATCATTCGATGAAACAGCCGTGACAGCTATAGCTGCTCTACCTCCTTTAGAATATCGTTAATCTCCTGCCGGAGACTTTGTAAATTATCCTCCAAGGATTGACTGGCAGCGAGTTTATGCTCAATTTCCCCCAGTCTCGGCTTCAGAGAATCAGTGAACTGCTTGAGGCTGTTTACCAATTCTTGCTGCAAACCTTGTTTTAGCTTATCGGTATAGTTATTCTGCAACTCACGCAAGGTTTCATCAAGCTGTTGGGTTGCCTTATCACGCTGTTTAGGAACTGCATTGAAGCTAAACATGGTCAACATCAGAGCTAGTACAAAAGCTGACAGATCAAATAGTGCAGCGGTGGCTACTACATGTCCCCCAATTCCTGTTGCTGCGGCAGCTGTTCCCAAGGTCAAAAAGTTGTTGAGTCCCTTTTCTGAAGCTACCTTAAGATTGTCAGAGATAGCAGTGGTATCAATTTTACCACTATTAAGTTCGGGAACCTGAAATGAGTCTTCTGAGAGGGTTGCTGCTACTTGTAAATCTTCCCTAGCTTCGCGAATAATTTGTTCTCGATATTTCACAAGGGTTGATGCTGCTTCCTTAACAATATCCTCCATCTGTTGCTCAAGTTTTACCTCCTTGATCGCCCTAGCTACTTTTTCTTCCAGGAGATCGTCTTCCCTAATAATACGCTTTTTTAATAGGCTAATGAAGGCGAAATTATCCTGGATTAGCTTATGTAATTGTTGAATTAGATTGGTAAACAGGTCACGAATTTTTTCTCTAAAAACACCAAAAATCAGGTCATATTGCTCAATGCGCTCATTGATTCGCAATAGGGATCGGTCAAATATGGTTTTTTCGGCAATAACTTTCTCCCGTGCCTGATAGTTCTTTTTCTCTAACTGCTCTAGGTAAACTAACAGAGAGTTCTGAGGACCTTGAAGTTTTAGCCGTATTTTTTCAGCTTCTACCAGAAACTCTAGTAAGAAATCTCGTAGGCTGTCGATGTCTTTACCAGTGCGTGTTGATACTGTAAATAATGGTGGTACTTCTGTAAAGACATCACTAAGTCCATCTTTAACGTGTGAGATAATCTGTTCACTCTCTTGTGGGGTGATCAGATCCACTTTATTAATAATAACGATTACTTTACGTACCCAGATCTTACTGACTAAGGAGAGAAAGTCTAGCTCTGATTTAGTCAGTGGTCGTTCCACTGAAGTGACAAACAGGATGATATCAGCATGCTGTAGATAATCCTCTGTCAGTGCTTGGTGACGTTCAATGATCGAGTTTGTGCCTGGGCTATCAATAAAGACAATGCCATCAAACCCATCTGGGTAATAGGGTTGAATCGAGTTTGTGGTCGGAAGTATGCCCACAGCAGCTAGCTCGTCATTACTCAAGCGATTCAGGACACTGGATTTTCCGGCATTAAATTCTCCACAGACAAAGATCGAGAAGGGATTTTCCAGTTGCTGCTTGAGGGCATCAAGATCAGGGCAAGAGACATCGAAAAGCAGCTCTGCTTCGACAAACAGTAGTTTTACACCTTTGATGGTGTTGAGGCTGCGGTTAAACAGATGCTCTTGTTGAACAGGAAGGGTGACCACGTTACTATGAGCGAAATGAGCGAACAGATCCAATTATATTACCAAGTATTCGCAAGATAAAGAAGCATAAATCCAAAGCATACGCTAATTAACCATAGGCCCAGCGTTACTTTAAGGTAAGTTTCTTGACTGGCGGGATAGATCACCCTCACTTTCGGGATCAGTTTAGCCGAGAGGTAAGCAAGCTCGATTAACCAACCATTAACACTTAAAAGTCTGGCTTGCTAGATTAGAAATTGACAGGCTTGACAGCCTGGCACTTATACTATCTCCGCTCTGACTGGCTTCCCAACGCTCCAAATAACTATGAAACTCCCAAAAGACCGTATCCCTGAAGACCAAGCCCACCAAGTATTCGCCCTAGCGGCTCAACTCTATGCTCAGCACAACCAAAGCTATTCTGTCAAGGAGTTGATTGAAGCAGGTAAAGAGGCACAAATTCCCCCAGAATTTATGGAAAAAGCCCTTGCTGAGATTAAAAAGCGAACGCATTCTCAATCCCTACTCCCTAAACATCATAGTAATATATCTGGTCTGATGTTGATTGGTATGGGTACAGTCTTACTCGCTCTTGCGGGTATAGGATGGTTAGCTAATTTTGTAGAACCTAGACCAGTCGCAGAAGCGGAGCTATTGGAATCTATACCACTCCCAGAAGCAGGGCCAACAGAGGTAAGTGTACCTGAAGACCAATCCACAGCGTTTGAGGATAATCTAGGGTCAGGACATATTAACAAGTGTACACCCCTGATCGAGAAAGACCTCAGGGGTGCTAACCTCAGTGGGGCAGATTGTACGAATGTGGACTTGTCAGGAGTAGATTTCACTAATGCTAACCTGACTGGTGCTAATTTCAGCCGTGCTGATTTAAGTCAGGCTAACTTCAGCAATGCCAATCTCACCGGTGCCGATTTGGCTGGAGCAGATTTAGCCAATGCGGATTTAAGCGGTGCTAACCTGACTGGTGCCAATTTAAGTAATACAGATTTAACAGGATCTAACTTGACTGGTGCCAATCTCAATGGTACTGATCTGGCCAAGGCAGACTTAGAAGGGTCTGTCATTAATGGTGCTAATTTCGATAACACTAATCTCAATCAGGCAACTATGCCCAACGGTACAATAAACCAGTAAAAAAACTACTTATTAGCGTTCTTTGCGTCTTCCTTCACCATGGAAGCACCGGCTAAAGGGGATGCACTGGACGCGGTAAGATTTTGAATATGGGCAATTGCTGAGATATTCAAAGAAATTGAAAAGTGATATAGTATGATATAATAAGAAACTAGTGGCGTGGCGGCATAGCCAAGTGGTAAGGCAGGGGCCTGCAAAGCCTTTATCCCCAGTTCGAATCTGGGTGCCGCCTTGTTGAAATGGGTAAGACCGGGAAAATCCCGAAGATCGCGAAGATCTTAAAGTCCGGCTGCAGGGGAACGCTCTTGCTAGTAATCAACTTCCTCTGCCAACAGAAGGTCAGTGTCAAGAGTTGACATATCCTGGACTTTAGATTGAAATTGATCACAGATTGCCAAGGGATCAACTCTCCGCTCAAACAAAGGACTATCAGGAGATTCACAAAATCTACCACTGAAAAACTGACACACGGCACAGCAATCCTTTCCACTCTTAAGCCCTGCTTCAATTTCTTCTTCCTGAAGTATCATTTCCGGTTGCATGGGAGCAAGCTTGAGATTCACACCATCCCATCGCGCTTTGATAATGCCGCTGATACTCAAGGTCTGCCATCGAGGGTCTTTTTCCACCACCTCTTCGGGAACTCGCAACCAAGCATCGGTACCAAAGGTCTCCACCATCACGTCAAACTCTTGGGGTTGCTGAATTTTAGCAAGCTGCTGTCGGGAAAGCTGTTCCGGTGCTACTCCTAATTCAATTTTATCCCCCACAGCAGGAATATGGATATAGAACAAGGACTGATTGTCTCCAGACCGGGCTACTTGGTGTAAGGCTTCTAATTCTCCGTGAATTAAGACTAGGTGCTTGGGCTTTACCTTGTTGATTACTTGTCCGAGTCCTACTTTATCGGTATGGGCAGAGAGGTTAAACCGTTGGATTTGAGCTTTGACGGTAATTGGTTTCCCATCTAGTTCAATAGTGTCCCCAGTTTTGATACTTTGCAGGAGTCGGCCAGGGGATTCCTCATCAGTGTAGCCAGAAATAAAGATGGCAGCATTCTCTCGCTCTAGCAGTACTGAGGCATAATAGACTGAAGGTCCTCCGGTGAGCATACCTGAACTGGCCACAATTACACTGGGTTTTGCGATCGCAATCGGACGTTCCCGAAAGTGTTCGATAGAAATAATCGGGGGTGTACTGGTTTTATCAAAGAATGGTTCCTGGCCATTAATCTTGACTAAGTTTTGAACTGGAATAGGCAATAAGTCCAGGTTTTCTCGGAATACCTCTGTGACTGCTCTGACCAATCCATCCACAAAGATGGGAACTGTTAATTTATTAAATAGCTTGGAGGTGCGGATCGCTAACAGGATTTCCTGAGCTCTACCCAAAGCAAAAGAGGGAATTAAAACATTGCCCCCAGCTTGCACTACTTCAGCAATGGATTCCATCAATGCAGTTTCTTGATTTCTTCTAGCGGGGTGGACAGAGGAACCATAGGTAGACTCAGTAATTAAAATATCCGCTTCAGGAAGCTCAGCTAAATTCAAGCCGTTAGTGGTGCGACTATTGGTAGTGTGGAAGTCTCCGGTGTAGAGTAAAGACATATCCTTATAGCGCAGATAGATACAAGCCGCACCCAAGATATGCCCGGCATTGATGAACCTTACCATTAGTCCCGGTAATGCCTCAAAGTCTTTGCCTACTGGTTGAGTTTCCAATTGAAACAAGGTTTGTTCTAAATCGCCCTCATCAAATAACTCTGGAGAGTCTTCATTCAGTTGCTGTATCTTCAGTCCATCCCTGAGCATGACATGGGCAATTTCCCTGGTGCCATGAGTGGAAATCATCCGCGCACCAGGGTAGCGGCTGTGAAAGACGGGGACAGCACCAAGGTGGTCTTGATGGCTATGGGATATCAGGAGCAGGTTAGGATTATCCAGATAGTCCAAGGCGGGCAAAGGGTCGTAGCCTTTGGGTCGAGTGCCACAGTCTAAAACTAGTTCATACGGACCAATCATAATTTGGAAACAACTGGCACCAATGCTTCTAGCTGCTCCTAAAGGAGTAACAATTAAACGATCATAGGATTGAGAATCAACACTTGCAGATGGGATATCCGGAAACTGGTAATAATATACGTGGATATAGTTTCCCTTCAAACTCACTCGTGCTTGTTGCTGGGTTGAAGGGGAGAACGCTTCCCATTCCCATCTTGTTCGACCTCGCTGTTTAGGCAAGTCTAATTGCCAATCGTTGACACCGGTTTTCTGTTTCAACGTGGCTAAGACTCTATCAATGGTTTCCGTCGGGGGAGCAGCTAGTGTAGATTTGGAGGGATAATGGTCATCTGATAGCCTGGTCAGAGCCTGCTGTAACAAGGTTGTTTGGGTTTGTTGAAATGTTGACTCATGTTTATACTTCCTAGACTCGACCGGTTTGTGGCTACGGTTTTTCTTCGAAGCTGGACGGCTATTGGAATTGTGCTCTCCTTGGGGTAAAGCTCGATGTAAAATCAGGGTATCCCGTTGGCGCTTAGCAACTACTTCCCACAGTTCCCCAATTTTCATGTGCTTGCTAGAGCCCAAGACACTGATCTTCAGGGTTTTCTGTCCTGGTCTGGAAACTTTTAGTTGTACAAACTGTCCTCGTTTTCCTAACTGCACTACTCTGCCAGCGATTAACCATTGCTCTTCCTGGACTGTCTCAGTCATGGCTTCTAGGTAGAGAGAGCCTATTACACCATCTGAGCTAGTATTGGGGGCGACTTGCCAGGAATGGATTCCAGTAGGAATATCATCAGTGGGCAAGGTTTTGATTTTGAATCGAAGGCCATCCTGACTGAGGAGATAGTTTACCTGAGCTACTGACTCGATGTTTCCAGTTAAGGTGCATTGGATGGTATTGGTCATCGCTGTAGTGGCATTAGCAGTGGACTATTCGGGTATTTTTTGGATCAGTTGCCACTTTAATGGTAGACAAGGAAATGGGAAATGAGCCCAAATTACGTGCGTAGTTACTGATAATCCAAATTTATACCATATCCTGTATATTTTAGCAAATATCGCACTCAGTGATTAGGCTAAAAGGCTGGTGTTTCCTTCTGTTGTATTAATGTAGTATGCCAAGTAGTAGGCGAAATGGGATGCTCGCCTGGTCCCCCCTAAGGGATGTTCCTTAGGAGGCGCTACGGGAAAGCAATAAGAATGCGATTCGGGCAAAGCCCGACGCTTCGCGAACGCAATATCGCAATAATAGTAAGCCAAACCCTGGGATACATTGCCAATACTATCGGACAGGATATTAGATCAAATCCGTTTAATTGTCCATAATAAAAATTACGATATTGTTAATCATCACTAATCCTCCAGACGTGATATAAAAATTTGATACTGATTCCATTTGATTTGGTGAGCAGGATACTTTATGATTAGACTATTATTTATTTGGAGCAGAATAGTAGGTTATAGCTTAGCTAAACTAGACTAAGCTATCAGCTAATCAGCTATTCATGATGAGTGTAAGATAACAGACCAAAAAGACCCAAGTAACATCAGAATCAACCACGATAAAAAAACTGTATAGACGTTATAGATCACGTCGTCTATACTATCCTAGGTTGATCAACCCAATGATTGCCTTATATTAGCTGTCATAGGATAGCTAAATACTGAAAAATTACGGTATTTTGAGTCAGGAGCGAACACCAAACCATGAAAGCGATAGTAACAGAAGACAATAGAGAGCAAACATCAGAATTACTCCCAATAATATTATTGGTAATTGCCTTACTTGCTTTATCTATAACAGCCATATTAATCAGGTTTTCTCTTCAAGAAATAAGTGCTAATGCCACAGTATTCAATCGTCTTTGGATAGCTACTATAGTCTTTGGTTTGTGGAATGGAATAAACCAAGTACGCACTCAAACATCGAACCAGAACTCTGAACCACAGTCAGGTTATCAAATTGTCGATATCCTACTTTTGGTAGGCGTAGCGATATCTCATCTGGGTGGTCGATTTCTATGGACTTGGTCCTTAACTAAGACTAGCGTTGCTAATGGCAATGTACTAGGAGCTTTAACACCATTTTTCGCTACTCTAGGAGGATGGTTATTATTTAAGCAGCGTTTTGACCGTAGATTCCTCATTGGTCTGGCACTTGCCTTGTTAGGGGCAACTACTCTACAAATAGAGGATTTTCTAAAATCGTCCAATAATTTTATCGGTGATACTGCAGCCTTAGCATCTTCTGTATTTTATGCAGTAAACTTTTTACTATTAGAACAACTGCGAACCAAGTTTTCTGTAGAAGGAATACTGATTTGGCGCTGTGCTTTGGGAACACTGTTTATGATCCCAGTGGTTCTGATATTCAGCGATCAAATTTTTCCGATATCTTGGTCAGGATGGTTAGCAGTGATTTCCCTAGCTCTTGTCTGCGAAGCTGTGGGACATGGTTTAGTAGTATACAGCCTTAAGCACTTTTCTTCAGGCTTTGTTTCCTTAGTCCTGCTTCTCGATCCAGTAGTTGCTGCTATTCTGGCCTGGATTCTATTTTCAGAAAGCTTAAGTATTCTTAACTTACTAGGTTTTGCTGTGATTATGGAGGGGATTTATCTATCAAAAACTGGCAAAGGTGCTGATAAGCCAAGTATTAAGGAAGAAAACACTTAATACCATTTACCGTTATGGATGCTACAACTAGTTATATCAAGTCTGGTTGAATACCCATAATTAAGGGGAGATGGGGAGATGGGGAGATGGGGAGATGGGGAGATGGGGGAGATTTTTATTAAGGGTAATTATAGCGTTTATCGCAGTTATGAGGTACAGTCTTCTTTTAGGTTGATTCCCTGTATTGATGCAGCGCATTGCTGTTCGCTATTCCCTATTCCCTATTCCCTATTCCCTATTCCCTATTCCCTATTCCCTATTCCCTATTCCCTGTTCCCTGTTCCCTAAAAACCCAGAACTTTGTACCTCATAGCTATGATAATTGCTATATCCTGACATGATATTAGTCGGTAATTGGTAATTGGTATAGCAGTTCTCAATCCAGTGAGAACTGCTATAACATACTTACATACTAATAAATAAAGATTAGTTATGTTGAAGATAGACTTCTATGAGCATACCAAGCAGCACCCTGCAAAGCGGCCTGGTCATTAAGAATCACATAGATAGGAATAGACTTCAGCAAATCAACCATCTTATCCTTATTAATAAAATGTTCCATAAACAGAGGTTCATGCAGCTTATCCAGAATGCGAGGGGGAATTCCTCCACCAAGATAAACACCCCCAGTTGCGAAAAACTTAAGAGCAGCATTTCCGGCTTCAGATGCCAAAATTGAGACAAACATCTCTAAAGCTTGCACACAAAGGGGACATTTATTGGCCAGAGCTGCATTACTAATTGCTGCGGCTGGCTCTCCTTTGCTCATTTCTTCTGCTAACCATTCAGGGGTGTTGCCATGACCGCTATCCCGCAAATAATTATACATACGAACCAAGCCAGGACCTCCTAGAAGAATCTCGTAGCTAACCCGTTTGTATTCTTGCTGAACATAACGCATCAGTCCCACTTGAAGCTCATCTAAAGGACCAAAGTCAGTACTCCCACCTTCAGATGCGATCGCATGAACTCGACCTTCCACCTCAATGCTTGCTGCTTCTCCCAAGCCAGTACCAGGTGATACTACTGCTCGATTTCCCCCTGGTATTTTAGTGCCGACATTAAGAGTAACTAAGTCATCATCCTTTAGGGTTTCTATGCCATAAGCATTGGCTTCTACATCGTTGAGCAAGCTAACCGGAACACCGGTAACTGAAACTAATTTAGCGGCTTCTACTTTATCCCAGGGTAAATTAGTCAATTTACACACACCTTCCTGGATTGGACCAGGTAAGCCGAAACAAGCAATTTTAATGGGATGCTCACAGCTTTTAACGAAAGCCCCAACCATATCTTCAAAACTATGATAGTCTTTACACTTATAAGTGCTTTTTTGGACTATAGAGAGGTTCTCGTCAAATACTGCTAATCGGCAATTTGTTCCGCCTAAGTCACCTGCTAATATCATAAGTAATTCAAAATTACAAATAAAAAAATGCTATCAACGTTTTAAGTTAATTATACCTTAATCAGTAAGCATTCAGCCGTGAGCCAAAGGCTCACGCTACTTGAGGTGCCGTCAGCCGTCAGCTTTTAGCTCACGCTACTTGAGGTGCTTAAAATAAATCTAGAACGATAGAATTTAATAGTTCCAGAGTAATGAGAATTGAAAGTCTGGGAAAAATCCATGACTCGTGGCACAGACTTTGACGCTGATAGCTGATAGCTGATAGCACCTCAAGTAGCGTGCGCGTAGCGCTAATCGCTGTTCGCTGATAGCTTACCTTAATCAACCTCTGCAAAATCAATTACTAAGGCTCGGCAATGCGGTTGATTGTGAATATCAACTGCTTCTGTTGTTAATTTTGAAAAGGGAACAGTATTGGTAATAATCGGTTGTAGATCAATCTTCTTTGTGCAAATTAGTTCTATGGCCTGACGAAAATGCTCTGGAGTATATCGATAGCTACCATAAATCTTGAGGGAACGATAATGAATTAAATTAGGATTGCCCGGAAACTCAGTTCCCGGGGGTGTTCCACCAAACCCAACTGCGGTACCGCCACACCTGAGCAGGGTTAATGCCTGTTCATAGGTTTCCCCAGAGCCAACGGCTTCAATAACGACATCAGCACCATAACCGTCGGTTTGGGCCATAACTATGTCTTTGAGAGACTCTCGGGTAACATTAACGGTACGATCAGCACCCAAGGCTGATGCCTGTTCCAGAGAATCATCATGTTTGCCAGCTAGAATAATTTTGGTAGCACCTCTCAAGCGCGCTAGCTGAAGGAAGCTCAGTCCGACACCGCCATCACCAATAACTACCACACAATCGGACAAACCAATATTAGATAAGTCAATACCCTGAAGGATACAGGCTAGTGTTTCTGTAAAGGCAGCAAACTCGTAGGGAATTGATGAGGGCAGCTCAACGATTCCGCTAGCCAGGGAAGCCGGAACGCATACAAATTCAGCCATGCCACCGGGTTGTAACTTAGTTGGGTTGAGGCAATGGCCTAATGCTCCTCGCTGACAGTAAAAACACTCTCCACAGGGTTTTTCTGGGTTGACGGTAACGCGCATCCCTGGTTTGACTTTGGTAACACCCTCCCCTACAGCAACAACATCTCCCGCCAGCATCCTACCAAAAATGACTGGAGGATTATGTTTGGCGTGTCCCACTAATACCGCCCGTGCGTGCATCGCACAAAAGAAACACTTCTGAACCTGTATCAAAACTTCCCCTGGGCTAGGTTCAGGTCGGTCTATTTTTTCTAAGCGAAAGTTCTCACGTCCTGGACCATACCAGACCGCAGCCTGCATGGTTGTCATAATCTCTTGCTCCAATGTTGTTTACCAAAAAGTTTGGGTCATTAGCCCCGTCCTTCGCTGGATAGAAACCTTAGACAGGGTCGCCAAAATCGGCAAAGAAAGTTTTAACCCTTATATGCATAGCCTGCCAACCATCAAGGCTCCACTGTCTTACGGTAACTTGGCCATAGGCCACGCCAAAGGCGAACGCGAACAACGGACGGCTTTTCCAGCCGATGTGATAGAATAAAAGCATAAGCAATAAACTTGCATGTCAGATAGGTACTATCTAATCATAAGTAGACAACGTAAAAAATATGTATGAGATACGTATTGCGTAATTTGGTCTAACGACTACAACGTCTATGAAAAACTT
Organism: Moorena sp. SIO4A1; assembly: GCF_010672065.1. Taxonomy (NCBI): domain Bacteria; kingdom Bacillati; phylum Cyanobacteriota; class Cyanophyceae; order Coleofasciculales; family Coleofasciculaceae; genus Moorena; species Moorena sp. SIO4A1. The sequence goes on along the minus strand of NZ_JAAHHX010000024.1, from coordinate 112,564 downwards.
AGATAAAAAAGTATCTGTCCCAAAATAAAAATAAAAAAGGTACGGTGGGGCACACCGAAACCTAGATCTATGATCAATCACGCTTGGGGAGATTTGTCCTCTACTTTTCCTGGTTCCGGCCTGGTTTAGCAAGACGAGTCGTAGATCCAAGAATCCCCGTTCTTCCTTCGGCGGGGAGTGTCAATGTGAGTGCATCTCATTAACGCTGTTTGACCCTGTGGTGCGTTAGGGGCAGCAACCTAACTCTGGCTACCGAGAAAATTAGTGCTCCCGTAACACACCCTACGCAACTGTGGTGCGTTAGGGGCAGCAACCTAACTCTGGCTACCGAGAAAATTAGAACCCCCCTAACGCACCCTACGCAACTAACTTCTTTTACCGGTCAGCTAAAAACGTTTTCAGCCAAGGCTCCGTGATTTGTTCTAGTGATTTAAGGGTGACATCTGCGATCGCAAACCGTTCATCCTCTAGATTTTCTGGTGGTGGAACTGCAATACATGCCATGCTGGCAGCTTTGGCACTAATCACGCCACGAACCGAATCCTCTAAGGCAACACACTTTGTTGGTTCTATACCCAGACGACGGCTAGCGGTGAGATATACTGCTGGATGGGGTTTACCAAATTCCTCCGCTTCTGCTGATGTAATCACATCAAAGGCATCCTTTAAATCGAGCCGTTTGAGTACTGTATCAATTAGACCGATGGGAGATGAAGTGGCTAGGGCTAGGGGTAAGTTTAATTCCCGACACAACTTTACGGCTTCAATTGCACCTGGCATCGGTTGTCCCATGGTCATCAATAGCTCACTCATCCGAGCGATCATTCTTCGACATACCTCAGCTTGGCTCATACCAGTCCAAGGAAATCGAGCATACCAATACTTGACCACCTCATCGTTTCGCAAACCCATTGTTTGAGAAGACATACTCTCGTTCATGGGAATGCCAAGGTCATTGAAGACTTCGATTTCTACCTTCGACCAAAACGGCTCACTATCAATTAGTAAACCATCCATATCAAAGATCACAGCTACATCCTGCATCAGAATCTTCCTCAAGCGTCGAGATCTACAACAGTTCGGGTTCCAGGCTGTGGACTCCAATTAGTCAATTCTATAGGAAGCTTCTCAAGAGGGATAAACCGACCCAACAGTTGTTCAAAGAATGCCTCGTCGCCCTTGATGGATGCGATCGCAGCCGCAATGGTTTCGTCTGTAGCACCAGCAAAAGATGTTATTACCGCAATCTCTCGCATAAATAACTCATGGGGAGAAATCGGTAAAGAAATCCCTGGTTTAGGAACACCATAGATACAGACTAAACCGCCTTTACGAACAAGATCCAGTGCTGTAGCCAGACCCCCTGGTGAACCGGAACATTCCACCACCACGTGTGCCTGGTTTGGTTCTGGAACTTGGATCCGTTCAATTCCCAATCTGTTTAGCCAAGGGAGCGGCTCTTTGGTGATATCATAGACTTTAATCTCTCCCTTAAAATTGGGGGAATGATTTAGGAGGTAGGTAATTAGAGTACCTGAAATACCTCCCCCAATCACCAGGACTTTAGGGTGTGAAGTAGCTAATAAATTAACACCAGCTAAAATCCGTTTTACTCCCCTTACTGCACAACTTAAAGGCTCAATCAGCACCCCTAAAGCTGGATTGGATAATTCAAAAGGATGTAGGGAATTTATAGGAGCACAAATTTGATCAGCATATCCTCCATGTTCATTTACTCCAAGTTCTTGGAGATTGATGCAATGACTAGTTAATCCCTCTAAACAATAACTACATTTTCCACAGGAAATCTCATTATTGAGGGCAAAATGACCTTTTTGATTAGGCAGGCTACAGACTACTTCATGACCAAGAATACAATCTTTATCTAAGCCTGCTGCGGTTAGTTGCTGGTCTGTTTTACAGACTCCCACAAATTCCACCTTAGCAATTACTTCATTATCTTGAGTTTTGCTAGGCTCAGGAAACTCGCGAATTTCTACTTGATTGGCTTTGGATAAAACTGCTGCTCTCATCAAATAGCTCCTGCGGTTTCAGCGGTTGGACATAATAGGATATCAAGCTTTTGTAGGACTTGATCTAAAACACCAATAGTGCAATCAATTTCTTCGTAGCTGATATCAAGATAAGGAGCAAATTTCAAAACGTTCAGGTCGTATCCTCCGGTTTGGAGAATCATGCGCCAACTCTGGTCTTTCCAAATAAAATCATTATCCTGAGCAATGCTTGCTGCTAGTTTGGCAGACCCTTTGTAAGGTATACCCTTTTCATCAGCAAAAACCATGTTAAGTATAAGTCCGAGTCCATCTACGCTATAGACACAGGAATGACGGGCTTGGAGTTCTTTTAGTTTGGTCAAAAAGTACAAACCTTTTGCTGGTACTGATCTTTCGTAGTCTTGTGCCAGCATATAACGCCATGTTGCTAAAGCAGCAGCAGTTCCGAGAGGATGGTTAGCAAAGTTGCTATGGGCGTGTCCAGGAGTGAAAAAGTCTGGTGCTACTAGGTCTTCTCGTGCCCAGACTAAGCTAACTGGACTCAAACCATTGGTGAAGGATTTGCTCAACGTAATAATATCTGGGACAAACCCAAAATGTTCGAAGGCAAATAATTTACCAGTACGGTACATACCAACTTGAATTTCGTCATCAAAGACAAGAAGTCCGTGCTTTTGTCGTAACTCACTGATAAACCCTTTAAAGAAATCCCTGGGTGGGATGGTGTAGCCTCGTCCTTGACAAGGTTCTACAACTATGGCACCCACTTCTGAACTAGTTTCACTTGCGATGCCATAAAATTCGTTGGAGAATGCCTTGCGAATCATGCGCTCGCAGTATAAGTCACAGGTTTCTCGTTCCTTTTCATAGAAACACTGAGCGCAGTTAGCAAACGGCAACATAACTGCCCGTTCTGAGAACTCATTAAAATACTGTCGATATCGATGACTACTCGAAAGGTTGAGAGTACCAAGAGAGCGACCATGATAACCACCCATCATCACAGCTACTTTATTCTTGCGGGTGTTTTTACGAATAATCTTTAGGGCATCTTCCACCACAAGTGCGCCGCCCACATTAAAAGATACTCGGCCTTTGACACCGGTTCTTTCATACATCGCATCTACTACTTGTTTCGCGATTAATAATTTTTCACGATGTAGAAAGTCGCCATTGGCTTGAGGTAATGTATGGAGTTGTTTAGTAACCTCTGATTCAATCTCTGGATTGCGATACCCAAAGTTACAACTTGAGTGCCACATTCCCGTATCGATATAGGATTTGCCTTCATCGTCGAAAACCAATCCCCCCTTACAACCAGTTACAATGATTGGTCGCTCTTGATAGTGAACCGTATCCCCCCAACAGAGGTATTCCTGATCAATTTGGCGAAGAGCCTGGCTGTCGAGTGTAGTTGGTGAATCTAGTATTTCCTTATCTAAGACCGATTTTTTTTTGATGCCTTGGGGCAAGGACATTTCTGTACTAGCGCCACACCAGTCATTACCAGTTTTTGAGATTATTACCTGATCTAGACTTTCTTGATTAATTTCGGTCATGAGGTAACTCTTTATCTTCTCTTTACTTTTTGTTTACCATTTCTTTACCCAGGTTTAATTATCACATGATGTTCAAATAATCGCGATTTCAAGGGGAAAGATTTTGTAAAACTTAACAAAACAAGTTTCCTTGCCAAGATACTTGACAAAAATTGATATATGTGTAGTAAAGGGGTTTTTAATTCGGTAAGGTACAAAGTTCTGGGTTTTAGGTAGCTTCGGAGCTTCTGAGCTTCTGAGCTTTGGAGCTTCAAAGCTGGGAAAAAATCCTGTATACCTAATAGTGATTTTTTTTAATTACAATTATCATTATACTTATTCAGTTATTTATATTATTAGATTTATTGACAAAATGCACATTTTAAAGTAAAAGGAATGGTGAAAAGTTAGATTAAATTATGTTAACTTAAAAATTAAAATAAAATTAAGCTGTCACTTCATTGTTTACCAGAAGAATACAAGGCGTTTGTCCTCTCTTATATTTCTCCTGGTATGGAGGTTTTAGAATTAGCTTCCGGTTCGGGACGGTTCAGCATTAACCTGCTGGAAAAAGGAGCTCAAGTCACAGGGATTGAAATTGATGCAGGAATGCTCAATCAGGCACGAGTTAAGCTCAGTGACTGGTTAAAAAAAGGACAGCTTGAACTGATTCATGGGGATATCCGTCGTTTTGAACTGAAACGGCAATTTGATTTTGCTTTCTTATCAGGGGAAGTTTTGGGTGAGATATCAGAAGTAGAGGATCGCTACCGCGCATTTCAATGTATCTCAACACATTTGAAACCTGGAGCACGTCTTTTAATTATTACTGATAATCCTGGTTATTATCTGCAAGGGGGATATCGTCGAACGATTACCCGTAGCCGTCAGTTACCTGATGGAAACCTTGTAAAAATGACTGAGGATCGAAGCTACGACCCGATCGGAATGTATCAGATGACAATACTGCAATATTTGGTCTCATCAAAGGAGAGTTGTTTTCACTTTAGTCATCCTAGAAAAACAGGAATTGTCCTACCCAATGAAATCCGCTTACAAGCTCATTTGACTGGCTTTCGACTGGTAGCAGAATATGGTAACTATCAGCGTGATGAATTGCTTCCTTCATCTCCAAGAGCTATTTATATCTTAGAAAAGTCTTGAATTTAATCATTGTAAGACCTGGGGGGGCGACTTGTTGCCCCCCTCAGTATATTCTCAAAGATTTAGCCAGAGATGCACCCTGTTTCCTATTCCATTTGTTATTAGATTGACGGTAATAGCGTGCCTCCGCAAGCTCTTTGAATTAGCCGATTTTTCAACAGCAATGCTCTGAAAGAACCGCTACGCGATTGACCTGCATGTCACGCTACGCGAACGCATAAATTTAGCGATGGTCTGAAAGAACCGCTACGCGATTGACCTGCATGTCACGCTACGGGAAGGATTTTTTGAAATTCATTCTCAAATTACATTACCAAAAAAAATTTATTTATCAAAACCCTTTAAAAAAATCTATAATAATTACAATAATTAATATAAACGTAATTAATTTTTTTAGTCATGTCTACAGAATTTATTCCGAATCAAGACAATAACCCAAAAAAACAACGTATTAAGTACATTAAGGGCTCTCCTGAAGCAGTAACCAATACTATTTACGGCCTTTATGCACTGGGGTATGCAGATGTTTCCGACTGGAGCCCTTTGCAGCCGACGGGAATTCCTGGGGAAGTAATTAGTTTTGCAACCAAGTATTCGACTTGGGGTTAATAGGTTAAATTTCTGGGGGGGTTTCCCCCCCGGTCTGGTCCGGTAGGATTACATCCGGATTGATTCGGAAACTGATAGACAAGACAATTGCGTTTGCAGCACTGAAATAGCCGTGGATATTATTTCTACGGCTATTTTTTTTGCTTTTAATTGAATGCAATTGGCAAGCTATCGATTGTTGTTTTTTCGGGAAATATTATTGGATAATTAAATATTATCTGATCCCAACAATTAACATCCGTTACCAGGATTAAAAAATGCCATAATCGGCGGCATCAACTAATCGAAAAACTACCTGGTATTTAACCCCATCATAGTTACCTGAGGAATGGAGTTTTTCTAGTATCATCAGATGCTCCTCCCAGTCTTACCAATCCTTCGTTGTTTTAACTAACATGACGGCATAGTTAAGTCCGGAAGAGCCCTATAAATATCGGAAAAATGGGCGGGATTTTGTAAATTTTTGTTTCAAAAATTCACACCTGTCCCAGAGATATATAGTATAATAACTATGGTTTTACCACAACTTGGCAATCAGGGCGATCGCAGAACACGAAAACTAGGGATTTGCCACCCAACCGCCTGATCGCTGAAAGCATTATTGGTCGATTAACTTGCCTGATCGTGTGGTCTTACTATATAACCCTGATCGAGGCTCTCACTTTCAAAGCACAATCACTCACTTATCGCGCTTAGTAAGGTGGGAATACCCTGACCTAATAAGCACCTGGCTCGAGCACAAACTCAGGCTAGTTAAGAGCCGTGAGTAAGCGTTGAAATTCAACTAGTTCTTTGGCTTGACTGTGGACTGACAACTTGATTAAAGAATTATTGGTATCTGACTTTTTTGAACTGCTTGTTTTGGGAGTAGCAGAGTGGCGAGTTGTGTAAATTATTTCCCCAATGGGGAGTCGAAATTCTTGAGTTTAGTTGATTTATTAGGCGAAAGAGCGCAAGCTATGCCTAATCAGCAAGCCTATATCTTTCTGCAAAACGGAGAAACCGAATCAGGGAGTCTTACCTATGGGGAATTAGATAGACAAGCAACAGCGATGTTCCTTTGGAACCGCTTCGCGAACGCATCTCATCTCCAGCAATGGCAAGGAGAACGAGTTTTACTGTTATACCCTTCTGGATTAGAGTTGATTAGCGCTTTTATGGGCTTTAAGAATGTAACTGAGTATCTAGAGGTAGATCATAGAGTATTACAAGTTCCAGATAATCTGGCAATAGATGAAGAAATAATAGAGATTTAATTATGAATAACAACCAGGTAAATATAGTTGAATTTATATCTTGGCTTCACAACCAGGGGATTAATATCTCAACCAACGGTGAAAAACTCCTTTGTCGTGTTAATAAAGGAACTATAACCCCTGCGCTACGCCAACAAATAGCTGAACGTCAAGCAGAAATTATAGTTTTTTTGCAACAAAATGGTCAAGGTTATAATACTAATTACCCACCAATTAAAGCTATTCCTAGAGACAAAAAAATACCCCTATCTTTTAGTCAAGAACGACTGTGGTTTATTGATAAACTTGAAGGTTCAAAAGCTCCTTATATTGAGCACGGTGCTTTACAAATCACCGGTAACCTAAATGTGTTAGCCCTAGAACAAGCCTTATCAGAAATAGTTTTTCGTCACGAAGTATTACGGACAAGTTTCCCCACTCTCAATGGCACACCAACACAGGTAATTCACCCCGACAGCACCATTAACATCAATGTGGTGGACTTACAACAATACCCAGAACCAGAACGGGAGACTATCTTAAAGCAAGAAGTACAACGTGAAGCAACAACTCCCTTTGACTTAGAGGTAGCACCATTAATCCGCTGTAAATTATGGCAACTAGACAGCAGTGAGTATGTGTTAGTGCTGACCATGCACCACATTGTATCGGATGGTTGGTCGATGGGAATATTAATCGAAGAACTATCAAGTTTATATCAAGCTTTTTGTGTAGGAGCTCCATCCCCCTTACCGGAATTACCGATTCAATATGCTGACTTTGCCCTTTGGCAAAGACAATGGTTAAGTGGAGAAATACTAGAAACCCAACTTAATTACTGGAAACAGAAATTAGAGGGTGCTCCCAAATTATTACAGTTAGCTACTGACTACCCTCGCCCAACTGCGCCAACTTATCAGGGTCGGACTGAAAGTTTTAGTTTAAATACTGAATTAACCCAGAAGTTGCAAACCCTGTCTCGAGATAGTGGTACTACCTTATTTATGACTCTGTTAGCGGCGTTTGGGACTTTACTATATCGTTACAGCGGTCAAGAAGATATTTTAATTGGTACACCTATAGCCAATCGCAATCGCCGTGACATAGATCCACTAATTGGCTTCTTTGTCAATACCCTGGTATTGAGAACCCATTTTGACGATAATCCCAGTTTTTCTCAGTTGCTTACACAAGTCAGGGACACCACACTCAAAGCTTATGAACATCAGGATGTACCGTTTGAACAGGTAGTATCCGCATTGCAACCCCAACGGTCTTTGAGTCATTCCCCCCTGTTCCAGGTGATGTTTGTGCTGCAGAATGCACCGATGGGGAAATTAGAGTTACCAGGTCTGAGTTTGAGTCAGTTCAATCAACACAGTACTACCTCTAAGTTTGATTTGACCCTGTCAATGACGGAAACAGAGCTTGGATTGGTGGGGACATGGGAGTACAACACAGACTTATTTGATGGGTCTACTATTAAACGGATGGCAACTCATTTCCAGAACTTGTTGTCAGCAATTGTGGACAATCCCCAACAGGTAGTCTCAGAGTTACCTTTGTTGAGTGCAGAGGAACGTCATCAACTGTTGGTGGAGTGGAATGATACTGCCAGTGAATATCCCAAAGATAAATGTATTCATCAGTTAGTTGAGGAGCAGGTCGAGAAAACACCAGATGCTGTGGCCGTGGTGTTTGAACAAGAGCAGTTGACTTATCAGCAATTAAATCAAAGGGCGAACCAACTCGCACATCACCTACAAAACTTAGGAGTAAAACCAGAAGTATTGGTGGGGATTTGTGTGGAACGTTCTGTACAGATGGTGGTAGGACTGTTGGGGATACTCAAGGCTGGTGGTGCTTATGTACCCCTGGATCCTAATTATCCCTCAGAACGACTGAGTTATATGTTAGAAGATTCAGGTGTGGAAGTATTGTTGACTCAACAGTCTCTAGTAGAATCTTTGCCCTCACATAACACACAGATGGTTTATTTGGATAGTGAATGGGGAGCAATTGAGGAATATAGTCAAGATAATCTTGAAGTTGGGGTTGACTCGGATAATTTGGCTTATGTGATTTATACTTCTGGTTCTACTGGTAAACCAAAGGGTGTACAAATTAACCACAAAGCATTGGTGAACTTTATTGAATCAATGCAGCAAAAACCAGGATTAGAATCAACGGATATTTTTCTATCAGTTACTACCTTATCTTTTGATATTGCTGGATTAGAATTATATCTTCCCTTAATTACCGGTGCACGCTTAGTTGTTATAAGCCTAGAAATTGCCACAGATGGAATGCTTTTAGCACAAAGTCTAGACAACTACCAAGTAACTACAATGCAAGCAACTCCGGCAACTTGGAGATTATTGTTAACTGCAGGATGGAAAGGAAACAAACAATTAAAAATTCTATGTGGTGGAGAAGCATTAGATAAAACGCTTGCCGGTGAATTACTTAAAAATAGCAAACATTTATGGAATTTATATGGTCCGACAGAAGCAACTATTTGGTCTACATTAGCTCAATTAGAGCATAATTTTAGTGGTTATTTTGTTCCTATTGGAAAAGCCATTAATAATACTCAAATCTACATCCTAGATGGCCATCTCCAACCAGTACCCATAGGAGTACCTGGAGAATTATACATAGGAGGTAATGGACTAGCCCGAGGATACCTCAATCGCCCAGAACTAACGAAAGAAAAATTCATTACCAACCCCTTCTGTAGTTCCAAAACAGAACGACTCTACAAAACAGGAGACCTGGCGAGATACCTACCAGACGGTAACATTGAATTTCTCGGTCGGATCGATAACCAAGTCAAAATTCGAGGCTTCCGTATTGAACTCGGAGAAATCGAAGCAGTCCTGTCCACCCACCCCCACATCCAACAAGCTGCAGTCATTGCCCGAGAAGATATTCCTGGTAACAAACGCTTAGTTGCTTATGTAGTTTGTGAGCAAAACAATCAATCCATTGTCGAAAATCCATTACAATCATCACAGATTGAGCAATGGCAAGGAATATATAATAATATCTACAGTGACGCAGTAGAAATTAAACAAACCAGTTACAACACTCTAGGTTGGAAAAGCAGCTATACAGGTAACCAAATCCCTAAGGAGCAAATGCGTCAATGGGTAGATTCCACTGTTGAAAAAATTATCTTTTGGCAACCCAAACATGTGTTGGAGATCGGTTGTGGCACAGGCATGTTGCTGTTCCAGATTGCTCCTCATTGTTTGAGTTACCATGGTACCGATTTTAGTAAGGTAGCTTTAGATTATGTTCAGCAGCAAATCCAGCCGTTGGAAGATAGCTATTCACATGTAAGCCTAAGCCAAAAACTGGCTGATGATTTTACAGGCATTGAAAAAGGCCGATTCGATGCTGTTATCCTTAACTCAGTTGTGCAGTATTTTCCAAGCATCGATTACCTGATAGAAGTTTTGAAAGGTGCAGTAAATAGTTTAACGAAAGGAGGTTTCCTATTTGTCGGTGATGTTCGCAGCTTGCCATTATTAGAAACGTTTCATACCGCAACTAAGTTTGATCGCGCCTCAGATTCATTAACCATAGACAAATTGAGGCAGCAGGTAAAAACAGCTGTTAAGCAAGAAGAAGAATTGGTGATCGACCCAGCCTTCTTTCTAGCTTTAAGGGAATATATCCCAGAAATAAAACAAGTTCAAATCCAGTTGAAACCTGGGGATTATCAGAATGAGCTAACTAAGTTCCGTTACGATGTAATTCTTCATGTTGGCCAGGAAGTATGTGCCACAGTCACCCCCGAATGGCTTGACTATGATCAAGAGGGTTTAAACTTATCAGCTATCAAACGAATTTTACTAGATAAGAAGCCAGAGGTGGTTGGTATTAAGCACATCCCTAATGCTCGTTTGCAAGAAGAAGTCACACTTGTTCAAGAGCTTGATGACTTCAGGAAACTCGAAACTGTAGGTCAATTGCGTAAGATTTTGCAGGAGAAAAAACACATAGGGGTAGAGCCGGACAATTTATGGAATTTGAAGGATGAATTACCTTATTCGGTACATATTACTTGGTCTGGTACTGGCGGCAATGGTTGCTATGATGCCATCTTTATACGTAATGAATCGGCCTGTGACTCCCAAAGGGTAATTCCAAACTTGGAAGCAACTGTTCCAATCAAAGCCTGGAGTGCTTATGCCAACAATCCCTTAAAGCAAGAATCGAATCGCCATCTGGTTTCACAATTATCTAGCTTCCTCAAAACGAAATTACCAGAATACATGGTGCCCAGTGCCTTAGTGATTTTGGAGACTCTACCGTTGACACCAAACGGCAAAGTAGACCGATTTGCCCTACCCGCACCTGATGGGAAAATTACCCGAGAACATAAATACGTCGCACCACGTACAACCATAGAACTTCAACTGACTCAAATCTGGTCAGAAGTTTTGAATCTCACCTCTGTCGGAGTACAAGATAACTTCTTTGAACTGGGCGGTCATTCCCTTCTAGCTGTCCGTCTGATGTCAAAAATTCAACAACAATTCCAAATCAATTTACCTTTAGCCACCCTTTTCCAAAGTCCCACCATTGAACAACTAGCCAGCCTTCTGGGTTCTTCAGTAAATACACAAAATCCCATCTTAGTGGGCATTAAAACCAGTGGAAACCAACCTCCATTATTCTGTATTCACCCGGTTGGTGGCAATGTCCTGTGTTATGCAGAGTTAGCTCGTCATTTAGCTCAAGATTATCCAGTATATGGTTTACAATCTCTTGGTTTAGATGGGCAACAGCAACCCTTAACTTCTGTTGAGGAGATGGCATCCCATTATATTGAGGCAATAAAACCAATTCAACCCCAAGGACCATTACACCTCATTGGCTGGTCTATGGGAGGTGTAATTGCTTATGAGATGGCACAACAATTACAGGCTAAAAATACTCCAGTGGCTCTTCTAACTTTAATAGACAGTTATGCACCCACTGTAATGCGGAAACCTTCAGAAATAGATCAAGCCATGATAGTAAATCAATTGGCTCAAGATTTGGGAGGTCTCTATGGTCAAGAGTTAGATATATCCCATGAAACACTTAGACAACTTGAACATCCGATGCAAGTCAAGCATCTATTTGAGCAAGGCAAACAGCAAGGGATATTCCCATCAGACATAGAAATAGAGCAAATGCGTTCTTTATGGGAAGTTTTTCAAGCAAATATGATGGCAAACTCTCATTATCAACCAAAAGCTTATCCAGGTTCACTTCTCCTTATAAATGCTAGTCAAACTTCCCCAGCAGTAATTGAAGACCCAACCCATGGCTGGGGTTCTCTAGTTCTAGGTGATATCCAAACTCACACTATTACTGGAGACCATTACACTATTATGAAAGCCCCTCAAGTTGAGGGTCTAACTGCAGAATTGAACAACTATCTATTGAACAACTAGCACGTCTTGGCCGCACTGGCTCCCCTGTTCGGAAGCTGCATCGCTAAATACTTAAGCAGATTTTGCGAGTAAAGGTTCTACGGTCTGGGATGATTCACCGACCTGCTCTAAAATCTCAATCAATTCCCGTTCAAAGGTGACCAAAGCACGATTGGTTTTCCCACCAATATAAAAGCGATCGCCTTTTTGTAATGCCCAAATCTGAGAGTGGGAGACATAACTCATCAGTACCCCTAACATCAGTAAGCCAAAGCCAGTGTAAACAAAGGGAATACCGGGGTCCGCTTTAATTTGTAAGCCAGTGCTGCCGATGACATCTTTAATTTTAAGTATTACCCCATTGACCTTAATCCCCATACCAGAACGAACAGTTGAAACGAGATTACCGGTTCCATCATAAACAAACAGGGTTCCCTGCAAATCCCTAGCTAAAAGGGATACCCCTTCACTTAAATCAGGTTTTGTCGGAACCCAAGTGCCCCAAATCCGCCCCTCACCATTAGTGGGAAGTTGTGCCATGGGAAGCTGGAAAATTGGACTATTATTCAACTGCACCTGAATCCCAGCAATCCCCCAATCGGTTTGGTAAAAGGTGACACCTCGATATCTGAGAGGCTTATTCACATAAATAGTTTCTTGGTCAATGTCTTCACCTTGACTATCCAAAACTGACAGATTGGAGTAAAATTGATCAATATCCCCGGACGGAGTGTAATCTATCCAGAAGCGATTCACCCGCACTGACAAATCTTTGGGGATTTGGGGCCAAGCAAACGGACCGGCATCAATAATGTTTCTAACTTGGAATGTATTGCCACTGGTAACCATTTCCTGAGCGGTAAACCCTGTCATTGACCCCCAAATTGACCCTCCCAGGATAATCAACATACTGGCATGTACTACAATTGGACCAATCCGTCCGATAATTCCTTTACGGGCGTAGATAGTATCCCCCTCTTGGAATACCTTGTAACGCCGCTTCTCTAACAACTCAGTCAGGGAAGTAAAAGAGCCCTTGTCCAACTCTACACTCAAGGCAAGTTTCCCAAACTGGCGGGGTTCTTTATAAAACTTCCAATTCCGGGCTGCTTTTAAAGCCGGAAATTGACGAGTGAAGGTACAAGCGGTCAGACTACTACCGAATAACACTAATAAGGACAAAAACCACCAAGTCCGGTAGACATGATCTAACCCTAGGAGCAACAACACCTTCCAGCTGAGGAAACCAAACAAAGCTGGGTCTTCAGGATAATTGGCTTGGTAAAACGCCAGAGATTCCCCCTGTTCAATCACTGTACCGCTGATGCTAAATAATGCGATCGCAAGCAGCAAGATAATCGCTAACCGTAAGTTAGCCAGCACTGATACTAACCGACGCCACAACCGACTGCCACTCATCAATGATGAGTTTTCTGATAAGTTATCTGATGAATTTTCTGATGAGTTATCTGATGAGTTTTCTCTAGTCATATTAAGTCTAGTTAATTACTTGCTTTCTTGATAGTACGACGCACTCAGCACTCAGTACTCACTCAAAAAATTCCCACTGGAATCCGAGACAACAACGAAAACACACCAAATCCCACCAATAGCGCACCACTTACTGGTGTAATCCAAGCCGACCACTGTCGCAATTCTAATAATCGTTTAATTGAAGCAGTAAACGTACCTGCCAAGATCAAGGGTGCCACATAACCAGCTGTGTAAGACAACAGCAAGGCACCACCTAACACTAAATCTTTAGTTGAGACAACCCAAGCCAGTAACGTTGCTAATACCGGTGTACTGCAAGGAGAAGCGACTAAACCGAAGGTCAAACCAATGAGATAAGAGCGTAACCCTTTCGGCCATTCCTGGGAAATCCAATCCATACCACCCCAACTTGGAAACTGTAGCGGTAGTGCTTCTAGTAAATTCAACCCCATAATAATGGCGATTACGCTGACAATAATCGGTAAGCCAACACCGATTTGACCATAGACTCGCCCGATAGATGCTGCGATAATTCCTAATGCAGCTAAGGTTGTGGCTAAGCCTAAGGCAAACCATACCGATTGGGTAGCAGCTTGCAGCCGTCCTTGATTTTCATAACCACCGATGTAGCCCATCGTGATCGGTAGCATTGATAGCATACAGGGGGTTAGGCTAGTCAGCAACCCAGCAGCAAAGATGATGGCTATGCTGACTAGGCTCAGGTGAGTCAGTTGGCTGTCAACCAGGTTATTAGCGAATTGTTGGAGTTGATAGAGTTGAGTCGAGAATGTGTCAAGCATAGGGAATCTAAACACCCAGTTTGCTTGAATTGTAGCGTATTTAACCCCTCAAGTACGGTGAGCAAATGCCAGGGATATATACCAACAAGCTTGAATCACCATCGTTTGCCAACCCTACCCTAATACTAATATCAAGTCCGGTTGAATACCCATAATAAAAGTTTGGGGAGGGTGGGGAGATGGGGAGATGGGGAGATGGAGATGGGGGAGATTTTATTAAGGGTAATTATCCGGAAATCATATAAGTTTCTATCGGCAGTGCGATCGCGTTATCAGGGGTAGGTTGCTGAGTCTCAGGTTCCCTGAGGAACCTGCCTCAATCCCCAGCACGAGGATTACTCGCGCCGGGGGAGTTGTCAAAAATAACTATTCCTGTACCTTTACAGAAGTTCCCAAAGCCACTCTGTTATACAAAGCTTTGACATCATCATTACGCATCCGGATGCAACCGTGAGACACTGCTTCTCCCACCAGTTCCTCAGCATTGGTACCATGGAAGCCGATGTAGTTTGTTCCATCACTCCAAAATGCCATCCACCTTGGACCAAGAGGGTTTTCTGGTCCTGGAGCAACGATTTCACCAGTTATAGGATGCTTCCAAACTGGATTTTGAACCATCTGTGTCACTTGGAAATTGCCTGTAGGGGTTTCCCAACCAGGCTGACCGATGGCAACTGGATAACTGGCTTCGAGTTTATCTCCTCGATAAACATAAACACGACGCTCACTTAGTTTAATCACTAAACGAGGGGTATTATTAAAGAAATCTTCCTCTTGCCGCAGATAGTGATTGACTTCTTCGAGAGGAGACAATTCTGGTGTTTCAACCCTTGGCAAAAAGCTTTCATAGCGAATTTCTTTCCAGTTAGTGAAACTAGTATTGGTTAGATCAGCGGCGGCGGTGGCTACCTCTGCGTATAATAACGGGATAGCTACACTTAAGCCACACACAATTAAGCGTTGGGTGGACAGTTTTCCGTTCACGATTTCCTCTTAGCTATTTGATATTTTATGTTATTTTAATTGATCATTTTAGTTACCCCTACTCCCTACTCCCTAAAACCAAGATAGATGTCACACTGATTGCTTAATGTTAAGTTGTGACAGCTCACTGGGGGCAACTGCACCTTTTTCAGTAATAATGGCAGTAATTAACTCCGCCGGAGTCACATCAAAAGCTGGGTTATAAAATTCCACTTTAGGGGGACAAATCACTGTCTCCCCAATCTGATAAATTTCTGAGGGGTGACGTTCTTCAATGGGAATCTCTTGGCCTGTAGATAGCTGAAAATCAATGGTTGAGATCGGAGCAGCCACAAAGAAGGGTATCTGATGAGCTTGAGCAATCAGGGCTAAACTATAGGTACCAATTTTGTTAGCCGTATCCCCATTGGCAGCAATTCGATCAGCTCCCACTACAACCGCATCAATTAGCCCTTGTTTCATACAATGGGCGGCCATGCTATCGGTAATTAAAGTAACGGGAATACCTTCTTCGACGCATTCCCAGGTCGTTAACCTAGCACCTTGCAAGCGGGGGCGGGTTTCGCCAGCATATAATCTGGCTAATCGCCCATCCCGCCACGCCGAACGCACCACTCCCAAGGAAGTACCATACCCAGCGGTTGCCAACGCTCCTGCATTACAATGGGTCAGAAGACACAGTTTGTCGGGGGTTTTCGGTAATACCTCTAATCCGCGATCGCCTATGGCTTGACAGGTTTGTAAATCCTCCAGCTGAATTTGTTTAGCTGTTTCAAGTAAGGAAGCTTTAATCTCTTCTACTGTCCCGATCGTTTCATAGGCATTTTTAAGCATCCGCATGATTGCCCAAAACAAATTCACGGCTGTAGGACGAGTTTGCCGCAACTGCTGCGCTACAACTTCAAGCTGTTCAAGGAAAGCCTTACGTTCTTGAGTTTTAATCTCTCTTGCGCCAAGGTAAATGCCATAAGCCGCTGCTACCCCAATAGCTGGTGCTCCCCGAACAATCATAGTTTTAATCGCCTCAACCATATCTTCACAGCGACTGATTTCTACAATGGCATATTTTTTGGGTAAGCTGTTTTGGTCAATAAGGATAACTCGGTCGTTTTCCCAAACAACGGGATACACTTGGTATGTGGATGAATTCATCGAAAATCTGTATATTGTTAATTTCTATATTGTTAACGGTTAACGGTTCCGTTAACCGTTAACCGTTAACTGTCAACTGTTAACATTCATAGATTAACTAACACCAGAGGGCTGTCTATTAAAGAATGCTTCCCTGATCTGTTCAGCAATTTGAGAGCCAGTTAGCCCCAAATCAGCTTTTGATTCATCGGGCTTGGCATGATCCACTAATTGATCCGGTACACCAAAGCGCTTGAGGGGAACTAATATATCATTATCCATCAGTGCTTCTGCCACCGCTGAACCAAAGCCACCCATTAAGCACCCTTCTTCTAGGGTAACTACACGACCAATTTTCTGAGCCAAGGGGAAGATTAATTCTGTATCTAGGGGCTTGACAAAACGAGCATTAATCACCGTTGTTTCAATACCATGCTCGCTAAGAATTTCAGCGGCTTGCATGGCGGTGTAAACCATACTGCCGTACCCTAGCATTAACAGGTCGTCACCATTACGCAAGAGTTCTGCTTTACCAATGGGTAGGGCTTCCCAACCATCTTCCATCAGGGGAACGCCATAACCACTACCCCGAGGATAGCGCATGGCAATCGGACCATCGGTGTGGTTTACTCCTGTAACTACCATACGTTGCAGTTCAGCTTCGTCTTTGGGAGCCATAATTACCATATTGGGAATGCATCGCAAATAGGCGATATCATACATCCCTTGGTGAGTAGGGCCATCAGCACCCACAATTCCCGCACGGTCGAGGCAGAAAAAGACCGGTAGGTTTTGGATACAAACGTCGTGAATGATTTGGTCGTAAGCCCGTTGTAAGAAGGTGGAGTAAATAGCTGCAACTGGCCGCATTCCTTCACAGGCTAGGCCAGCCGCTAGGGTGACCGCGTGTTGTTCCGCAATCCCCACATCAATGTATTGGTTAGGGAGTTTTTCTTGCAATTTATTCAACCCTGTCCCAGTAGCCATAGCTGCCGTGATGCCAATGATTTTGGGATTATTCTGAGCTAGTGTGACCAGGGTGTGGGCAAACACTTTGGAATAGCCGGGGGGTTTGGGTTTTTTAGCGGGAAGCGCTTTACCCGTAGCTAGGTTGAAGGGACTTTGGGCATGGTAACCCACTTTGTCCGCTTCTGCGATCGCATACCCCTTGCCCTTCGTAGTTGCCACATGCACCAGCACTGGTCCATCTAGCTTGTGGGCGTTGGTAAAGGTGGAAATTAACTCCTCTAGATTGTGACCATCCACCGGTCCGATGTAAGTAAAGCCAAGTTCTTCAAATACTGCTCCGACCTTAGGTACAGCTAAACGCTTCATCCCTTCCTTGAGCCGTTGCAAGTCTGGGGATAAAGACTCACCGACAAAGGGGAGATGTTTGAACTGTTCCTCCAAATTGTCAGTAATAAACTGCATTGGCTCAGAAAGCCGCACTTTGTTGAGGTAACGAGGAATAGCCCCCACATTGGGGGAGATGGACATCTCATTGTCATTGAGCACCACCAGGAGTTTAGTATGGGGTAAATGTCCTGCATGATTGATGGCTTCCAAGGCCATGCCACCGGTCAGAGCACCATCACCAATAACTGCTGCAACTTTGAAATTTTCCCCTCTGCGGTCTCGGGCGAGGGCCATACCCAAAGCAGAAGAAATACTGGTGGACGCATGACCTGCTCCAAAGTGATCAAACTTATTCTCGCAGCGCTTTAGATAACCAGCAATACCATCTTTCTGCCGTAGGGTATGGAATCGGTTATAGCGCCCCGTGAGCATTTTGTGGGGATAAGCTTGGTGTCCCACATCCCAGACTACCTTATCATAGTCAAGGTCAAGTGTTTGATACAGAGCTAGGGTTAATTCTACCACTCCCAAGCCTGGCCCTAAGTGACCACCACTAGTAGCTATGGTTTGGAGATGTTTCTCGCGAATTTGACGGGCAATTTCCTCTAGTTGACGAATCGATAGACCGTGCAACTGATTTGGATGAGTAATTTCACTGAGATGCATACCGTCTCTTTGAATTGCTACTGGATTGTGTTAATGTTTATCTTTCGACTCCCTAAAAGTATCCAATAATTTGGCGCTTCAAGGGTTATATGGAAGCTAAAGATTACCTGAAAAATGGCATTTCTGGTCAATTTTCCATTGTAAATTTTCCTGGCGACCAGCAGCCCCTCACCATTGCTCCCGATACTCCAGTAACGGAAGCGATCGCTACGATGAATCAAACTGGAAGGAGCTATGTGCTGGTAGTACAGCACCAGAAATTGGTAGGAATTTTTACAGAACGGGATGTGGTCAAAGTAGCAACAGCTGGAATGGTACACTCAGGGGTTTCCATTGCTGATGTGATGACTCAAGAGTTAATTACCTTGCCCATCATACCGACACCGGACATTTTCTTGGTAGAGTCCCAATTACGTCAACACCAGATTCGTCACCTACCCCTAGTGGATGAGCAAGGTCAAGTAGTACGTGTGGTGACCCCCCACACCATGGCAGCAATCCTCTCTGCTATCGTGACTAAGGTCGAAGACTTACAGCAACAGTTGACTCAAAAAGAAAGGGAATTAGTGGCAGCTAATCAGCGATGGCAGCAGGAAGTTGCTGTCAATCAGCAGTTTGAGGAGGAATTGGGGGAAAATGAACATGCTTGGCAGTTGAGCCAAGAACGTCTTGAGAGTATTCTGGCTGACCTAGAAGCAGTGGTATGGTCTTTTGATCCTTCGATTGACAAACTGCTTTATCTTAACAGTGCTACCGAGCAAGTCTATGGTCGCAGTATCACTGAGTTCTTCGGAAACTTACGCCTGTGGGAATCAGTGGTTCACCCAGAGGATCTCGAAACCTATCAACTGGCAGAGCAAACCCTGCTGTCAACTGGTGCCAAAGATATTGACTACAGAATTTTGCGACCGGATGGAGCTGTGAGTTGGATTCGCCATCGTGCTCACCTCCTCAAGGATGCTAATAACACTCCCACTCGGATCTATAACATAGCCATCGACATCACACAGCTCAAACAGGTCGAGGAAAACCTCAAAGCTACCCTAGTTGAGAAAGAGGTGCTGCTCCAAGAAATTCACCATCGGGTCAAAAACAACTTACAAATTGTTTCTGGCTTGCTACACTTGCAATCTGTGACAATAGATGAACCCCAAACCCGACTACACCTGTCGGAAGCTCGCCATCGCCTTGAAGCCATGGCTCTCATTCATAAGAAACTTTATGGTGCCTCAGTGATAGGCAACCTGGATGTAGTCGATTATATCCAGAACCTAGCCGTGAACTTACTGGTAGCTTATCAAATAACTAGCGATAGGATTCAGTTGCACACCACTATTGAACCCATTCCGCTCAGTATTGATCAGGCCATCCCTTGCGGTCTAATCATCAATGAACTGGTATCCAATTCCCTGAAGTACGGGTTTCCCAATGGACGCTCTGGTGAGATTCACATTGAATTGCACCGTAGCGGGGACGATGACGTTGAATTGATTGTCCGAGATAATGGAGTTGGTTTACCAGAACAGTTAGATTGGCGTAATACCCAGTCTTTAGGATTATCGTTAGTTTATGACCTGGCAACGGAGCAACTAGAGGGGAGTATGTTTCAGGGCCATAGCGAGGGCACAGCTTTCAGAATATTATTCTCAACACCAACAATTGTAGAGGCAATAGGACAACAATAGTGGTTACCAGGGTGTTAGTTGTAGAAGACGAAGTTATTGTTGCTAAGACAATTGCTAGCCAGCTTAAGCAACTGGGGTATATGGTATCAGCTACTGCTTCATCTGGCTCTCAAGCCATTACCAAAGCCGCTCAAACTAAGCCTGACTTAGTGCTGATGGACATTTTCCTCAAAGGCAAGATGGATGGTATTACTGCTGCTAGGCAAATCCGTGAACATTTACGTATTCCTATCGTCTATTTAACTGCCTATGGGGATGAAGATACCTTGCAAGGGGCTAAAGTTACCCAACCCTTTGGTTATGTGACCAAACCCTTTAACGACAGAGACTTGCGGGTTGCTATTGAAATTGCTCTCCAGCAATACCAGATGGAGCAGTCGTTGCAGAGCAGCCAAGCTCAGTTGTCATCCATTTTAAACTCTATCGATGATGCAGTTATTGCTACCACGACCCAAGGTATCATTACCTTTATGAATGCTCCCGCTGAAGCTCTGACTGGCTGGAACCAATCCGAGGTATGGGGGCGAGATCTGACCTCAGTGTTGCCAATTGTTAATGATCTGACTGGTAATCTAGTCAAGTATCCCCTAGATAAAGTAATCAAGACCGGACAAGTTGTCTATCTGGGCGAGCATAACGCTTTGATTACAAAGGATGGTGGTCGAATTGCCGTTGGTAATAGTGCTTCACCCCTAAAAGACCAACTGGGAAACGTGAATGGAGTAGTGCTCGCGTTTTGGGATATCAGCGAGGATCCTCAGACAGAAATGTTAGAGCAGGTGTTGGAAAAAGAGCAAGAAATCCAAGATTTCCGCTCCCAGTTCGTCTCCACCGTTTGCCACGAATTCCGTAATCCCCTCAGTGTGATCCTAACTGCCGCTGAATTACTTAAGCGCTATGGTAATCTGGCCACTCAGGAGCAAAAGCACCGTTATCTAAAACGAATTACTATTTCAGTAGAGCGCATGACTGAGTTGATGGAAGAGGTGTTGCTAATCGGTCAAGCTGAAGTAGGTCGGCTAGAATTTATTCCAACTCCGATGAACTTAGAGCAATTCTGCCAGGATTTAATTGCAGAACTATGCCTAGATGAAGCCAGCCGCAACCGGATTGTTTTTACCTCTGACGGGGCCTATACAGAAGTCTGTATGGATGATAAACTCATACATTACATTATAACTAATCTGCTTACTAATGCTCTAAAGTATTCTCCTTCTCATGAAATCGTGACCTTTCACCTAACCTGTGATCTGAAACAGCAGTTGGTTGTGTTCCGCATCCAGGATAAAGGAATTGGAATTGCTGAAGCAGACCAAAATCAAATTTTCGAGTCTTTTTATCGAGCAAAAAATGTGGGAACAATTCAAGGGACTGGTCTGGGATTATCGATTGTGAAACGCTGTGTGGAACAGCATCAGGGAGAGATTGAACTGACTAGTCAATTGGGCGTTGGGACAACATTTACGATTAAAATTCCCATAGTAAGTAATGGGGAAGTCAGATGTCAGACGTGTGACGTGAGAAGTGCTGATTGGCAAGGGCTCGGGAGTAGTAGCAATTAGCAATTACCTTTGTAGGGATTTAGTTCGGGTGTGTTTAAAACAAGAGTAGTTTTCAAAAAGCGAAACTTTATGTATGGAGCTTAATACCAAGGACAAATGACAAAGGACAAATGACAAAAAAACCTGGTTTAAAACTTGTTATTACTGCGGCGATCGCATTTTTTTTATTCACCTTAGTTTTTACTCTACATCGACATTATACTTTTTATTCGTCTTACGACCAAGGAATTTTTAATCAAGTCTTCTGGAATGGCAGTCACGGTCGTGTCTTTCAGAGTACTCTTTCATCCCAACTGTCTACTAATGTAGTTCATAATGGGGAAGTTCCAAATGTATATTACCACCGATTAGGGCAACACTTTACTCCTGCGCTATTACTTTGGTTACCGTTATATGCTTTGTTCCCATTTCCCGCTACCCTAACGGTTTTGCAGGTAACCTTGGTAACAGCTGCTGGTGTTGTTTTGTATATCCTGGCCAGACAGTATCTGCAACCGATGTTAGCAGCAATGATTACGGTTAGCTTTTACTGTGCTAATGCTATTCTTGGTCCGACCTTAGCCAACTTCCATGACATCTGCCA
Organism: Moorena sp. SIO4A1; assembly: GCF_010672065.1. Classification (NCBI taxonomy): domain Bacteria; kingdom Bacillati; phylum Cyanobacteriota; class Cyanophyceae; order Coleofasciculales; family Coleofasciculaceae; genus Moorena; species Moorena sp. SIO4A1. The sequence goes on along the minus strand of NZ_JAAHHX010000024.1, from coordinate 90,310 downwards.
AATTCCGCTGTTTGTGTTTGGGCTACTGCTAGCTATGGAAAAACGCTGGTGGTGGCTGTTTTGGTTGCTGGCAATTTTGATTTTAGCTGTACGGGAAGATTCCGGCATAGGTTTGTTTGGTGTGGGATTCTATTTAATTGTCAGTCGGCGCTACCCTCGCATTGGTCTGGCAGTTTGTACCCTCAGTTTCGGTTACATACTTGTCTTGACCAATCTAATTATGCCTATATTTTCGGAAGATATTTCTCAACGGTTCATGATCGAGCGTTTTGGTCAGTACGCTGATGGGGATGAGGCGTCTACCCTGGAGATTATTAAGGGTATGGTGACCAATCCCTGGCTTTTACTAGTAGAACTGTTTACTCCCTTTTTTGGCACCATTCAGTATTTATTAGGTCAATGGTTACCATTAGCATTTATACCAGCTATTGCTCCCGCTTCTTGGTCTATCGCAGCATTTCCTTTGCTAAAACTCCTGTTGGGTAAAGGTCAATCAGTGCTTGCGATTAATATCCGCTATGCGATGACCGTAGTACCTGGGCTATTTTATGGCGCGATACTTTGGTGGTCAGCTCATCCCCAATTTAGTCAAGCTGTGATCTCGGCTAGGTCTAAGTTTCGGCGCTTTTGGATTTTTTGTCTAACCCTTGCGGTAGTGTTGACCATTACCTCTAGCCCAAATCGAACCTTTTATTTCCTGCTTCCGGATTCTTACCAACCCTTCGTGTATGTGCCCTTAACCCAACAGTGGTCTCGTGTGGGGTCGATCCGGTCATTACTGGCTCAGATTCCTGCAAATGCTAGTGTCTCAGCTACTACCTATCTAGTCCCTCATCTGTCAGGACGTCGGGAAGTCATCCGCTTAGGGGATTTACAGTTGCGCAATGATAATGGCGAGGTGGTGAAGGTGGATTATGCGATCGCAGATTTATGGCGGTTACAACGCTATCAAATTGCCTTTAAGCATGATGGTCAGCGGTTGCGCTCCTTAGTTAACATGATTGACCGGGTCACCAAGGCTAACGACTATGGCATCATTGATTTTAAAGATGGTGTGATTTTGATGCAAAAAGGCGTAGCATCTAATCCAGAGGCGATGGCAGCATGGCTAAGCTTTAGGCAAGAGTTAGATGTCTAAAGGGAATCGGGAGTAGGGAATCGGGAATCGGGAATCGGGAATCGGGAATCGGGAAGATGGCATCAAAAATTATCACAATTCCGACAAGGATTGCTAAAGCGTCTTCCTGGGTACAGGTCTTGGCTATTGAGTGGTTCAGCCATAAACTGATATTTAATAATAAAGAATATCAATAAGATCAGTTCAATAAACATTAAATGCCTAGCACCAGTACTACGTCCTACGCTATTGACTTTGGCACGAGCAATACGGTAATCACTCGCTGGAACCCAGTCACGGAAAAGCCAGAAACCATCACCTTACCAGGACTTGCTCTGCAACTTAGTCAAAATCCTCCCTTAATTCCCAGTTTGGTGTATGTGGAAGATGCTGCTCAGGGTAAGGTTATGGTTGGACAGGCAGTACGCGATCGCGGATTGGACCTTACCAGTGACCCTCGATTCTTCCGCAGCTTCAAACGGGGAATTGGTGCTGAGGTTCAGGGATTTCTGCCAGAACTGGATGGGATCGGGATCACCTTTGAACAAGTTGGGGAATGGTTCCTCAACCAAATTATTGAAAACTTATCAGCCCTCCAGTCCGAGGCGGGGGATTCTGCGATTGAATCGGTGATTCTGACTGTGCCTGTGGATAGCTTTGAAGCTTACCGCCATTGGCTTAGTGGAATCTGCCAATCCTTGCCAGTGGAACAGGTGAGGATGCTGGATGAACCGACAGCGGCTGCCTTGGGCTATGGTATTGCGGAAGGGGATACTCTGCTAGTCATAGACTTTGGTGGTGGCACCCTGGATTTATCTCTGGTGCAGCTGAATCAGGAGGCTCAAGGGAATAAAAAACCCCTCGGGTTTATTCTTAAGTGGGGGCAAAAGTCCTTTGGTGAAGGGTCTAGCCAGAAGGTGAAAATTGCCCGTGTGCTGGCGAAAGTGGGACAAAATTTGGGTGGGACAGATATTGATAACTGGCTGGTGGATTATTTTGTGGAAACTCAAGGGTTAATGCGATCGCCTTTGACTACTCGACTAGCAGAACGCCTGAAAATTCAACTGTCTGAGCAGTCTGAAGCTACAGAAGTCTATTTTAATGATGAAACCTTCGAGAGTTACGAACTAAAACTAGACCGGGAGACGTTTGAAACTATTCTCAAAGAACACCAGTTTTTTGATACCCTTGATGATAGGATGACGGAAGTGCTGCAACAAGCAAGACGCAGCGGTATAGAAGTGCCAGATATAGATGGTGTCTTGTTAGTGGGTGGCACGGTGAACATCCCAGCAGTTCAGACATGGGTAAACCAGTATTTCGACTCAAGCAAGGTTCGTTGCCAAAAACCCTTTGAAGCGATCGCAACTGGCGCACTTCAGCTCAGCCAAGGTATCGAAGTCCAAGATTTCCTCTACCATAGCTACGGAATTCGCTATTGGGATAGACGGTTAAAGCGTCACAACTGGCACTCAATCATTAGAGAAGGACAGCCTTACCCCATGAGTGAGCCAGTAGAACTATTCTTAGGAGCATCGGTAGATAATCAACCGAGTATAGAGCTAATTTTAGGAGAGTTAGGCTCCCAAACTGGTGGCACAGAGATTTATTTTGAAGGCGATCGCTTGATTACTCGTCAGTTAGGCCAGGGTCAATCTGCTGTGCAACCCCTCAATGACAGGGATGGGGCAAGAAGTGTGGCTAACTTAACCCCCCTGGGCAATCCCGGAAGCGATCGCATTAAACTCCAGTTTCAAGTTGATGCTGAACGTTACTTGAGAGTTACTGTTGATGATTTACTTACCAATGAAACCTTATTAGCAAATCAGGTAGTGGCTCAATTAAGTTAATTGGTCATATCATGTTCGGTTGAACACAATAGTAGGGAACAGGGAACAGGGAACAGGGAACAGGGAACAGGGGATCAGTGCGTCGTGCGTAGGGTGCGTTAGGAGCGGGCTTGCCCTCATGTTCAACACCGAGCGCTACTGTTGGAACAGCCCGCTCCGTAACGCACCACCCAAAGGCTCGCTGCTAATGTTGGAGGCAGTTGAGCATCAATCCAAATCTTCATGCTGTCAGTCTGGGGAAATCAGTGCGTCGTGCAGCAAAAAGCAGACAAGCTTGAATATCTGCCAGTTCCAAATCGGGGAAATCTTTTAAAATTTCAGTAACACTAACATTTTCAGCCAACATTTCTAAAATATCCGTAACTCGAATTCGCATCCCTCGAATGCAGGGACGACCACCACACTGACCAGGGGTTTGAGTAATGCGAGCGATCAAGCTGGTTTTTGAATTCATGAGGGTGTCTACAAGTTGCTTTGTTTGTCTCCATTTTAGTTGCCGCTATTCCTGAATCAATCGTTTAATTCAGCGATCACATCATCAACTGTACCTCGGAAGACTTTACCTTCTTGATAGTCTTGGTGAGCTTTAGTAATATTAACAGCGATTTCTTCTCTTCTTTGTTCAATTTGTCTATGTCTAATAATATTAATTAAATCGTTCTGTTCATCTAAAGAAAGAGCGTCAATCATTTCTAAAATTTGATTGAAGTGACTTGTTTGCATCATTTTTGACTCTCTTAACCTACGGGCGTTCGGATTATAAGTCCGATAAAGTTATTGTAACTCACAATAAAAGATAAAATATTAGGGTAACAAGTGTAAAAATTAAGGGTTTTGGGTGCTGCCTTCCTTATAATCAATCGGTTGAAGCAGCAGATGTTGATTACTTTGAGCGCACCCTACAATAGGCTAAGCACTATTGCCTCTTATCTGTTCCCTGTTCCCTGTTCCCTGTTCCCTGTTCCCTATGATTCTATCAGCAACCAAAACCGGTATCAGTCCAGAAGAATTTATTGCTCAGTATGGAGACGATCAACGCTACGAACTGATTGATGGAGAGCTAATTGAGATAGAACCAACTGGCCCCCACGAGCAAGTCGTGGCGTTGATTAGCCGAAAGCTTAATGTAGAAATAGATCGTTTAAATGTACCTTATTTTATCCCACACCGTTGCTTAATTCAGCCCTTGGAAACCTTCAACGCTTTCAGACCAGATCTGGTTGTGCTTGATGAAGGAGAACTAATCAACGAACCACTTTGGGCAAGGGAACCAGTGATAACTCTGGGTACTACTGTAAAACTTGTGGTTGAAGTCGTTAGTACAAACTGGCAGAATGATTATGCTCGTAAGTATGAAGATTACGAAACTTTGGGAATTCCAGAATACTGGATTGTAGATTATCTCGGTATTGGCGGAAAATACTTTATTGGTAGCCCCAAACAACCGACGGTAACGGTCTGCTGTATGGTGAATGATCAATATCAGAAAGTAATGTTCCGTAGAGGGGATTGTCTCAAATCTTCCCTTTTTCCTAACCTTAAGTTATCTACAGATCAATTATTTACAGGGTTGCGCTGAGGCAAGGGGGAAGGATCTCTAGTTTGACCCGGTGGTGCGTTACGGGCCGGGCTATCTCAACCGATATCAACAGGGAGAAAATCAAGGGGAGCCCGTCCCTAACACACCCTACGCCAATATTGCCTCTTATCTCTTCCCTGTTCCCTGTTCCCTGTTCCCTGTTCCCTAAAATTTGTACCTTACTTAATTAAAAAATTTGTAAATTAGATAGCTTCTAGTTTTCCGGAATAACCGGCAAATTCGGTAACTCAGTCTTGATATAACCTCTGTAATAAGAACTCTCCAAATAGGATTTAAATTGCAGCATATCTATCTGGTTGACTTCTAGTGGAACTCCACCAAAATCAATAATGGCTTCTATCGGTACATCCTTAATCAAGCTGTTTTTTACATAACCACTACGATTACTACTGAATGTACCCAATTTAACTTTTGTAGCTACATATTCTTTCCCTTGCTGAAATAGTCTACTTCTTGCAGAAGAATTGCGATTAGAATATAAACGCAACTGAACATTTTCTTTGGTACTTGTAATTAATATAGCACAACTTATTGATTGAGTACTTGAATTTATATTGGGAGATTTTTGGCAATTTTTAAATTGATATATAATACCTTTACGTTCAAATATTTTAGGTTTATCTTGAGTAATTATAGTGGGTGGAACTGTCGGAGTTGGTGAAATTTCTGGAGAAGGAACAACAGGAGGTGGACTGGTTTCTATTTTAGCGATTTTAGCATTTAATTCTTGATTTATATTCTCTAGTTTATCATTTTGTATTTCTATTTTTTTTAGTTCATATTGGAGATTTTTTAATTGTATATTAATCTCATCATCCTTAGTAATTTTAATTCCTACTAATTCGGGAAACTTTGTCACAATAAATTTTCGGACTTTATACCCTCCAAAGGCAAATAATGGTGCTGTAACAATGATTAGGATTAAGGCAAACTTAAAAGAGTTTTGCCATGTCTGCGTTTTCGATTCTCTATCCATTGGTTCACACACCTCATCAATATCATTTTCAATAAGTAGATCAGATAGTTCTAAGTCCGTTAAAATATCCATCACCGCTGTAATGGGGATTCTTCCATGCAGCTCATTTTTACGTTTGGAAAGCCGTTTTACTAATTCTTCTAATTGCTCTTGGGTTAAGCTATTATTTTTGGTAATTCTTCCCTCCAGCTTATCTTTCCGTTTGGAAAGCAGTTGTATTAATTCTTGGCATTGCTCTTGGGTTAAGCTATTTTTGCTCATCTGATTGACCTTAAATTTAGTTTTTTTATAGCTAAGCCTCTCTCCATCCCTCAATGAGAGCCATAAAAATATCAACTAAGGGATGGTCTATCGCTTGCTTAAAAGCTTCTTTTCCTCCTGATTCGAGGGCATGAATTACCTTAGATTTCAGGGTTGGGTTATTCTTTATTTCCTCAGCAGCCCTTGCTACAATTGTTAACTTCTCAATCTCAGTACTACTCGGATTACTCTGAGATAGTTGGTTTAGGAGTTCCTGAATTTCTGCTGCTGCTTCCGTTAGGTTTTTGTCAGGTTTTTCGTAGATATTTTGCTGAGCATTGCTTTCCTGACTACTAACAGAATCAGCTTTTTCGACATAGTTAGCACCAATGGTAAACTTGGCATTAGATTGATCACGCATATCAATATTAATATTTTCTTTATCTGCCATTTTTTGAGTTATTATTAGTAATTTACTATTTTGTTTACGTGTATATTTTACGTCTTCAGATAAAAAATTGATTGTTTCATCTTTAGCATCTAACATTGGCTTGTATTTTGCCCAAAATTTTCGCTCGTATTCAGCTTCATCAACATTTTCAGGGACTTTTACACGAATAACAAAAGCACCATCGCCTTTATTTTCCATGGTCTGTATTACTGGTCGCTCTTCTGTGTCGTTTTCCACTCGAAGCTCCTGAAAGGTTGTCAGAAAAGTCTGCCAGTCGATACCATCTTGAAAAACTAAATCGACAGTATGAGGAATTCTCTGAGCTAATTTAGCAAATTCCCCTGGTTCAAAATTTCTCTCTTGGTCAGCAGGACGACGTTTAGGGTCTGGATCATTTTGAGTAGGTAGTTTCAGGAAAATATAATCGCATTGAATTTCAAGTAGTTTAGTAGTATTGCTGATTCCCCAATCTTCGATATATGCTCCTGTTAAGGTGGCTCCGGTTAAATCTGCTCCTTCTAGTAACGTTTGAACTAACTTAGCTCTGGATAAATTAGCATTTTCTAAGTTAGCTCGGTTTAAGTCTGTTCCAATGAAGCTAGCATCTTTTAGATTAGCTCCCTTTAAATTAATACCTCTTAAGTCAAGGCGATTAAAGTTTTGATTTTGTCCCTCTCCAGTTATGAGTAATTGTCTAACATTTTGATTTTGAAGGTAGCTTGTTGCTAGTCTAGCTTGGTCAAGCTTAGTAGTATTTTTCCAACAACTACGAGTGAGAGTAGCCTTTGTTAAATCTGTACTGTTCAGGATAGCTCTCGTAAAATCGGCATCAGTTAGGTTAGCTTCGTAAAAACTGGTTCCTGCTGTAGCAACAAAACCAATCACAAGATTACGAATCCAAGCATTCTTGGGATCGTCCTTTAGAGCACGCCAGCCCAAGTACATGGTAAGTAAAACGAACGCTAAAGCTAAGGCTAAAGCTAAGGCTTCAGCTATATCGAATGCTACAGCTGCAGCTTCCGCTCCAGCTACAGCTACCGCTTCGGCTATGGCTACCGCTATGGCTAGGGCTACGGATCCACCTAGAGCTTCGGCCATGGCGAAGGATCCAACTACCACTACAACTTCGACTACGGCCAAGGTTCCAGCTACAGCGAATGCTACAGCTACACCTCCGGCAAAGGGTACGGCTATAGCTGCAGCTACCGCTACCGCTACGGCTAGGGCTACGGCTCCTTTGATATTTTGACGAATGATAACAGCAAATAAGACAACTATTACAATCAAAGCTATCCAGCTGTAGACTTGCTCTGCTATGCCGCTAGAGCGAACTATTAATACTACTAACGCCCCACCAAAGAAGGAGCACATTCCAGATAGTCCTGATATGATCCATGAAAGCAACAGAAGAACAATTACCAATCGTCTTTGTAATCCTGCCTTCGCCTTACAGAACTTAGTTCCTGTTAAATTAGCCTTCTTAAAATTTGCCCCTCTAATATCAGCTTCACTAAAATCTGCTCCTGAAAGGTCTTCCTCCTGAAATGACTGACCTCTAAGATTTTTACAGCAGAAATTTCTTTCCCCTGCTGCATACATTTCCAGAACTTTTTTAGCTTCCATCAGCCAGAATTATATATAGCGGTTTTCAATTAGGTTAGGTACTTTCGTTATGGATTAATGGCAACAGAGAGCAGGAAACAGGGAATATATAAAAAATCCTGAGGTGCTACCCGTGGCACATTTAATCTGCCTGCTAATCTTCCAAAGGAAAGGGCACCTATGTACCTGATAGTTATGAAAAACGCTGTATATAGGAAATGGAACTGGGAGTAGGAAACAAAAATTCTCACAATTCATTTGATTTTAAGGTAAATGCTGCCTCGCTTCTTATATAAACTATTTAGATCTGGGATGTCAACACACTTATTGCGGTAAAAGTCATGCAGGCAAGATGCAGAAGGGAATAGAGAAAAAAAAGCAAAAATTTTATTTGATAAGAGAAAAAAATCTTAGTTTTCTTTGATAAGAAAAAAACTCCTAGGTTTACATCATAGTGAGCACATACCCTCTACTCATAACCTTGCCGCCATGCCACCGTTGCGATGCTCGTTTGGAGCCGCTAAATCCGATTGGCCGTAGGCCACGCTACGCGATGAAGCAAAGCTTCCGCGCTTGTGCGATCGCATCTATACTAGAGAAGTTTAGTTATAGTGCTTTACTATAATAAATACTTATTGTCAAAAATTTTGAAATAATTCTTAATAAACCCTGCCTTATTGTGTTGATTAACCTACAGACTGTTTCATACATACATCCAGAAATAGGTTGTTGTAGCTGAAACCGATTTCTACCGTTGCAATGCTCCGTTCGCGTAGCGTGGCCAACGACCAAGGAGCCGCTAAAAGCGATCGCACCATTCCCTTGAAACCTTATTCTTTTACTTCAGCAAAGCTGCCTTCGATAAACTTTTATTATCGGTATTCAACCGGACTTGAGATAAATGCTTACAAGCAACTCAAGGAAATATTAACCTGCTATACTTAAGTATAAATGAGGAAAAAACCGTGAACTCTATTCCTATCAAGCAATTTAAGACTAACATTCAAGACTTTATTAAACAAGTCATTAATCAACATACTCCCCTCAAAATCACCGATCCCAATCAGGGAGACTTTATTATTATTAGTGCCGAAGATTGGGAACAACAACAAGAAACATTGTATGTATTACAAAATAGCCATTTAATGGAACAGATTAACCATTCTCAAGCTACCCATACCAAAAATAAAGGCTACTCTCCCAATCAACAAGAACTAGATGAGATACTTAGTATTTGAGGGCAAAACTTGGGAAATTTACGAATAACTTCGTAAAAAAGACAAAAAACTCCATCAAACCCTTTGTAAAATCATCAAAGAAATGCTGAGAGACGATCCCGCTAAAGGAATGGGAAAACCTGAACCGTTAAAACATAATTTATCGGGGTTGTGGTCAAGAATAATTTCTCAAAAAGATCGCCTTATTTACAAATTTGATGATAACTATGTTTATATTTTTGCAATAGGTGGTCATTACGATCAATTTAATTAATTTTAGTTGATGTAGGGTGGGCAGTGCTTAATACAGATCAGCTGACAAAACCCGTTACTAGGCACTGCCCACCATAGGTGTAGCCCCAATCATACAGCCGTTTTCAGATGAATTGACCTCACTACCTTTAGCTGCAAGCCCCCTAAATCCCCGACTATCAAAAAGCGAAGCATCCGCTAATTCCCCCCAAAATTGGGGGGTTAGGGGGGCGGGGGACTTTAACTCAATTTCCCCCCAAATTTGGGGGGCTAGGGGGGCAAAATTTGCTGTAAGCCGATAGCTGTTCGCGTAGCGCATTAGCTGATAGCTGATAGCTGATAGCTGATAGCTAAATGCTTACAAAAAAAATAGCCGTAGAAATAATATCCACGGCTATTTCAATACTGTAAACGTTATGTCATGTCTATCAGTTTCCGAATCAATCCGGATGTGATCCTAGCGGACCAGACCGGGGGGGAAACCCCCCCATAAATTTAACCTATTAACGCCAAGTTTGATACTTGGTTGCAAAACTAATTACTTGCCCCGGAATGCCGGTTGCTTGCAAAGGGCTCCAGTCGGAAACCGACCCATACCCCAGTGCAGAAAGGCCGTAAATAGTCTTAATTACTGCTTCAGGAGAGCCCTTAATGTACTTAATACGTTGTTTTTTTAGATTATTGTCGTGATTCGGAATAAAGTCTGTAGACATGAGTAAAAAACTAAATTTCGGTTACAATGATTATTGTAATGATTATATTTATAATTTTCAAGGGTTTTTCTAAATTGTTTTTCCGGGAGTAATTTTAGGATAAAAAAAAAAGCGAATGCTAAATTATCAGCATTCAGCATTCAGCTATAGCAAAGGAAACAGGTGTAGCTGATAGTGAAGAAAAACGCTGTAATCATTTATTAGCTTAATAATGGTTGGCGTTGCTCCATTATTAAGCAACGCCTAATGGTTAAGAGTCAGAGATTGATAATTTTTCAACTTTGTTCAGATATTACTTGACTGGATATAATGATGATAATCTAGACTAATAAGTACCACCTACTTATTAGACCCTAGCCGCGATGTCTTTGACCCAAGAATTAAAAACTGCAACAGAAATTGCAACAACTGTACCGGAAGATGTTATATTTCCCCCTAGGGATTTACTCAGTGACGAACCACCTTTGGAAACTGATCTACATCGACTACAAATGACCCTACTCATCCAATGCCTAGAGTGGTTGTGGGATGAGCGTGATGATTTCTATGTCTCGGGAAATCTGACTATTTATTACAGTCCTCGACAACGTAAGTCTGAAGAATTTCGTGGGCCTGACTTTTTTGTGGTGCTGGGAACTGAGCGCAAACCTCGGAATAGTTGGGTAGTGTGGCAAGAAGAGGGGAAGTATCCTAATGTGATTGTAGAAATTATTTCCCCGACCACGGCAGATACGGACCGAGGATTAAAGAAACAAATCTACCAGGATACATTCCGTACTCCCGACTATTTCTGGTTTGACCCCAACACCCTGGAATTGAAGGGCTTCCACTTGGTAGATGGTTGTTATCTCGAACTTGAGCCTAATCAAGAAGGTTGGTTGTGGAGTCAACAGTTGGCACTATATTTGGGAATTTATGACTCAAAATTACGTTGGTTTACCGCAGAAGGACAACTAGTTCCCACCCCTACTGAAGCAGCCGAACAAGAATGTCAGCAAAAGGAACAAGCTCAGGAGCAATTAGCTCAAATGGAGTCATTGTTAGCTCGTTATCGAGAAGAGTTCGGTGATTTGCCTGAGTGATATAGCATTTCTCATAGCTATGAGATACACAGGATTTTTTACCTGTTCCCTGTTCCCTTTTCCTTGTACCCTTTTCACTGTTCCCTGTTCCCTAAAACCCGTAATGAAAGTACCTCACCCCATTGATAACTGCTATATCTGTAATGAATGTAATTGTGTATAAGTTCCATCTTTTTCCAGCAGTTGAGCGTGATTGCCAACTTCTACAATATGCCCTCGTTCCATAACTACAATCCGGTCAGCTTTCCGAATCGTTGACAGGCGATGAGCTACCACAAACGTTGTGCGGTTTTCCATCAAGTGTTCCAAAGCGTCCTGAATCAAAGCTTCCGAAGCAGTATCTAGAGACGATGTTGCTTCATCGAGAACTAACACCCGTGGATTACGAATTAAAGCACGAGCAATCGCTAATCGTTGCCGTTGACCACCAGAAAGTTTTGCCCCATTTTCCCCAATTAGAGTATCAAGTCCCGAGGGCAATTCCTGAATAAATTCTAAAGCATTGGCATCCTGAATCGCCTTGATTAACTGTTCTTCATCCAATTGTTTACTGCCATACACAATATTCTCTCGTACCGTACCTTCAAATAAGATAGTCTCCTGGGAAACCACTGATAGGAATTTCCGATAGGTCTGTAGGTCGAGGCTACTCATATCTGTACCATCTAGTAAAACTCTTCCGGTCGTGGGAGCCATGAAACCAATAATTAAACTTAATAAGGTCGATTTTCCGGCTCCGGATGGTCCGACGATGGCAATGGTTTCCCCAGGATTGACCTGTAGACAAAAGTCTTGAATGGCAAACTGTTCCGTATCGGGATACTTATAACTAACCGACTCAAAGGTGAATTCACCACGCACCTGTTGCAGAGCTATCTTACCAGGATTGCGCTCTAGGTCAGGACACTCGATAATTTCACCCACTGAGCGAATGGATTCAAAACCTTTGCCAATCTGTGGCAATACAGCTAAAATTTGCACTATCGAGCTAGTCAGGGAATCAAAATAACCAGTCAGTAACACCACATCCCCCACTGTGATTGCCCATTGCTTGGTATAGACTAACCAGGCTGAGGTGATCAAGCAAACCAGACTGAATAACCGTAGGGTTACCCAAGAAGAAGAATCGGTGATGGCGTTAATCGAGTCAAGTCGCACCGCTGCCTGTTTGACCGTCACTAACTTGCCATCAATCCGTTCTATCTCAGTCTGTTGAGCACCATGAGCTCGTGTGACTGGGATTAGCTGAATCATCTCGATTAAGCTAGCTGCCATTTCTTCTAGTTGTTGTCGGAAAGCAGAATTGCGATCGCGAATCGGTCCTCTGAGTACCGAGATCAAAATCACAGCCGCTGGGACAGTTCCCAGGAAGAACAGCAGGAACCAAGGAGCACGAATAGCAGTAGCGACAATTGCTACTAAGATAGTTAGCATAGCTGCAGGGACAAACTGGAACAGGGTTGTTGCCAACCCTTGAATTTGTTCCACATCCCGCAAGAGTTTGGTTTGTAGTGCTCCCTTGCTGTTATTTTTGTAGAACCCAATTGAAAGCAGTTGCAGCTGCTGGGTGATTAGTGAGCGCAGATTCGACTCCATGTTGCGAGTCGCGAGACTCATAAACCGGATGTGTAAGTAATGGGTGGGGATATTTTGCACTACAGAAATCCCTAAGATAGCCCCATTAATCCATAACTCCGACAGTGGGTGAGTGCTTGGGTTGGCAATAATATCAATTACATTAGCAATCACCAATGGTCTGATCCATTCCGGACTGTGTTTGATCACATACACCGCCATCGACAGTCCGATTTTACCTAGGTCTTGGCGGTAGAGATAAAGTAGTGTCCGGAAGGGATACTCACTCCGATACTCTTGAGGAGGTGACTCCTTGGGTAGATTAGATGGTGCCGTAACACTTGCCACTGATAATGCTTTCATGTCCCCAGTCTGTATGTCTCTTCTAACTGCTACTGTCTTGCCACATGGACTGTAAAGAAACAGACAAGGAATTGTCGATGATTATAAAGAAACAAAAAATATTTTTTTTATCGAAACTAGGTCTTTTTTACAGTATTTATCGTTGCCAAAAATAGTACTATGTTAAAATTAATTGGAGCGCAAAATGATAACAGCCACTAGCCAGATTTACTATTGTTTAATTGCCGTGATATTCTTCTTTGCTCTGGATTGGGTTTGTATTTTAGGTTCTTCAGTACCTTTTATGCTAAATTTCAACTTAAAAAACTCATAAAGCTTACTGTATAAGGAAAATGAGGCTATTTAACTAACAAAATTTTCTGAATACGGCCTCTTTACACTACTCCCTGCTCCCTTAGCTAAAGTGTTTATTTAGCATAACAAGTACGGAAGATCCGTATTTTATATATTATTGTCTGAGCCAGTAAGTATTTGATAATGGGTAAACACAGCCACAAAACATTCTATTTATAATATTATTGTTCCCTGAGATTTTTTGTTAAAACTGAAGTCTGTGGACTATTGTGGTAAGGGCTAGCGCTCAAGGAGAGCAAGGCTGATGATTGAACCCAGAAAAAAAGGCTTTTTCCAAACTCGACCCATCCTTCCCCCTTGAGTATTAAAATAGCTAGCGCTGTAAACTTCTAGGATCGAGAGCATCCCGCAACCCATCCCCAAGTAAATTAAACGCCAACACCGTCAGAATAATCAGCAGTGCTGGGGGCCAAATCAACCAAGGCTGTAGCACGATGATTGAGGCATTGGTTGCCAAAGACAACAAATTTCCCCAGGACGGGTCCGGTTGCTGAATTCCCAACCCAATTAAACTCAGTACCGACTCGGCCACAATGAAACCAGGAACTGCCAAGGTTGCTGATATAATCACATAGGAAGCTGTCTGGGGCAGAACGTGCCGTACAATGATATAAAAGGGATTCGCCCCCATAGTTTTGGCAGCTTGGACAAATTCCCGCTCCTTAATCGATAACACCTGTCCTCGGATCACTCGTGCTAAGCCAGACCAGCTAATAAACGAGGTAATCAAAACAATTAACAAAAACCGTTGGGCACTAGTTAAACCAGGTGGTAGCACAGCAGCTAAGGCGACGAGTAGGTAAATACCAGGAATAGTCATCAAAACTTCTACCAGACGCATGATGATCCCATCTACCCAGCCGCCGAAATAGCCAGAAATTCCCCCAATGATTAGACCAAGGGGAAAGGAGATCGCAATTCCCACTAGACCAATACTAAGACTAATCCGACCCCCATACACCAAGCGACTAAACTGATCACGAGCTTGCTCATCGGTACCTAATAGATTAATCTTACCCTCACCCACTGTACCGAACAGGTGACGGTTGAAGGGAATCGCTCTAAACAACTTATACTCCGGAACTGGAACAAATAGACCCACTGGCGAAGGCTTTTGCCAGTCTACAATCAGTTTGCGATCGCCTGTCTCTAAATCCGTTGGTCCTTGGGTTGTGGGATAGACATGGGGACCAATAAACTTTTTGGTTTGCTGGTTACGCCAGTAGATCTTGGTAGGTGGTAGCAGGGAACCATCTGGCTGAGACACATAAGGATCATAGGGAGCAACAACATCTGCTGCAATGACAATTAGATAAAACGTCAATAATAGCAATGCCCCAAAACGGGCGAGAGGGTTCTTGGTAAGTTTTTGCCACCAGTTCATAGGATTCTGACTAGGATTCTGACTCCGGAAGGGCGAAAAGCACCTCGCGTTTACTTAGTATGGGTCTTATTAGTATGGGTCTTATTAGTATGGGCGTGTCTTGGATTAGCTATGTTTTACCCATACCCCATACTAATAAGATGGTATCGAAATCTGGTGCAACCATCCTTGAGCCAACACCCTTGACCCAACACCGTTCACCCTTAAGCCTTCACCTTTAATAGCTTCTGGTTATATAGCGCTTATCATATTAATGAGGTACACAGGATTTTTTCCCTATTCCCTATTCCCTATTCCCTATTCCCTATTCCCTATTACCTGTTCCCTAAAACCCGGGATTAAAGTACCTCAACAGATTGGTAACTGCTATACATTAACCTTTTGTGTCATTTTCACCATTCCATTTTGATTTTCTGAGTGTTCAACCACAAACACATTGGAGAAGAGATTAGCCGTAATTTGTTTACCTTCCTGAGTTAAGGATAGGTAACGCAAGGCATCCTGAATATAAGGATATACCCCATTCCAGTAAAACTTAGAGTAGCCTTCCCGCAGATCTCCAGGATGGCGGTAGCCAATGGCTTTGTTAAATCCAGTTTCTTCAAACTCGTAGAACAAAGCACTAGTTTTTTTGAGATAGCGTGGGTCACTCAGTTGACCAATCAAGTCAGAGGCGCGAATTAATCCAGGATAGTTACCTGTATCTTGATGATCCCCTTGCTTCGGCACAGGGAAACGAGTCAGTTCAATGTTGCGCTTGATAAACTCGGCATCAATCAGGTTGTGACCACCAAAGCGCTCATCAATAAATAATTTTGCCCGATCGACATGATAAGGAGTCAGAGCAGCATCGGTAGACCCTTGGCGTAAATGAACCATCTCCCCATTTTGACCAGTAGCGTAGAGTCGTTCATTTTCTCGGTCTTGGCGACATACTCCTTTAACATAGCCAATATCATGACATGCCAAAGAAATGATAAAGTGTAACCAATCATGAGGAGTTACACCACCTTCACGGATATGTTTGCCTCGCAAAATCTCTTGTCCGACGAGGGTAACTAGGATGGAGTGTTCCACATTGTGATAGAGGGCATCACTGTTGGCAATATTTTCCATGGCCATGCTGCCAGCCCAAGCAATTATATCTTCGTTGTCAGGTTTGAGTCCCCCGTAAGTTCGGCGGTAGCCTTCCCGGAGTCTTATAACAAAGGCGTTAATTAGAATTTCAGTGGTGTTAAACATGATTTTTGATTGACTTAAATGCTAAGACAAAGTCCAGTATTCCCATGACACTGGCTTAGTTTTACTAGTTTGGTAGATTTAAATTTTTGGTAGTTTAACCTTTTGTATAGCTCCCTTAGGGTTAACACCTCAAAGCTAAACTGGGTGCTCCTTGGGCGCTATACTAGAAGCAATGGGGAAGGCTAATCTTTGTCTACAGCTTACCAAAAAGCCAAGCTGAAGGCCCTGATCAGATCCTGTCCGGGTAATTAACCTTAATAAAAATCTGCCCCATCTCCCTATCAATCTTCTTTATGATGGGTATTATTGCGCAGTTGATCTAGCAATTCTCAATCGGGTGAAGTACCTGACCCAATTAAGAACTGCTATAATACCAATACTTGTTAAATATTAGTTAAAGATTAGTTAAAGGATTGCGGGTGTAATTCAGTGGTAGAATGTCAGCTTCCCAAGCTGAACGTCGTCGGTTCGAGTCCGATCACCCGCTTGTTGGATCCATGCTAACCAGTATACCCTGGTGAATAAATCACACCAGGTGTGTGGTCAGGATTAATTTTAACCACCAAGTCTACTAGATTTGGGTTTCTAGTCAGGGGTGTAATGAATAATTCTGGATGGAGAGCTTTCCAAAAATAGTTGACAAAATCTCTAATTTGTGCATCTCCCATCCCGGACTTCCCCTGAGCAATCATCTGTTTCTCTGCCTGTAGTCGCCATTGCTGACTGAGGCGGTAGTCAGTAGGGTAGAGTACCATCAATCGGTCTAATCGTTCCCACAGCGGTACATAAAGCCTCAGTTGCTGATTCATATCCCGAGCAAACTCTCGGTCTTCCAGGGTCTGAATCGGTTCTGGAAGGGAGCCATCAAACACCTCTGGCTCAATGGGTCGAACCCCAACAAACCACCCTTCAAACAATACAATATCAATACTTTCGACCACCTCTGGAGTGATTCGGTCTCCAGCCCCCCCAAAAGCTGACTTATCAAACCGAGGCACGAGGATTTCTGCGGTAGGGGAAGGGGATCGTAATTGGTCTAATAGCTGTAAACCCAGCTCAACATCATGAGTGCCAGGGGGACCACGCCAGATCAGCCTGGGGTCTTGTTCTTGAAGCTGTTGTCGCTCCTTGTAGGTTTTGTAGAGGTCATCGATAGACAGGGTGAGAGTGCGTTCGCCTAATTTGTGGATAATCACACTTAAGACTGCCGCTAGAGTCGTTTTCCCAGTGCCCTGCCCTCCTAATATGCCTTGAATCAAAGGACGTCCCAGCTGTTTACGACAGGATACCAACGCCATGGCTAAAGGAAGCCAGAGGTTCCAAAGGGATAAGAGAGTCTTTTGCTGTGTTTCAGGAGTAGTTTCAAAATACGGTAGAGCGAGAATATCTGGGTAGACTATCTCAAACAAATGCGATCGCATTTGGATTACCTGTTCACCATTATCCTCTGTGATGCCAAACGCCTTTGCCTTTAGGTGATCAGCCAGTTCCTCAGCCAACAGTTGCTGACATTCCAGGGGATTTGGTGTTTGTCCTGATACCCACTGCTCGAGAATTTGACCAACGCTCTTGGTGTCTCTTTTCATTTATCGTTTGTCGGTCAGTAGTTGCATGGGAAATATCGCTTCTGAGGACTCAGCAGTGATTACTAACTGATTAATAACTGATTACTATTTCAAGAGCCAAGCTTGAAGGCTTCTAAATACATACTGTATACCAGACCAATCTTAAAAGCATTGACTAGATCTGCCAACCATGAAACCCGGTCAACGGTTTGATTTGATTTACCTTTTGGAAATTTACCGCTATAAATCAACCAGCTAAGTGGTTCTGTAAAAATAATCAACATCCCAGATAGTATCAATTCCTGGCCAGTTCCTGCTGTAGTACACAGGCCTTGTCCTACCAAGAAGCCACACAGAAAGCTAATCAGGATCATGGACAGGCGTCGCCAGGGATTAGCAAACCATAGCCCCAGCCGCGTCGATAAAAAATCAACTAAATTATTAAGACGGGTATTCTGCATCTACTACACTCATTTAAACAAGAATAACACACCTGTAGACCATGCTATCCCTTTTGGACTCATGATAGCCTGCTAGACCTCAATCACCCCCTAGCCCATTGATGAAGTTTAAATTAACTAATAGGTTTAAAAATTGGTGGCAATCTTGGCAACAGCATCCCACCACCCTATGGACACTTTCTATTCTGTGGTTACTCCTGATCAGCTGGCTAGCTTTTTTGTGGAATTTGGGCAACATCGGTTTAGTAGATGAAACTGAACCCTTGTTTGCTGAGGCCGCTCGCCAGATGACGGTTACAGGTGACTGGATTACCCCTTATTTCAATGGTGAGACTCGCTTTGATAAACCACCCCTAATCTACTGGTTGATGGCAATTGGTTACCGGTTGATTGGGGTGAATGAATGGGCAGTAAGACTGCCGTCAGCCCTGAGTGCGATCGCATTAACTGGATTAGCCTTTTACACCCTACGATATTATGGTGTTTCCCGTCCTGGTGCCTTTACCCCTGATCTAGATTCTAGTCAGCACAGGGATAGCAAAATCAACCCTTCCTATCTCCAGCGGCAGTTGTGGCTCTGTACCTGGATTGGTTCGACCCTGATGGCAGTGAATCTTCAAACCATTATCTGGGCAAGAACCGGCGTCTCAGATATGTTACTCAGCGCCTGTGTGGGTGGTGCATTACTAAGCTTTTTTCTAGGGTATGCCCATCGAAACCAGAGGAGCACAGGAGCACAGGAGCTCGGAAGCAGCGAAAAAACTGTTCCTAAAAGCCCCTCACCCCCTCACAAATACCCTTGCCGTTGGTACCTAGCCTGTTATGTGCTAATTGCTCTAGCTATCCTTACCAAAGGACCAGTCGGTATCGTTCTACCCACAGTAATTATTGGTGGTTTTCTGCTTTACCTGGGAAATGGCAGGGAAGTATTGCAGGAAATGTGCTTATTTAGAGGCATTTTGATTATTTTGGCTCTGACACTACCTTGGTATCTATTAGTAACCCTAGCCAATGGGCAAGCCTATATCGACTCGTTTTTTGGATATCACAATATTCAACGCTTTACTCGCACCGTTAACCGCCACGCTGGGCCTTGGTATTTTTATTTTCCAGTAGTACTGATAGCTTTTGCTCCTTGGTCGAGCTACTTGCCCTTTGCGATCGCACGACTAAAATTTTGGCGGCGGGTGCGGTGGCGTAACTCACCCCGTTCTACTCATTTAGGTTTATTTGCTCTGTTCTGGTTTGTAGGGATTTTCGGCTTTTTTACCATTGCTGCCACTAAACTACCCAGCTATGTCCTACCCCTAATTCCAGCTGCCGCCATTCTTTTGGCTTTATTGTGGAGTGACCAACTCACCTATACTAGTACCCTTTCCTGGTCTAGCCCTCTGCCCCTTTCCCCATCCATGGTACTCAGTAGCCTATTTAACCTCTTGTTGTTAATTGCCCTTGCCACTGCCATTTTCTTGGCTCCGGAATATATCGGTAGTGGACCAGCAGCACCCAACTTACCGGAGCAGTTGCAAGAATCCGGCTTAATGGTGAGGGGAGGTATTATTTGGAGTTTAACTGCTATTGTAGCAGCACTATTGCTGTGGCGACGTTGGTTGTTTGGGGTATGGATAGTCAACCTAGTGGGATTTTTAGCCTTTCTTATTTTCGTGTTGACCCCGACTTTCTTATTAGTGGATCAAGTGCGTCAATTACCCCTACGGCAATTATCTGCCATTGCTGTTCAAGAAAAGCAATCCTCAGAAGAATTGATTATGATTGGTTTCAAAAAACCCAGTGTGGTTTTTTACACCCAGCAACCCGTCACCTACATGAGCAAAGGCAAAAAAGCACGAAATTACATGAAAGAAATAGCAGTGACTCAGCCTTCACCTCCCTCAGTTTTGATGTTAGCTAGGAATAAAAGGCTAAAGAAAGCCAAGCTAAAACCTGACCAATATACTACCTTAGCTAGTCTTGGTCCCTATAAACTGATTCGGGTTTCAAAACAAATTTTTGTTGATAACTCTAAAATTAAAAATTTAAAATTAAGTTGTCACACTTCATAATTCATACTTCATACTTCATGCTTCATGCTTCATAATTCACAATTTTATTCAAATAACAAATTACTAATTATTAGCTGTTGACTAGTCAACCAAAATTGACATCATTATTTTACTTCTGTTGCTTCTGTTCTAATAGTTGATTGAGTCTGGAGACGTGCTTTTTAGGCAGATTGCTCGGTCGATAATCTGGCCGCCTCAGCCAGCGTTCTCTTACACTCTCGTGAAGGTCATTAAAGTTATCAGAAATAATCTCTCTTTGCTTGCGCCGTGTGAACTTAAATAGACCCAGATCATTGTTGAAATCAATTTCATAGTCAATGTTGATACCAGTAGGAATTGCGCTTGGGTCAAACTCAAGACCAAGACCGATCTTGGCGATTGAGTCCATCATCCACTGCAGTGCGCAGTCGGACAAGCCGCTCTGCTCCTGGGAGCCACCACCGACGGAGCCGTGAACCCCTGGAAACCATACTTCAAGAACCTTAAGGTCGCTTTTGTCCATTGGAGTCACGTCAAACACTTTGCGCTGCTCATCAATGGATACAGCGTGCAACCCATGCTTAATAATCGGACTCAAAGAGGTATCGTGGAATCTATACTTTTCGTTGACCTTTTTGTCAAACCGCAAAAAGGGGGATAAATTAGGGATACCAAGGGAACCAACGGTATCCCAGCAGCCAAGCAAGGTAATGGGAACACGTTCTCCGTATTTTTCGCGGAATGCTACCATTTGTTGGTGATTGGGCTTGATATCCCGAGAGCGGTACAGTTCGTAGGCTTCCGGAGCTTTACGGATCTCGGAACGGGATAGCAAGCCTGAGTTATAAATCATTCCAGCGAGACTGCGCACGGTGTAAGCCCCACGACTGAAACCGAACAGGTAGATTTCGTCACCAGGGACGTAGTTCAAGCAAAGAAAGCGATAAGCATCCTGGATATTGCTATCAATCCCTCTTCCAAAAGCGCCACCGAAAAGCTTGCTCTTCAGAGAGTCTTCTGTGCCAATTCCCTCATCGTAGAATACGATTTGTAGAATTCCGTCACTACCCAGTGGTTTAACTGCCTGAGCAATCTTAACCACATTGGTTGGGTAAGTACTTGATAAATCTTGCCATGTTCCATCACAACATACCACAAGACGTTTCATGGTCTACCTCCTTTAAAAAACTTACTTACTCTTACTTACTATTTGAAACTATTTCAATTAATTAAAGTAAATACTTTCGAGCAACTCAGATGATAGAGCGATCGCTCTATTCATTAACCATAAGCCATATTAGATATTTGCACTTATTTTTGTAAAAAGTATTACTTTTTAATCATCCTTTTTTCAACCGTTTATAGTTTTTTGGTTTGCCGTTGCAATTTTTAGTTTTATTATTGTTAATTAGTTTTACAAAAAATTAATTAACAATAATAAAACTAATTAACGATTACGGTATTAATTAGCAACAAATATTAACTGTGATTAACTATAAATGCTAAGGGAAACGTGATCAAAATCCAAATAACTTTGGGTGGATAGGAGCTGTCTTATCCATATTAGCTTTAATTTCGAAAGAAGGCTCACGCCATAATCGTTGATTTGCGGTGGGATGAATTGCGACCAACCAACACATTGGGCGCAGGGCATCCTTATGGTAAACTATCATGATCAGATAGTTAGGAATTGCTTTTGTTTGTACTTGAATGCAAAAGAGGGAGGTTAACAAAACAGTTTGCCATAATTGACTAGATGATCCCCACGGCTGGCTTTGTTCGCAACAAGTGTCTCCAAGACTGGATGGATAATCACGGTGTCAGATAATATGACCGACTTGCATCCCACTCCTTTAAAGGGTTGGGTTCATGACCTGCTTAATCTGTTTCAATAACTGGGTCATTGACTGAGAATTCCAGTGTACAATCTGAGTAGCAATTTTCTCAAGCAGCAACTCCAACTGAGAATTCAAGTTACTACTGTTACTACTCTGGATTACTGGATCGTGCTGCTTAGGGTCTAATCGATGATCCAAAACCAGAATGGGTGGTTGCTCTGGCAATTGAGCAAGAGTTATCAATCCTTTTGAATGTTCTGAAGGATTAGTGAGATCTGTTAATCGAATCAGCAGCAAGTCCACACTTTTTCCCTGAATTTGACGGTATACTTCTGCCCAAGAACAGGCGAGTAAGCTGCAATAACCAGCAGTTTGTAAGTATTGAATCAGTGCCTGTAGCCAAGATGTTGATGATTTTCCAGCCATTGACAACCCGTAGGATAAGTCAGACGATTCAACGTTCAATCTGTTAACCTGTAACGGATTACCCCTAAACTTTGTCCTCTGCTCCCCCGTGTCCATCACTAAAATGGTAGGCTTGCAACTGATTCCAGCTGCCACTTGAATGACTTGCAGTATGGCAGCCATCTTTTGTTGATTATTTGGTGCTAAACAGGGATAGACCGAAAGACCAGTTACTTGATTAGCTGCTTCTGTAGTTTGGTGATCCAGGGTTACTAGTGGTAAACTACTCAAGCCAGGATATGATGAAAACTGATTCAAGTAGATGAAAGGGTCTATCAGTCGAGCACCATTTAATACAATCACATCTGGATTCCAAACCCGGCTCAATAACTCAGCTTGATCGAAATCATCGGCTTCGAGTACCCGATAATTGAGGTCTAAGTGTTCTAGACTCAATAGTGAAGTTAACTCATAAGTCAGTTCAGACGAGTCAGGGTTCTGGTAAGATTCTACAGAATAGCCTTTTCGTCCATCACCAGGATTGAGATAGAGAATCGTTAGCACACTACTGGTATTACTCTCGTCTTTAGCCAGACGAGAAAGGTTTTCTCGTAATGCTTCCTCTTGTACCGGCAAACTTAAGAAACCATCAGCTTTGTTGTGGGTTGCCTGCTGTTTTTCAGCCTGGGTTGCTGTTACCAAAACCGGAATGTGATTAGTTTGGGCATCGGACTTTAGCAGTGTTAGGACATCCCAACCAGAAAGTTTTGGTAGTAGGGGATTGAGTAAGATAGCATAGGGTTGTAAACGACGGGCTTTTTCGATTGCTTCCGTACCAGAGCGGGCAACCACTACCCAATAGCCTAAACTCTTGAGCTGTTCCGTCAATCCTTCCAGGTAACGAGGTACAGCTTCCACAATTAACACTAAACGGTTGGGCGTCGAAGATGGGGGGTGAGAAGTTGCCGTCGGGGCAATCCCTGATAGTTGCTCATCCCAATTGTCCAATTGATCAGAGGAAGCCTGGGGAGGACAAGGGGGGAAGAGTAAGGTAAACTGACTACCGACCCCTGCCTTGGAAATAAACGAGACATCTCCACCATGCAAGTGAGCTAGATGTTGTGTTAAGACTAATCCCAGACCCGTCCCCTCAAAGCTACGAGTGAGAGGCTTTTCCAGCTGTTGGAATTTCTGAAAGATCAAGTGCTGTTTATCAGCGGGAATACCAATGCCAGTGTCCCAGACCGTGAAAGCAATCCAACCTTGCCACCAATTGACCTTCAGACCAATTTCACCACTGCCATCGGTAAACTTAAGGGCATTAGAAAACAGATGCACCAACATTTGCCGTAAGCGCAACTCGTCAGCAATCAGCATTTCTAAACCCGGTTCAATCTCTAGGGTGAATTTTGTGGGATAATCTCGATTGTTGTCCTCGGAGTGTTTTGAGTCTATCTCAGAGCGAGCTTGGTCATAAGCGCGATCGCATACAGTCCGAATTTGCACCGGTTCGACGGTAAGTTTCAGCTGACCAGTCTCCATACGGGTCAAATCCAGAATATCGTTGACCACAGCCATTAGCTTACGTCCACTCTGATAAATTAACTGCGCATAACGGGATTGACGTTGATTGAGTTCCCCTAGGGCTTGGTCTTTCAACAAAGTTGACAAACCCAAAATCGCAGTTATAGGTGTTTTCAGTTCGTGGCTAATGCAAGCTAAAAACTCATCTTTGAGTCGGTTGAGTTGCACTAAATCAGCATTTTTCGCTGCCAGTTCTTGGGCAAAGAGTCGTTGCTCTGTGGTATCTTGAGCCAAGACTAGGTATAATTTAGAGTTGGGTGACTCAGACCTAGAGATTGGAGATCTCGAATAGTCAAAAGCGACCTTAGGCTCGCAACTGTCAGTTTCTAGTCCTCCTTCCCAAAGAGCAGCGATAGCAGGTGACAGAGGAATTTTGACAAACGAGAATACCCGCTCCTGGCTGTTTGAAAGAGTTGGATCAGTTGGCGCAGCGGTTTCCTGGCAGGGGGTATGGTTTCCCCTGGTTTTCTTGACTGGTGATGAAAAGAGCAGCACGCGCTCGTGAATAGTGGTTGCTGCTTGATAGGGAGTATCAAGAGCACAGTATTGCCCAAGCGCAGCTTGTTCAGAGGTTTTGTCTCCCTGGTCAGAAACATTGCCCACAGATAATGGCCATTGTCCTGGAGAGGTCGGAGCAGATTGGTCATGAAAGGTTGGGGAATTCTGGGTATCAGGCTGACGCCACTGGAAGTCTGATGTCAAGGGCTCTTCCATCGATTGCTTCAAACCTTCCTTACTGACTTCCCTGGAGACATCATTGGATAACAGACGATTGTAAGAAGAACGGTAGGGTATCTTTTCCCTAGCTCCAGGGTTTTTCTGGGCAGAGGTACTATTCTTAGTGCCTGTGGTGCTACTATTTCCCGGATTCCCCTGGGATGATGTCTCAATCTGCTCACGCCAGGTCAGATTCTCGGCTAAAACTTTTCCCGTCGAGGTTTGTATGCTTAGGGGTAATGGCAGTTGTTCTAACAGTTGGACTAATGGGTTAATGCCCTTGAACTGGGGAGTTTTAGTTAGGGCTTCCTCCTGAGTTTTCAGTCCTGAGTTGATTCGAGATGATAATCCTAGGGAATTGACCCAAGAACTCTTGGCTGTTAATCGATAGTCTGGGTGGTGAGTCCTGAGGGGATTAGGGTTCAGTCCCTTGGGTTGAGTACGCTTTACTATCGATTCAGAACGTTGTTGGGTGAATGTGGATGCTAATGATTTTAACAGCAGCCAACTGTTAAGGAGTCCGATAAATTTCTGGTCCCCATCTACTAATGCCCAGTGTTCCTGATCTCGGATGGGGAATTGGTTAAATTCTCTATCCCAGTTGCTGCCCAACTCCCCTAACCCCCCCTCCCTACTTCCATGGTCTTGTAGGTAGTACCAGAATTGGTTTAGACTCAGCTTACCTGGTAGGATGGTTATGGGTTCAATGATGTTTGGCTCTAGCCAAGATAGTGGTTTGTGAAGAAAACCAGTTGTCATTGTTGTTCCTGAGCTACATACCTTAGCTAAGGAGAGCAGGTGAGGCATGATCTGCCTTAGCTTCACTACTCCCACAGGATATTGGTGTTCGCTGACTACCACAATCGAGTCATGCCTTGAACCATTAAAAATATCTAGCAGAGTAGCCAACTCAGAGGTCCTTTGACAAACAGGAACTAGCTGGGCAAATTTTTGGATACTGGGAGTAGGCATGGACATAACCAATCTAGCTTCAACAGCGGTTGAGCGCTACAGTAGCAACACATCCTCCTAAAGTAGCAACAAAGGAATTCACTCAAGCCCAACAGGGCTAGACTATCCCCTAATGCTTGAAGAGCAAGTACTTTTCAATATACTGCTCAACACTGGGGATATAGTGAGGCGCGAAATCAAAATTAATTTCAATTATCAGACTGTTTCAATTTAATTTAATTTATATTAAGCCCATTGTTAAAAAAAATGTTAAAATCTTACTGGTTTAAGCACTCTTATATAGTAAGAGTAACCAGTTTGATATTCGGGACCTGTTGTGTTGCTTTCCCAACTAACCATATGTACGCTGATCAGTTCTGATGCCCTAGCTCAATCCCTTTCTCAGGTTTTGGGTAGCGAGCAATATATTGTACACTCTACTAGCTCAGAATCTGAGTTTTTCGAGGTGGTTGAGCAACATAAACAGGATCTTGATTGTTTGGTATTGCAGGATACCGACACACTTCCCCAGGTGATCCAGTACTTGTACCTGCAAGGAACCACCTTACCTGCAGTATTTTTGCGGTCGGACTCCCCAGAAATTCCCCCTAGGGTTGACAGAAATCAACAGCTCGGCTCTAACCAGACGACCCATAAATTCACCACCAGATCCAGGGCTTATCTGTTCCATCCGGCAGAAGTCGAACTTAGTATTCACCAATTACCTGAAATTGGCGATTTCATCCAAAAGGCGATCACCGGGTTTTTGTCCCTGGCTCCCGCCTGTAACTTACCCAGGTCATCTGACCCGGTTTATCCTACCCTCGCAGTAGCTAATTACAGTTTCTTGAGTAAGCAGCAGCATCGGTTAGCTGAAAAGCTCAGGGAAAGACTTGGATACCTTGGTGTGTACTACAAGAGAAATCCTCGGCTTTTTTTTCGTAATCTATCTCTCAACGACAGGGATGAGCTGTTAGAACACTTAAGATCAGAGTATCGTCAAATTGTTCTACAGTACTTTGCACCGGGAGATACCCTAAACCAAGACATTGATCATTTTGTAGAACAAGTGTTTTTTGCGGATATTTCTATATCTAAGATTGTAGAAATTCATATGGAACTGATGGATGAATTTTCCAAACAGTTGCAGCTGGAAGGCCGTAGAGAGGATATACTGCTTGACTATCGCCTGACGTTAATCGACGTGATTGCTCACTTAGGTGAAATGTATCGCCGTTCCATCCCCAGAGAACTGTAAGATCAGCAGAATCGGATCAACATTGAGTAGTAAGCTTGATGGGAGGCTCTCCTAAAAAACCGTTTCCTTGAGTTCCTTGATCCCTTGTATTGACCTTTAACCCATCTTCTCCTAAACTTACGAGCCTATGAGTTCCTATAAAAAAACCTATGTTCTCAAGCTTTATGTAGCTGGGAACACCCCCAACTCCGTCAGGGCTTTGAGAACACTGAAAACTATTCTCGAACAGGAATTCCAAGGGGTTTACGCTCTCAAAGTAATTGATGTTCTTAAGAGCCCCCAACTAGCTGAGGAAGATAAAATTTTGGCAACACCAACCTTGGCAAAAGTTTTACCGCCTCCTGTGCGAAAAATCATTGGGGACCTCTCGGATCGGGAAAAAGTCTTGATCGGCTTAGATTTGCTCTATGAAGAACTCCGTGAAGGAGATTTGGATTTCTAAATAGATTATACCATTTTAGATTAAAGCGTGAAAATTTAGCAAGTCAGCAACACCATTAAACTAAACTTTTTTTTTTGATTAAGAACATTTACTTACGACCAATATGAATCAATTGAATCAAAATGAACAATATCAAAACTCAGTAACAACGGTCGGTGTCCAGAAAATACGGACAATGATCGAAGGATTCGATGAGATCTCTCATGGCGGTTTACCATCTGGTAGAACCACCCTGGTCAGTGGAACGTCTGGCACGGGAAAAACTCTATTAGCCGTTCAATTTCTTTACAACGGCATTAGCAATTTTGATGAAGCTGGTGTGTTTGTTACATTTGAAGAATCACCCACAGATATCACCAAAAATGCATCGAGCTTTGGTTGGGAGCTAAATAAACTAGTTAATGAAGGCAAGCTATTTATTCTGGATGCTTCCCCGGATCCAGAAGGACAGGACATTGTCGGCAACTTCGACCTGTCTGCTCTGATCGAGCGTATTCAGTACGCCATTCACAAATACAAAGCCAAGCGAGTTTCCATTGACTCAATCACTGCCATCTTTCAGCAGTACGATGCTGCTTCGGTGGTACGGCGAGAAATTTTTCGCCTAGTGGCACGCCTGAAAAACATTGGTGTAACCACCATTATGACCACAGAGCGAGTTGAAGAGTATGGACCAGTAGCTAGATTCGGGGTGGAAGAGTTTGTCTCAGATAATGTGGTCATTGTCCGTAATGTCCTGGAAGGGGAACGCCGACGCCGCACTATAGAAATTCTCAAGCTGCGGGGTACCACCCATATGAAAGGAGAATACCCCTTTACTATTACCGATCAAGGGATCAACATCTTCCCCTTAGGAGCAATGCGACTGACTCAACGGTCTTCCATGGCCAGAGTGTCTTCGGGAATCAAAACTCTTGATGTGATGTGTGGTGGTGGTTTCTTCAAGGATTCCATTATCCTGGCAACGGGTGCCACAGGTACTGGCAAAACCTTGTTAGTGAGCAAGTTTATCGAAAATGCTTGCATACAAGGTGATCGCGCCATCCTGTTTGCTTATGAAGAATCTCGGGCTCAGCTATCTCGTAATGCATCGTCTTGGGGCATTAATTTTGAGGAAATGGAACAAAAGGGTTTATTAAAAATTCTTTGTTCTTATCCAGAATCAGCGGGCTTAGAAGACCACTTACAACGGATTAAAACAGAAATTGCTGAATTTAAGCCCTCTCGGATTGCCATCGACTCTCTTTCTGCTTTAGCACGGGGAGTCAGCAACAATGCCTTTCGGCAGTTTGTGATTGGTGTGACGGGCTATGCCAAGCAAGAAGAAATAACTGGCTTTTTTACCAATACCACCGATAAATTTCTGGGCTCTGACTCCATTACCGATTCCCATATTTCCACAATTACTGACACAATTATAATGTTACAGTATGTGGAAATTCGTGGTGAAATGTCCCGTGCTATCAATGTGTTTAAGATGCGTGGCTCTTGGCATGATACAGGGATCAGAGAGTACACTATTAGTAAGGATGGACCAGAAATTAAGGATTCCTTCCGCAATTACGAACGAATTATCAGTGGTTCTCCCACTCGTATTCCCGTCGATGAAAAAAGCGAACTCTCTCGGATTTTTAAAGGCGTTCGTGATAAGTCGGTGGAATAATCTTGAGTCCGCTTAATCACTTCGTATTCAGGAAAATCGTTAATTGTTAATTGTTAATTGTTAATGGCTCCTTGACTATTGACAATTTTTAATTTTCAATTTTAAATTGATGAAAAACCTTTAATGATAAGTAGTCAACTGGATACGATATGACTCTATCTCCTTCTGCGGATGGCTTCAAGTCACTGTCAAACGATTTAGCAACACTGATTGACCAGCTACCTAATCTGGAAAATCGTAAATTGATCAAACGGTCTCTTGCAGTGCTAGTGCGACTAACTGGGGAAGAAATTGACCGTCTAGATTGGAAAATAATCACCGCTTCTCTAGAAGATATGGAGCGGGCATTTCAAGTTTTTTATCCCTATCGTCATGTCCGGAAAGTTACCATTTTCGGTTCATCGCGCCTTGCTCCAAATACTCCTGAATATCAGCTGGCAGCTGAATTTGCTCATCATTTAACCCAGCAGGGATTTATGGTAATGACTGGTGCTGGTCCTGGCATTATGGAGGCAGGAAACAAAGGTGCTGGCTCTAAGCATTCGTTTGGTCTGAATATTCAACTACCGTTTGAGAACGACGCAAATTCGTTTATTGCAGGGGATCCCAAGCTGATTGAGTTCAAGTATTTTTTCACTCGCAAGCTATTTTTTATCAAGGAAACTGATGCGCTTACCTTATTTCCTGGTGGCTTTGGTACTCAGGATGAAGCCTTTGAGTCTTTAACCCTTTGTCAAACAGGACGATTAGAACCAACTCCTTTAGTACTGATTGATAAACCTGGTGGCACCTACTGGAAAGATTGGGATGCTTATATTCAAAAGCACCTCATGCAACGGGGTTTGATCAGTCCAGAGGATTCCAGTCTCTATACCATCACAGATAACTTAGATGTGGCTTACGAAACAATTAATCGGTTTTACCGGGTTTATCACTCTAGCCGCTATGTCAGAGATCAATTCGTCATTCGCCTCAAATCTGAGTTGTCAGATCCTGAGGTTGAACAGCTAAATCAGGATTTTAGCGATATCTTGGTTCAGGGACGGATTGAGAAAAGTCAGGTTTTACCAGAAGAACTACCTGATGAAACTGCTGAACTTCCCCGTCTGGTTTTCTACTTCAATCGACGAGATGTTAGCCGTCTTTACCAGCTACTCGCTACTATTAATCACATGGGTGTTTCTCAAGAGAGTACAACTCATCCGGAACTGAAATAAGGCTTGGATGCTTGCATCCTTAAAATACACAGCAGGCTCGACCAATGACCAATAACGGTAAATGACCCACTCGAGTGCTGGTAATGGAATTAGACGGACTTGATCTTAAAATTCCAGAAGGGGTGCAAGCGCGATCGCATCTAAGTCAACAGACTGCAATAATTTCACCCAATCCTTGATTAGCAGGTCATTGTCAGAATTTTGCTGACGTAGCTTAGCTAGAGCATTAAGGGTATCATACCACAGCCCTGATCTGGCATAGATAATCGCTTTCTGTTCTAATGTCCCTTGGTCTAACTGATTTTTGAGGGATGGGTTGAGTGACATCCGTTTTACCCACCCTGTCACTACAGGAGACCCCAGTGGCTCACATTGAACCACAAAGTACCAACGATACTGTTTACCAACCTCAAGGGAGGCGACTGTTGATGGAAGTTCGATGCCTACTACACTTGGTGAGGATGATGAGGCAACAAATTTAGTCCAGTAGATTTCGTTATGGTTTTCATCTTGTAGCACAAACTCCAAAGGCAAGTCCGGTGTCAGGGCATAGGGAACATAAAACCAGAAGGTGGGATGAGAAACAACGGTTAAGCCGAAAACCGATTCTGTTCGCGTAGCGTGACCTACGGTCAATGAAATTTGACCCTCACTGGCAATGGTGGTAGTAGCAGGGACCAAGGCAGTCAAAGGTTCTTTGACTTGTGGACATCGCCCACGCCTTGCGGCTGCTTTTCGTTTACCGGGTACGCCTCGTTCCGGTACATCTGGTGGCATCCAAGCTAGACTGATGGGTAATGGCTGTGAAGTTCTTGAAGTCCTTAGCTCTTGCTCTCGGTGGTTGTGAGCCACTTCTGCTGTTGGGGAACGTTGAGCTGAATCCAACCGGGAATTGTTAGTATTAGCTGTTGAAATACGTGGCAAGGCAATACTGCTACTAAAGCTGACAATTGCTAATGTAATTCCTAAGATTGGCGGTGCTAACGGTAGTTTTATCTTGCTCATGATTCATAAAGAGTAATTTTCAAGGAATGTTTCCTTGTGATTGGTCAGGTTATTGGTCAGTTGTTACTTCCTATCCCTAGTTTTTTGGATCTCGTTGCTACTCTCATTATCACTCAATTGAATGAACTATCTAATTTTTTCTACTGACCAGTGATTATTTTCTATATCTAGTTTGATATACAATCTGGTAATTGACTAATCCAGAATTGAAACATAGTTCATTTTCAGGACTTACGTAGCTACTCTACCTGGTGAATTTAGACTATTTCGTAGCAAAAAAATATTATTGTGTCAACTACCTTTTGATAGGGATGGAGAGTTAACAGTTCTGGCAATTCATCACCAACTGCAATCTATAATTTAATTGGGGATAAATGAGTCAATACCATTAGGATCGTGATTAGTTTAGTACCAGACGTGAAAAATTACCAAAAATCTTTTTTTAATCAAAAACTGTTTATCATTGTCTTGTTGCTCAGTGTGGGAGTAACATTACTCAGTAGCTGCTCCCCTAACAAAATGGAGAAGTGCAAGCTGATTGAGGTTGAACCCAGGGAAGTTGAGCTAGACATCAAAGACACTGATATTGAAGGATGGGAATTGGAGGTACTTTGTGGTGACCAACTTTGGGACATCCCATGGTCAGAGATTAATCGCCACTTTAAGATTGACCTCAAGAAGTATTATTCGAAGAATCCACAAGCAGCTCAACGGCAGCTGCAACGACTGGAGCAACGACTAGTTTTCTATAAACAAGACAACAAGAGGGGAAATATCCTATACGGTTCTTTGGATAGTAATCCAGAGTTAGTTGGGGTGAAGGCGAAAAAAGATGATTAGCACAAATAATGCCTACTGACCCTTATGCTTGGCTAAAGCCATCCCTGGCCACGATTGAGAAAGCCAGTTGGTATCGTTCTGTACAAACTGTACAAAGTATGCCTGGTGCTGTGGTGCAACTGGAAGGGCGAGAGGTGATTAACTTTGCTAGTAATGACTATCTGGGACTGGCGGGCTCACCTCCCTTAATTGCAGCCGCAGTTAGTGCTACTAAGGACTATGGTACTGGTAGCACTGGTTCGAGATTACTCACTGGACACCGGGAACTGCATAGACAATTGGAAAATGCGATCGCATCTCTCAAACAAACTGAAGATGCGATAGTCTATAGCTCTGGGTATTTAGCGAATATAGGCACGATTGCAGCGTTAGTAGGGAAACGGGATTTAATCCTAGGGGATCAATACAACCACTCCAGCCTCAAAAATGGGGCAATTTTGAGCGGTGCCCAGGTAATCGATTATGAGCACTGCAATATGGCTTCTTTGCAGGGTAAACTGATTGAATACCGACAACAGTACCGGCGCTGCTTAATTGTTACTGATAGCGTCTTTAGCATGGATGGTGATTTATGCCCCTTGCCTGAGCTATTAGGGTTAGCAAACCAATTTAATTGTATGCTTCTGGTGGATGAAGCCCATGCTACCGGAGTTTTGGGCGCTACAGGCGCTGGGTGTGTCGAACATTTTGGCTGTACTGGAGAAACGATTATTCAAGTGGGCACCCTCAGTAAAGCTTTGGGGAGTTTGGGAGGGTATGTTGCGGGTTCAGCGGTTTTAATTGATTTCCTCCGAAATCGTTCTCCTAGCTGGATTTACACCACTGCCTTATCTCCAGCAGATACAGCAGCAGCATTGGCAGCAATCCAAATTGTCCAACAAGAACCAGAACGGTGCGCTCAACTGAGGAATAATGTAGAGACTCTCAAACAGTTAATTACTCAGCAGTTGCCTAATCTCAACTGTTTGCCTTCTGAGTCGCCTATCCTGTGCATTTCCATAAATAGTGCTACTGAGGCTCTTACTGTTGGCGAAACCTTGAAAGCAGCTGGTATCTTTGCCCCTGCTATTCGTCCTCCTACAGTGCCTACCAGTCGAATTCGGATCTCAGTTATGGCAACTCATACACTGGATCATTTCCAGCAGTTAGTTGCTGCTTTGGGGACCTGTCAGCTATAGCGCTTACTTATAATGGCGCTCATTGTTGGTCAGACCTAAAAATAGGTAATAAAACACGAGTTGGATAATCCTCTCCACAACTCACCTTCAAAGTAATAATCTGAGCATCCATCAATCGACTTTCACTAGGGAAAGCCCCGGTGCCGGAATTGACTGGATAAGCCGGAAAACAAGCCCCACTTAAGCTCAAGCGCAACTGATTTCCTTTGGCAATACGCACACAAGTTGCCTGCAATCTAATCCGCCACGGATTAGTAGTATTGTCCCCAGGATTGACCCGTCTATATCCCTGAGTGACATGGGTTACCCTGCCATCGGGATGGACTTCTGACAACACTGCACAGATATCAAAACTCGGAGTATCAGCGGTGCAAAACACCTCAAATACGACATCCCCTACCAAATGTAAATCTTCTGCTAAGGGTTCAGAGGTGTAGGTTAAAACATCTGTGCGACAATCTATGGCAGTGCGATCGCATGAACCGACTGGCATCCCTGCATGACCCCCCATTGCTGGAACTGGACGCCAAGGGTCATGAACTAATAAGTCA
Organism: Moorena sp. SIO4A1; assembly: GCF_010672065.1. Classification (NCBI taxonomy): domain Bacteria; kingdom Bacillati; phylum Cyanobacteriota; class Cyanophyceae; order Coleofasciculales; family Coleofasciculaceae; genus Moorena; species Moorena sp. SIO4A1. The sequence continues at coordinate 56,575 of NZ_JAAHHX010000024.1, read as the reverse complement.
CAGGATAGATCACAGGTATGCTGGATTTGGGATACTCCCTCTGTCTGCGATCGCTGTTGCATTTCTTGAGACTCTTCTGGGACTAATTTTCCAGAATCTTCCCTGACACTGGCTAAACCGGAAGTTACCAGATAATAAGATTTTTGATTGCCATCAGGCCAACGATCAAAATAACGCCACCGATTAGTTCCCATCTCAAATAGACAAACAGGCGGTTGCTCAACCACGTTGGTATCAATTCCCTTTAGGAACTGGTCAAACCAACGCACTTGCAAGGCATCAACCGGACTATTCGCCTGGGGACCGTAATCCACTGCTCCCACTTTACGCCCCCAAGGCAGGTGCGCCCAAGGTCCAATGATCAGATGCTGGGGCGAACTGCCATGAGATGCCATATCCTTATATAAATGAAGTGTCCCTCGCAAAAATGGGTCAAACCATCCCCCAATGTGTAACATGGGCATGTCTACATCCTGCATCATTCCCTTGGGAGATAGTTTTTGCCAGTATTCATCTGGGTGAGGATGGTCTAACCAGTCGTGATAAAAAGAGTCTGGTGCTAAGTCTTGGAGAATTTGAGGGCGAGCGGGAATTGGGTCATACAGGGGTAAATTCCGAGATGCTGCATACAGCAGTTGATAGGCTTGCTGATCTGACCGCAATCGTGCCGTTTCTGTTGCTAATTGTATCCCCCAACCCAGATTAGCTTGTAAACAAAACGCTCCTCCCTCATAGGCCCAATCGCCATATAAATCATAGCCAATCATCGCTGGACAGATCGTTTTCAGAGCGCTGGGATAGCTGGCAGCAGCGTACAGTTGAGTCATCCCCTGATAGGAAAAGCCATACATGCCCACATCCCCAGTGCTACCGGGTAAAGTTGCTGCCCAGTTCACACTATCAAAGCCATCTTCTACTTCGTGGGCAAACAAATCAAACTTACCCTCTGAAGTGCCCCTCCCCCTGACATCTTGAATCACTACAATGTAACCCTGGGCAGCATACCAAGTGGGATGAGCATAGACTACCGTAGATGCGATCGCTCTGCCATAGGGTTGCCGCATCAGCAACACCGGACACTCACCGGCGCTATCGGGACGGTAGATATCCGCATCCAGCCGCACTCCATCCCGTGTTACCATTGATGCCGTTTCTTGTTTTACCTTCAACCTTCCAACCTTGGCCAAAAGGCCACGCTACGCGAACAACCTTCCAACCTTGGCCAAAAGGCCACGCTACGCGAACAACCTTCCAACCTTGGCCAAAAGGCCACGCTACGCGAACAACCTTCCAACCTTGGCCAAAAGGCCACGCTACGCGAACAACCTTCCAACCTTGGCCAAAAGGCCACGCTACGCGAACAACCTTCCAACTTTCAACCTTCTAACCTTCAACTTGTAACTTCTAGTCACCCCAACATGGGGATAGCTACAAAATTCATCAACAAACTTACTAGAATTACCCCCACGATATTTAAAACTAATCCTACCTTAGCCATGGTATAAATTGGGAAATACTCTTGAGAGTAAACAATGGCATTGGGAGCAGTTGCGACTGGCAGCATAAACGAGAAGGAAGCAGAAATTGCTGCGGGCCACATCAACAAAGCAGGTGATACATTTATAATCGGTGCAGCAGTAGCTAAAATAGGCATAATCAGAGCTGTGGTTGCTGTATTCGAGGTCACTTCTGTCAAAAAGGTCATAAATACACAGATGCAAACCACCATCAAAACCGTTGAAAGTCCCTGCAATCCAATTTGTAAATTATACCCTAGGAATTGAGACAACCCTGACGCAGCAAACCCTTTAGAAATTGCAATTCCACCACCAAATAGCAGCAATATTCCCCAAGGAATTTTGACAGCGGTTTCCCAGTCTAGGAGGTTAATTTTATCCCCCGTCTCTGTTTTTACAGGAACTATAAACATGATCACAGCAATTAGGGCAGCCACACTGGTATCATGAACAAAGTTAGCCACGCCCAGATAGGTTGCCCAACCCGTTAATGTAAAGGAACCGATGGTGATATCTGCCCGAAAAATCCACAACAATGCCATTAACCCAAATAAAATAGCAACGTATTTTTCTCCCTGAGACATTTTCTCCAGTTTCTGGACTTCTTTGTCTGAAATATTAAAATAGTCTGAGGATAAACTGTTATTATCAAGCTTGACTATTATTTTAGTTAAATAGATCCAAGTTAACAATATAAATATCAAAACAGCTGGCACTCCCACCATCATCCATTGAAAAAACGTAATGGCGGTATTGTCTGGAAAGTTTTCTTTTAATTGTGCCAGAAATATCAGGTTAGGTGGAGTCCCGATCGGGGTTCCAATCCCACCAATATTAGCAGCGTAGGCAATTCCAAGCATTAGGGAAGTTCCCAGAGTTTTCCCTACATCAATATTGGGATTAGCAAGAGCCGTTTGTTCGATAATAGAGATAGCTATTGGCAGCATCATCAAGGTGATAGCTGTATTCGATATCCACATCGACAATACTGCTGTTGCTAGCATAAACCCCAAAATTAACCTGGTCGGTTTGGTACCAACAACGCTAATAATGTGGAAAGCAATCCGCTGATGTAGGTTATATTTTTCAACCGCTTTAGCAATAAAAAAAACTGCCATCAATAACAATACTACATCAGAAGCATAGGCGGAAGCAACCTCTTCAGCAGAAACAATTCCTAAAAAGGGAAATAAACCCAAGGGAATTATCGAGGTGGCGGCAATCGGGATAGTTTCAGCAATCCAAAAAACTGCCATGAGAAGCGTTGCTCCTAGCATTATCACAGCAGTTGGTGGTAAATTTTCAGGGAGTAATGCTGGAAAACATGAAAGGAGCCAGCATAGGGTAAAAATACTAACTCCTAGGTAAAAGCTTTTTTTCATCAACAGGACTTACGCAGTAACTCTACTTGTAGTAGTAAGGTGCTTTATTAACGAAGCCTACACTATAAGTGAGTTTAGAGTCGAGTTTTGCGTAAGTCCTGTTATTGCTGGATTTAACAGGTTTGGGATTTACTCTGGGATTTTATTAAATAGAAAGTGATGAACAGTCCCAGATATCCAGCTATTCAATTATTCAACAGGCTACCAACACATCTTGACCCCCAAGCACTCTCATATCCTCTTGATCGAATTCAACCGGTGTACCACTGCGAACTAGTTCAGCAAAGTCGTCATTAGGCACCATCCAGCACAGGGTATACAAACGCTCAGTCCCAGTATTTCTAATTTCATGAATTCCTGTAGGCGGCACTAATAACGTATCTCCAGTCCGCAGCTGAACGATTTTGCCATCGCAGCTAGCTAAGCCTTGACCCTTGAGGATATAGAACATTTCTACTCCAATTTGATGATAATGGAGCGGAGTCTTTCCTCCTGGCTCAAAAATCTCTACACAAAATGTTATTGAAGCATTAGCACTGTCTGGATCGAAGACAATGGCTAAGCGATTTTTATCCTGGGGACTAATACGATAAGCTTGGTAGTCTTTGGGAGACCTAACTACGGGAATCATGCAACGATTATCCATGGTTGATTTATTACTGTTGAGGGTTGACTTTTGATAATTTAATTTATCACTTAATTAGTTAAGTGCTTTGAGAGTTGTCGGAGCATCTTTGACCAACTCAAAGCCAAGCATTGGTTAGAATTGTAAATGGTAACTTGTAGTGAGTAATGTTCGTCAATCATCTAGTAAGATAGTGGCACCATAGTCTTTGAATAGCTGTAGTTTACTTTATCTACCAATTCCTAGCTATTAAATTTAATATTATCTAAATTTTTTTGGGACGATTCACTTACATTCGGTAGAGTTTGTAAAGAAATATGAAATAGTCCTTGAATTCCCCTAAACCTCACAGCCTATACTCCACATTTTTTTGGGGGCGATTGACTTAATCCGTAACAGTTTGTAAAGAAATATGAAATCGCCCTTGAATTTCCCTAAACCCCATAGCCTAGACTCCACCTCAACCAGCAATCTCTATTTGTTTCTAGGTAGGTAATAAATAGGAGTAGATATCTAATTGCTAGGGGGTTGACAAAATTACCTTTTACCTGATCGCTTTTCTGGTTTTCCATGGCCTCGAATCAGATCATCCAAGATTCGGTCTAATCTTTCCACAGCAGCATTAGTCGAAACCTGTTGCGCGCGCTACTTGTTCTTGTAGAGCCGTGAATCGTTCGATACTTGGAGTAAGCGATCGCTTTAATTCAATTACTAAACATCTGAAACAGTTTAGTTATCTTGTGATGACCATCCCGTGCATCTTGCTGAGATTTGACTTCCTGTTGGTGGAGTAGGGCATTCTCCAACACTTGTTCAATGCGATCGCATAAAATAAATTCCATTTGGTTACGCACATCGTCCGGCACGTCAACTAGGTCTTTCTGATTCTGTTGCGGTAATAGCACTCGTGTGATACCAGACCGGTGCGCTGCTAACACCTTTTCTCGCACTCCACCAATGGGGAGTACTTCACCACTGAGGTTTATTTCTCCCGTCATGGCAGTATCCGTGCGTACCGATTGATTCATCAACAGGGATGCGATCGCTGTTACCATAGTTACCCCTGCAGAGGGTCCATCTTTGGGAATTGCACCGGCAAGTGTCGAAAGCTCGTAAGAGAACAACCAGGAAGCCGAAGAAGTGATTCATTGGAAGCGATCACCATAATCTTTGATTTGGTGTAGGAGGATGTCACTAATACTCTACCTTATCGGTTTTATCTTGCCATTCTTGGAAAGCTCTTAAGGCTTCATCCCGCATCAATTGAATTATTGGAAGTTTGCGATCGCTTATGGGCAAGTCCAATTCCTCGTAAATGAACTGGTCATCAAATCCAATTTGAGCCGCATCAGCTTTAGTATTGGCATAGTAAACCTTGTCCAGCCTAGCCCAGTAGATCGCCCCGAGGCACATCGGGCATGGCTCACAGCTAGTATAGAGTTCGCAACCGGTCAGTTGAAAATTCTGTAAGACCTTGCAGGCATCACGGATAGCTACAATTTCAGCATGTGCCGTAGGATCATTCGTGGAGGTGACTTGATTATGAGCTTTGGCAATAATCTCTCCATCCTTGACAACCACTGCTCCAAACGGACCTCCCTTTCCAGACCTAACGCTGATCACAGATAGAGCAATGGCCTCGTTCATAAACCGACTGTTGGGCTGTGTCATGAATTTCCATGGTTTAGAATTCTCGCTTCGCCATGATAGCTCAGTGGTCAGGTGCGCAATTTGAAGAAGGTGGGTTACGGCGCTTCCCAAGACTGATTGATAATCTCTCAAATCTTTCCCGCGCCTAACCCACCCTACGGAATATCTAGGGCTTTGCCTTAACCTAGGGTCATTTTGATGTGCTCCATAATTTTCTGCTTCCTAGCCTCTGAATATAAGGAAGGCTGCTGCTGAGGCAGTTGGGTAGTTTTCTCCAGGTGCTCCATGATTTTCTGTTTGCGTTGTTCTTCTGAAGTAGCCATAGTTAATATGTTTAGAAATATTGCATTACATTAACTTATGTTAAGATTCCTCGGCTCAGATGGCAAGGTCAAATCCCCATATTCCCCTCAGGCTTAAAGCTGCTGGAGTTTTTGGGGTGCTAAACCCAGCATCTGTTGATATTTGTTTATTTTTGATATAATTAAAGTCTTTAAATGCAATCCCAAAGTTCTTCTCAATCAGCTGGTGGTTGCGATTGCGTTCGCGAAGCGGTTCTTTTGGAACATTGAATTGTCCACAATCCCTGTCAAAAAATTTTTTTCTCAGCTTGATATAGAGGATGCTTAGCAGTTATCAGCACTTTGTAACTTACCCAATTGATAACTGCTATAGAGAGTAATTCTATACTAAAAAAATGACCTATTATTAGCTTCGGAGATAAAACTAATGGTAGTGACGAAACCGAGAGCAGATCGGGTGGTTTTACATAACATTTCCTGGAAACAGTTTGAAAATCTGCTGCTAGATTTAGGTGACCATCGATCTGCTCGTTTAGCCTATGATTATGGTACCCTTGAGATTATGACTCCTTTAGCTGAACATGAATATTATAAAGAGGTGATTGGTGACCTAGTTAAGGAGCTGGCAGATGAACTAGATTTCGACTACGAAAGTTTAGGGTCAACAACCTGGCGGCGAGAGAGTAGCTTAGCTGGGGTAGAAGCAGATAATTGTTTTTATATCCAAAATGAAGCCGCGATTCGAGGCAGGTTGGACTTAGATCTCAACCAAGATCCCCCCCCAGATCTCGCTCTAGAAATTGATGTAACTAGTAAATCACTGCCTCGTTTGCCAATCTATTCTCGCTTGGGAGTCCCAGAAATCTGGTGCTATGATGCTGGCAAACTAACAATTTACTTACTGCAAGAGGGTGAGTATGTAGAACAAGCCAAGAGTAGGGTTTTTCCTGAGTTACCGATTCAAGAGCTTCCTAGTTTAATTGAGCGCCATCGGGCTAATGGGAGGCGGGCAATTCGGCGAGCAGTGCGAGATTGGGCAAGGAACTATTTTTAAAATATTCGATATTTTTGGATAATATTTAAGTCCTATTAATGTCAAGTAATAAAGAATTATAGCGTTGATAATACTTATAAAGTAAAGTCAAATTTATTCCCCCTACTCCCTACTCCCTACTCCCTACTCCCAAAAAGTAAGTAACTTATCCAATTCAAAACCGCTATAACTGCTATAGTTATAAACGGCAAACCATCAGATGCACTACCAATCAAAGTATGCCTAAGGCTGATGTTATTGGATTAGGACGCTCAGGTCTTGCAGCCGCAAGACTTCTAAGAAAAGAAGGTTGGGATGTCACTCTCAGCGATGCTGCTAGCCCTGAACGCATCGCTGTACGTTATACCCCAGAAGACTGGCAACACCAACAACAACAGCTTGCCAGAGACGGAATTAATCTTAAACTGGGTTATTCCCTAACCCTAGACTCTTCAGACTTACCCCAGCTGATTGTAGTTAGTCCTGGTGTTCCCTGGGATATACCAGTGTTAGTTGCGGCCAGGACCCAAGGCATTGAAACCATAGGGGAAATTGAACTAGCTTGGCGTTATCTCCAATCCTGTCCATGGGTAGGTGTTACTGGTACTAACGGCAAAACTACTACCACCTCCCTGATTGCTGCTATTTTTCAAGAAGCTGGTTTCCATGCCCCCGCCTGCGGTAACATTGGTTATGCCGCTTGCGAACTCCTCCTAGCACCAGAAATCACGGGTAAACCCCAGGAAACATCCCCAATCGATTGGGTAATTGGGGAAATCAGCAGTTACCAAATCGAATCTTCCAAAGACCTTGCCCCTCGTATTGGTGTCTTGACAACCTTGACTCCTGACCACCTCAGCCGTCACAAAACCCTGGAAAACTATTATGACATCAAGGCATCTTTACTGCGTCGCTCCCAGTTACAAGTTATCAATGGGGATGACCCTTACCTGGGTAATTTGGGAGTAAACTATTGGCCCGATGCCTATTGGATTAGTATCACAGCTGGTCAGGGGGACAGGAATTTTAAACCTTGGGCCTACATCCAAGATGACTGGGTGATAGCAGACTCAGAACCGATCTTGCCAGTGAAATCCTTACAGATGGTTGGAGATCACAATCGACAAAATTTATTAATGGCAGTGGCAACAGCACGATTGGCAGGAATTGATAAAAATGCGATCGCATCCGCCATTGCCAAGTTTCCTGGTGTTCCCCATCGCCTAGAAAAGGTGATTACCTGGCAGGGGATAGACTTCATCAATGATAGTAAAGCCACCAACTATGATGCGGCTCAAGTCGGTTTAGCCTCAGTAGCTGCACCCACTATTCTAATTGCTGGTGGTGAAGCCAAAGCTGGTGATGATACCAGTTGGATTGAGACCATTAAACTCAAAGCAGCGGTTGTCTTACTCATTGGTGAAGCTGCACCTGCTTTTGCGGCACGCCTTAAGGAAGCTAGCTATTCCAGTTACGAAATTGTGGAAACTATGGCGAAAGCGGTACCAAGAGCAGCAGAACTAGCTCAACAGTATAATTCTAGTGTTGTCCTGCTTTCTCCTGCCTGTGCTAGCTTTGACCAATACCAAAGCTTTGAACATCGCGGGGATGATTTCCGCAGGTTGTGTCAGCAGCACCTTACTACTATAGCAAAGGGAACAGGGAACAGGGAGCAGGGAACAGGAACCCACCCCTAACCCCTCCCAGGAGGGGAACGGGAGTAGGGAATATGGCATCAAAAATTATCACAATTCCTACACGGATTGCTATATTTAGCCAGTAATTAACGGTAACGTCCATAATTGGAGAGCCATATTATGTCTAGCCAAAACTTTCGCAAGCCAGAATTTAGCAGAGAACTGCGCTTAGGACTAGTGGTTTATGGTGGAGTCTCTCTAGCCATTTATATGAACGGTGTTTGCCGCGAATTTTATAATGCAGTTCGCGGTAGAGGTATCTATAAACTAGTTAAAGCTCTTACTGATTCTGATATTATTGTTGATATTCTCTCAGGCACGTCAGCAGGAGGAATTAATGGGGTTCTGCTTAGCTACGCTTTGACCAATAGTAGTCAGGATGAAGTTATAGATTTTGAAAACTTTGCCCAAATTTGGCGGGAAAATGGCAACATCCGCAAGCTCATGCATAAACCTAGCATTAGTCAAGGTAAAAATGATGGGGAATCTATTTTAGATGGCAAGGGCTACTATCAAGATGCACTAGCTAAAGCCTTTGAGCAAGGGCAGAGTAATAAAAAGAAAGCACCCTCCGACGAGTGGGTATCTTCGTTTAATGAATTAGATTTATTTGTGACAGGAACTGATGTTGTAGGACGGGTTGATACCGTTTTTGATGATACCGGACGGGTGATTGATCTTAAAGACCACCGCACTATCTTTCATCTCAAGCACCGTCAAGGTCGCAAAGAGCCCTTTAATCCCAATTTTAACCCAAACAATTCAACGGTTCAAGATACCTATCAAGCTCTGGCAAAACTGTGTCGTATTACATCGTGTTTTCCAGTTGCTTTCCCTGTGGTTACCGTTGAGTTAGATAATCCTAGCAATCAGGTCGATGCCAAGTTAGTAGAATGGGGAATCCTGAAGAATCGCAAGTTACCGGAAACCCCTCCAACGGGTGGGTATCAATTGCACTTTGTGGATGGAGGGGTGCTAGATAATCGGCCTTTCAGTTACACCATCAAAGAAATGTATTATCGTGCCGACTATTATCCAGTTGAGCGCAAGTTATTTTATATCGATCCCAGTCCAGATAATTTTGCTGGCAGCCAAAAGTTTAATCAGATGGCAAAGCCTGATGTCTGGGAGGTAATCCAGGAGTCGTTGTTAGGAATGCCGACCTATGAAAGTATTAGTAATGATTTGGGGTTAATCAAAGACCGTAACCATAAAATCCAGCGCTACCAGTCTCTGCTAGAAGATGCGGAATCCCCCTTATTTGCCAAGGCTGACAACTCCCAACAGAAAACCCTCCCAGTGGAGACGGGAATTTATTGGCGTAGTCGTCTGATTAGCTTACGCGATCGCACATTACCTCTAGTCTTGAGAATGTCTCAAGTCAGTAGCACCAAATCTTACCAAGAAACCTTAAACAAGCAAGTCCTTTTGGAGAAAATAGCTAAGCTACTGACCCAAGACATTACTGAACCGGAAAAACTGGAAAATCACGACATTATTCTCCAAGACCCTAGTCAACAGATTAGCAATATCGATATCGAATATGCCTTAAGGAAGCACTTCTATATCGTTAAAAAAGTTTGTCAGTTGATGAATCAGGAGCAATCATTATCTGAGTATAAAACCCTCCAATACCTAGCTTTAAGGCTAGGTCGTCATATTAAACTCCTAGAAGTCATTAAAATAGCATTAACTAAGCTGTTAACTCATCCCCATATTAGTCAATACTTCTATGACCTGATATCATCCTTTCAAACTAATCAAAGTTCCGAGTCTAAAGATAATCAACTGCATCCTACTCAGATTTATAACCGTCTAATTCGGTTATACCGTTTCTTGCTCGATGCTGAGGGGCTAGCAGAATTTGTACCACAAAACCATCAGCAATCTTATTTAGAAAAAGTCCCAGCCTATTTCTTGCAAAAATTACCAGAAGAAGCAGCAGAACAATTAGCCGCTAACTCTGAAACCCAGACAGTTGGAAAAACCACCATTGACTGGTTGCCCCAGCGGCGAATTTCCAGCATTTTTGAACAATTTAAGCAAAAAGTTAATCAAGTAGAGCAAGAACCAAATCAACTTCAAAAAATCTGGCATGCTGAAAAATTAAAAAATAACGATACGGAAAATAATGGAGAACAATACTCCTCCGTTTTGTGTAAGATAGAGGAAGCATCAGAGAAATTCATTGAACTAAGTGGGGTAAATCAGTCTGAAGAACTCTTGACTCGTTTTAAACGATTTCGAGAACTCGATAAAGTTCTGTATCCCTTTGAGTATCTATCTGAAATTGAGGAAAAAAATCTGATCGAGACGATTCGGATTAGTCCAGATGATGCTCAGCTGGGTTTTGGTAAAGGGCAAAAGTTAGATAGTAAACTGGCGGGAAATACCTTAAATGCTTTTGGCGGTTTCTTTAAGAAGTCGTGGCGTTCTAATGATATTATGTGGGGGCGCTTAGACGGATTAAACCGGATAGTTGAAGCTTTACTTACTCCTGAGGGGATTGCTAAGTTTCCTAAGTTTTTGAAACGACAAGCTCAAGAATATAACATTCCTGAAGCGGGAGAAGAATTTGATCAGTTTAAAGAACAGTACTTAGATTTTTTAATTCAAGAGTCTTTCCCTAACGCTACCGCTGATCACCAGGATAAAATTAAAGGTCATCTACGTAAGCTGGCGACTCCTAATCCAGATCTTTCTGAGGCTGATATCAAAACAATACTGGATGATTTAGTGTTGGAAGGACATCGTGATATTCTCAGCACTGACCTACAGAATGTGATTGAAGATGAAATTTCTGAACAACTAGAGTGGAGTAACCAGCGAGTTCAACCTGCTGCTCCTAACGATAGTCAAACCACAAATCTAACCACAAGTCTAACCACCAAACCCCAGTATAGTCTAGTTGAGGGTAGTTTTAGTGAAACGATTAGTCTACTAGCAGCTCAGGAATTAGCTAGGAAAAGCATTGACTCCTTACCCCAGGGTAAAGAAACGTTCTTTCTCAACCATTACCAGGTGGGTTCAGAGACATTCTCAAATGATATTCCCACTACTATCCTAACAAATCTCGCTACCCGAGCTGCCCTGATTGTGCGAGATATGCTGATCACTGTATTAAGCGATCGCACTCCAGGCTTCGGTAGTAGTTTGATCTATCAAGTCTTGAATAAATCCTTACAACTATTTTATTGGTGGCAACAGATTACCCAATCATCAGGGATTAAAAAGGGTGATGGTAGTCGCCAGAAGTTGATTTCCCTGGTAGTGCAAGTAGCCTTGTTGCTGATTGCTGTCCTGTCTGTGGTTATTATCATATATCGGTCATGGATATGGTTTGCGATCGCATTTCTGACTGGCCTGTTGTCTTGGCTTTTAGGGAATCCTTGGAAAGCTATAAAAGAACGATTAATTATCAAGGATTAATTATCAAGTATGTGTGCGTTGACGTAGCGATTCTCCTTTGGAGACACTACGTCAACCGATAGCTGTTTGCCCCATCTCCCGCTAACCATTTCGGGCAAAGCCCGACGCTGCGCGAACGGGTATACAGCGGTTTGCAATTCAATTAGGTACAAAGTTCTGGGTTTTTAGGGAGCAGGGACTGAGGCCGTGGGCCACGCGGGGCGCGTTCGGAGCAGGGAGCAGGTAAGAGGGAATAGGGAATAGGGAAAAAATTCAGTGTACTTGATAGTTATGCAAAGCGCCGTAACGGGAGGGGAATTGGAGTTGAATGATGGGCAATAGTTCGGGACTAATCACAATTACCAATTACCAATTACCAAGATCACTAAAAAGATTGCTGCATCGCTTTGAGTTGCTCTAGCTGTTGATGTTGTTGCTTTATTTGCAGTGACAGGGAATCACACACTAGCTCACATAGCTCAAAGATAAAGGGATTAGCTATTTGGTAAAAGACATTGATTCCTTGTTGATTGCGAGTGACAATCCCTGCTTTAGCCAGGATTTTTAAATGCTTGGATACATTGGCTTGACCTAAGCCTGTTTCTTCGATAATTTGACTAACATTTTTGGAGCCTGACTTCAGACAACAGATAATTTGCAAGCGACTTACTTCAGATAAGACTTTAAAGAAATCAGCGATCAGAGTCAAGGAAGTAGGGGATAACTGGGATATCTCACAGTCTGGAGGTTGCTCAGTCCTCAGAGATGATTTTGCCAAAGAACTTTTAAGCATAATAGATTGGCTGACAGTGGTAATCAGGGCTAGGCTTTATCTATTATATTATTATACGGTAGTTTTAGGGCTGATTGACTGACAAAACTCCTAAAACCCTTGATTTTATCTAAAACCATTACCAGGGTTGGGTTTCACTACTGATTTGCTCGCTTGTCTAACCACAAAACTTGGTCGAGCCAGCGAGCTTTGATAAACCGCTTCTGCAAATCCGATAGATCAATCGCATCAATCAACCCACCTATCTCTTCTTTAAATTTTTCCCGATAAGACCGTTTTTTTTACATGATTCACTCGTCCTGTTTACTTTAGAGGATGCCCCAGAACTATACCCCACTGTTATGGAAAAAAACACCTTGACAATGGCTAGATATAGCACTAGGCATTAAGGTGTTTGACATTGAGAAAAGCTGAAAAGCACTTTTAGTAAACTTTTAGGTGCGACCCGTGGCGAATTTAATTCGCCAAGGTCAAGCGCACCTTTGCCTTTTGCCTTTAGCATGCATGGCTTTTGCCTTGCGCGTAGCGCTATACATGTATGGATTGTGTTTGGGGATTCATCACCCCAGTTATAACCGGGAATTAAGACAACGTGGGTAAGGAGAAATTCTCAAGTTTCGAGTATAGTTTAATCGGGGAAATAATACCCTTTTTTTCATAGTGGTCATGGGAATTTGGCGGAAGCGAGCCAAGCAGCGCACTACCTCACAGGCTAGAAGCCTGTGCCACGCTACTTGAGGTGCTACCAGCTTAAGCGCTACGCGCACGCTACGCGAACAGCTAAAGTCTAGCGGTTTTTATCCTAATGAGGTACACATAATTTTTGTCCTGTTCCCTCTTCTGATTTCCCTGTTCGCTGTTCCCTATTCCCTAAAACCAGAAACTCTGTACCTCACCACATTAAAAGCCGCTAGACTTTACTCTCCTCCGGATACTTTATCAAGGCAACTTTCCAACAGGTCGAGCATTTCTGTTAGCCATTTTCTAGCACTTTCTTCAGTTTCAAAATAGCGATTGGCATAGTCACCCACATCTTTCCAGGGAAAGGAGCGAGAAGCCAAAGCAACCCTTCCTTCGGTAATTATGGTACGATGCCACTTGGCAAGTTCTGGATTGTTGCAGCCAAGAACTACCTCTTCATCACTTTTACCTTCAAAATCAGCTTCAGCAAACTCCCCAGCAAGAAAACTGTAGAGATTTTCGTAGTTAGGTTTTTGGCTCATGGGTAGATTTTTAGTGTATATTTAATTGCTAATGTTGAGTAATGACTAAATATTAGATAATTAGAGACTGAAGATTCAATAAATACAAGATATTATAGTTTAAGCAAGGGTCAGTCTAAACTATAATATCTACACTATAAAATCTACAATCCCCTGAGCAGTTATCTAGCGGGATATGACGTAAGAAGTAAGCAATCTCCCTTTGCTGTTTTTTCCATAACCACACGCAACTTCCTACTATTAGAAATATTGCTCAGAGAAGCAGGACGGCTAGCCACACGACCAACTACGTCCCTAGCCCTATAGTTAACAGCTCGCTTCTCACCTATACCAGCATCAAGAACCCAACTATTTAATCTATTCCGGTTGGCTCTCAAAGCAGCTTTAATATTAGTGGCAGCAGTTTCCAAATCGGGATAGGTGCTAGCTGCGCTGATTCTGGGAGCATTAATTAATCGGTCTACTAGTTGTTGATCACTTTTACCAACATGGCGATCAATGGTGTGACCACCAAGGTACTCCTGTCGTTGTAACCAGTCGGAGGTAAAATTACTCGGCACGCATTGCGCAGAAGCTGATTGACTCACGCAGAAACCCTGTACAACAGTCAAAACAGCCAAGAATCCAGCACTCTTGGCTAGGGATTTTTTCCAATGGGTAAGCATTTTATAATCTTTGTTTTTACCTACTATTCCCAGCAGCTTTTTAATTGTAACATCCTGAGCGACTGCATCAAGACAATGAAAGGAGGGTGAATTGGCGACTGACTGTATCAGGGATGAGCTGATTGCCCTCAAAGCTGTATAGAGTAAAATTTTGATAATTATTATATACTAATTTTGGTCAAGTCAACCGATGTCTGATCAAGAAATTCGGCCAGAAGCGCAACCGTTAATCGATCGCTGTATAGATGGGAAAACTAAGGACTTTTTGGAGATAGGGAGAATTGCTGGTCTTAATACAACATCCGATTGTGCAGGCGCTGATCTCAGCGGTGCTAATTTGAGTAATGTTAACCTCAGCAGTGTCAATTTGAGTGGTGCTAACCTTAGCCTTGCTAAACTCAACGGGGCTAATTTATATGGTGCTAATTTATTGGGAGCTAACTTGTTCCGTACTGACCTGAATGATGCTAATCTTAGTGATGCTAATCTTAGTGATGCTAATCTCAGCGAGGCTATCCTCAGTCGTGCTATTCTCAGCAGTACCAATCTCAGTTCAAATAAAAATACTATATAAGTTCTGATTATGTCTGAATTTACTCCAGAAGAATGGGGAAAAATCCGAGAAACTTTGGCTGACGATCCCACTAAGTATGGATTGCCTAAACGGGAATATGGCTCGGTGGTGTTGGGGTCATTTAATATCAGAAAACTGGGGAGGGTAACTAACCGCAGTCCTGAAACCTGGGATTTTTTGGCTCATGTGTGTAAGCACTTTGATTTGCTGGCTATCCAAGAAATTATGGATAACCTGAATGGTTTCCAGGAGTTGAAGGGGCGGATGGGGTCAGAGTTTGGTACGATTGTGTCTGATCGAACTGGGGTGTTTCCTAATGAACCAGGATTAGGGGAAAGACTGGGATTTATATATAATTGGTCGATGGTTCAGCGGGGTGAAGTGGTCTCAGATATTTCTTTTGACCGTACTAAGGTGTTAGAAACCTTGGCTCGTAACTATGATCAGATCAATCAGGCTATCTTACCCTATGTGGACTATCTAAAAGAACTGGATCAGTGGAACTCAAATCAGTTAGGAAAACGCCCTCAGAAGCCGAATGTTAAGATGCCAGTGTTTCTAACCTTTGCTCGCCAACCGTTCTGTGTCAGCTTTAGAATTGTTGGTCATCCTGGTACTAACCCCTATGAGTTTATGGCGGTTAATGCTCATCTGTATTTTGGTAACTATATCTCAGATCGCCGTCAGGAATTTGATGCACTGATGGCATGGATATTAGGACGGTTTATCGAACATGATCGAGCGTATTATCCCAATTTTATCTTATTAGGAGATCTGAATTTAGATTTTGATAATCCTACTACAGACCGTGACCGGATTGAAAAGCATATCAAGATGTTTAATGCTAAGGTAAAAGGGGAAGCAAATGTTAATTTTCCGTTCTTAGACCCCCATCCAAAGACAAAGCAATTCTTGCGCACCAATGCTAGATTTACGGAAACTTTTGACCAAATTGGTTTGTTTAATTGGGATCAGCGTCTTCCTAATTATAAGGAAAATTCCTCTATGGGGGAAAACCCACGAGGACCGGATTATGGTGTCTTTAATTTTGTTGAATTGTTTAGTGATGCGTTGTACAACCGAGGGGTTAGTGAGTTATCACTATCCGAGAAGAAGGCATTTTTTAGACGGTTTGAACATGAGGTAAGTGACCATTTACCGTTGTGGTTACGACTGCCTTTGCCGGATTGAGGTTGCTGATCATTTCGCTAGTTTGCTTAATCAATGCTTTTAAACAGCAGATTTTATCTTCGGCAAACTGCCCTTTGGTGAGTTCAGGAGTAATGTTAATGGCAAAATCAACAATATGACTAGGGATTTCTGGGGGTAAATTACCAACTAGGTCACGATTGTCTATCAGTGAATCCCGTCTGTTGTTATGGTAGGTCATGATTATTGATACGATTCTTAGTTTGTGTTACTAAGCTAATTAATAGTTAACTATAGTAAAACCGTATTTTTAACTAAGTTAGGGAACGGGGATTGGGGAAGTTTTAGGAAATGGGGAGATGGGGAGATAGGGAGATGGGGAGATGGGGAGATGGGGAGATAGGGAGATGGGGAGATGGGGAGATGGAGGAAATTTTGATGAGGAAGATGACTAGAAATTTGCCATTATTCTGGCGTTGCTTAGAGGATATCTGAAAAGTTTTTTGATACTGAATTTTGCCCCCCTAGCCCCCCAAATTTGGGGGGAACAAGAATCAATTTGATGGTAAAAGTCCCCCAAAATTGGGGGACCCACGGGGGCTTGGATGTAGTAAATGAGACTTCTCAGACAACCTCTTAATAATGGAATGATTTTAAGAGTAGGTGCGCTTTCCAATGGGTGAGTAAATCGCCCTTGGGTCGCACCTGTGGAATGGGCATCAGGCGTGGAACTGGCATCTTGCCAGTTTCAATATATTTTCGGGCAGGCAGGATGCCCACCCCACTCATATTCATTCTTTGATTCAGCAATGCCATTATTCTAGCTATTAAGGGTTGAGTATTAACGGTCAACTGTCAATACTCAACCTTTAACACTCAACCGTCAACGTTCAACACTCAACGTTCAACTTTCAACTCTCAAAACTCTTCTAAGCCTTTTGAGAGGATCCCTTCTTTTTACCCAGCAGCAAGCTAGCACCGAGGACACTTAACCCTAAAATAGTAGCAGGCTCGGGCACTTTACCCGCTTTAGTGTAGGTGACACTACCGTCTCCAGAACCGATGAATAAATCACCATAGGTAAAGAAGTCGCCTCCTATGCGGTCATCGTCTTGGTCACGGATTTCAAAGGGAAAATCGAAAACGAAGAAATTGGGAGCAAAATTCAATCCCAAAAGCTCTCCATCCTGAAAATCAACGTAGGGACCTACAGGAAACAAGAAATCATCTTCTTCAGTGTAGGTGACACCATTAAAGTCGAAGACTACCGATAGGTCATCGTTTCGAGAGTTGAATCTTTCAAATCCGCTGTCAAATTGGAAGGTGTCATCATAGGTAAAATACCCCTGATAAGAGTTGCCAGCTAAATTCCCTGTCTCTACATCTACGGTAAAATCATACTTGATAGTTGCAGCAGAGACGGGTTGGGTTGGCATTACAGCTAGACCCAAAGCCACACTAGCGGCTGCCAAAACCCCTGATTTATGGAAGATATCAGCCATTATAAAATTCTCCTTGTTTCAACCTGGTAGAGCGTCTTGAATCAAGCGCTAGTCTTTTAAAACTCTATTAATCTCTCTTTAGATAAAGAGGTTAATATTAGTTTAATTGTGAACAAATTCATGATTAGTTTAAGAGCTGACAGTATACTTTCACAAAAAATTGAGATACTAGTAATTCATTAACCACTTCTTAACGTAAAATTAACGTTTTGTTGGACTTACTTTCATGATTTACTCCTAGACTATTTAGCGCGCTATCCAACAACCTTGGACAACACTGTGTGTTTACCGTCGCTGCCAATGGCGACCTATTCCTCTGTGAAGATGGTTCAGCAAACCCAATTCATCGTCATAGTTACTCAGGAAGGTCAGCTCTACAAGTTCGGTGCTAACGCCCTCAATAAGCATTAGTTTGGTGGAGCCTGGGTATCGCCAGACTGTTGTTACTTGTTTGTCAATGTTTAGAAAGGCTATATAATCATTGTAAAAAACTAGGTAAGTCTATTTAGCTAAGCCTAGGTTTTGTGAAAGGAAAAAGGTAACGTTATATATAAAGATTAGATAAAGATTTATAGTATTACCTTGATCTATCACTCCAATATCAACCAAGCGTAATACCAATTAATCAAAAACTGCTATAGTCAATAAGCACCCAGGTATTTGGGATAATTAAAACTGGAAATTAATCTACAAAAACTGTTTAATTTAGTTTAATATAGTGGGGGGTAAATCATGCAAACGGGCGTTAGAACTTCATCGGCTTGGAGGAAGTTGATAAAAGGTGAAATTAACTGTGAAACAGCCCTTAAACTGTTGGTTAACCCACAAGGAGAACTAAACGTTAACCTACTGGATCGGGAAGTCAGTTCCCGGTTCTTTAAGCCATTCCCCAATCGCCAAGATTTACCCCCGGTGATTCCGCTGCTACTGTGGCGCAACTGTTATTACCTGGGTACCCCAGTCCAGTTATCCCCAGAGCAGATCAAAACATTAAGCGATCGCACTTTCAGCCAAATCAAAATTATTCCCATTGCACCCAAAAGTTACAAGCGATGGTACCACAGGGAAAACAATAATGCCAAATCTATCAGTTCGGTCGCCTTTGTCAATCCCCTTACTGGTGAGGTGGAACAAGAAGACATTACCGAAACCACAGAATTGTATCTTTCCCAAGCGGCTGACCAGATTGAGCGGATTAAAACCATTATCTCTGGAGCTCTGCGTAACCGCGCCAGTGATATTCACCTGGAACCGATGACTGATGGCTTAAGAGTCCGCTATCGCATTGACGGGATTCTTAGGGATATAACTACCTTACCGTCAGACTTGGGACGAGCAGTGGTGGTTGCTCTCAAAGTCATGTCTGATATGGACATTGCTGAAAGCCGCCGTCCTCAAGATGGTCGGATTGGGGAAAACTATGCTACTGGGGAGGAGGCAGAACTTGGGTTAGATCTGCGGGTGAGTACCCTCCCTTGTGTGGGGGGAGAGAAAGCAGTGATTCGCTTATTACCAAGAGAAAACCCCTTTTCTGGCTTGGAAGAGTTAGGCTTTTCTGACGAAGAGCTTAAAATCTATAAAGGTTGGTTGCAGCAACCCCAAGGAATGGTTATTATCACCGGTCCGACTGGTTCTGGTAAAACTAGTACGCTATATAATTCCCTGCAAGGGTTAGCCACAGAACATGTGAATGTAGTAACGGTGGAAGACCCAGTGGAGTATGTCTTACCTCGGATTACCCAGACCCAAGTGAATGAGGCAGCGGGGATGACCTTTGCGGCAGGGATGAGGGCAATTTTACGCCAAGACCCGGACATCATTATGGTGGGGGAAATTCGGGATGCTGAAACCGCTGAAACAGGGATTCGAGCTGCTTTGACCGGTCACTTAGTATTGACCACTCTCCACACCAATGATGCAGTTAGTGCTATTCCTCGTATTAAAGATATTGGTCCGGAACCGGGTTTAATCAGTGATGCCCTATTGGGAATAGTGGCACAGCGTTTGGTGCGCAAAGTATGTCCCCACTGTCAAGAACCTTATACCCCGACTTCTGAGGATTTGCGGAAGCTGAGTTTGAGGCCAGAGGAAGCTAATCTCAAAGGTTGGCGCAAAGGAAAGGGTTGCGCCAAGTGCTACAATTCCGGCTATTTAGGACGGGAAGCTATTGTGGAGTTACTGGATGTAGATGATACCGTACGCCAGTTGATTTATGAGGGAACTATGACTCAGTTGCACCGTTACCTGGATAAAATCAGTTTTTATTCCTTCCGGAAGGCAGCGATTGAAAAGGTAACCAAAGGGGTAACCACCCTAACCGAAATCTTACGAGTTCTACCCCACAGTGCTTTGTCCTGTAAGTCTCACGGTCAATTGGATAAGCCAAGAGCTGCTAAAGTGAAATCCCTAGATAAGATGGCTCCAAATAGGAGATACGGTTGATTGGCAACATTGCTGGGTAGGGAGTAGGGAAAGAGAGGGAAGTGTGGGAGGTGTGGGAGGTGTGGGAGGTGTGGGGAGATGGGGAGATGGGGAGATGGGGAGATGGGGAGTCAGAACCCAAACCACTCGGGCTTTGTATCAAGACAGGGGTTGTGAAAATTGAATGTACTTCATTAATATGAGCACCGCCATACCAATAGCAAAAGATCTGCTGTAGGACTTACGCAAAAGTGCAAAAGTCCTGAATGTGCGAATATAAACAAGGATATTGAATTTTTCTGCCATGGTGCCAGTGGGCAGATTGTCTAGCTAAACCACACTGCTCAACCCATTGAATTGGTGGGATTCACCATTATCGAGAGAGTCAATTAAGGTAGTTGCATATTACTGGGGGAACTAATCATAAGAGATTTCTACTGTGAAAGTAGAGACCGTTGGAAATCCGCAGATAATGTTTGACTTAACCTTTACTCGTAATTTAAGCGCTACACTAATTGTTGTGACTCTGCTTAGCGTGAGTTTATCTACCGTGCGTCATCATCCCCAAACCATGACGAAACAAAAACGATTCACTCCAATTGGAAACGCGATGAGAATGGGTTTAGTCATCAAGGGTCAACAACTTCGCTACCGTTAATTGGGTGTATCATAAATGATTAATTTTAAGGTCTTTGAACAAGCACGGCAAAAACATCCCCGCTCTGAAGCTATGCCATTTATGGCTGAGCTGAGACAACAGATGCGTTCCCATCAGCCTTATCAAGGATTAAGACTATTACATCATATCCACTTGACCATAGAAACTGTCTTTAAAGTTGAACCTTTGCTGTTGGCTGGTGCTGAGCTTACCGTGTCTTGCCCTAATTTTATCAAGCCTAACCCAGAAGCGGTGGAAATTTTACTCAGTGCTAATGTTGAGGTTAATCTTGAAGGTAATTTTGAGGATAACTATGATATTTGTTTAGATCTTTATGGAGAGTTACCCACACTAATCACCCCTAGCCAGGGAGTGGTAGAGCTAACTAAACTCGATAACGATATCTATCAATCCTTAGATATTCCCTATCCCTTAATTTCTGTGGATGACAGTTCCTTAAAAAATATCGAAACGTTCTATGGCACTAGTAAGGCATTTGTCAAAGCCTTCCACCAGTTAACCAACGAGTCATTAGTGGATAAAAAATTAATAATTTTTGGTTGTGGAAAAGTTGGAAAAGGACTCGTTAATGAATTATTAGGCTTAACCAAGGAGCTGGTGGTTGTCGAGAAAAATCCTAAGATTTTGGAACAGCTGAAAGCTAGAGGAATCAAAGGGTTACAAGCTGACGACCTGGATGGCATTAGGGCAGCACTCAAGGAGGCTTTTTGTGTTGTAACCTGTACGGGAGTTAATGGAGTACTTTCTAAGGAGTATGACTTAGACAAGGAAGATTTTAGTGGTAAGTATCTTGCCAACATTGGCGCAGAAGATGAATTTGGTGATAACTTCTCAGAGGCAGAAGTGCTTTTCAAAAAAGCTCCGATCAATTTTTCCTTAGCAGAACCTACTCCAGTTCAGACTCTCGATCCAGTGTTCTATGCCCATAACATAGCGATTGACTTAATTTTATCGAATAAATTGGAACCCGGTTACCATTCATTCCCTAGTCATCTTGCCCAGGAAATAATAGAGAAATGGGGAAACTATCATGATCAAGATATAGCCTTTTTAAGGGAGTAGGGAGTAGGGAGTAGGGAGTAGGGAGTAGGGAGTAGGGAGTAGGGAGTAGGGAGTAGGGAGTAGGGAGTAGGGAGTAGGGAGTAGGGAGTAGGGAGTAGGGAGTAGGGAGTAGCGGATCTGGGAACGTAAGCATTCAGCTGACGGCACCTCAAGTAGCGTGAGCTTTTAGCTCACGGCTGACGGCACCTCAAGCAGCGTGCGCGTAGCGCATATGCTTACCTATAGTCTTTTAAAAATTAATCCCGCCATCACCAGTTGCGATAATGTTCATAGTCCCAACAGTCTCCCTGTTCCCAAGCTCTTCCCGTTGCTTGACAGTTGTAGGAGTCATTAATCCAAGGAATACTGGTTGGGTGGGCGGCCAAAAATTTATTTTTAACAATAAATAAAGTTATCATTTTTATTAGGTGTTGTTGTCTGAATTATATCTTTGATAAATCAAGCTGATGGGAATAATCCAAATAGGTAAAATTTAATACTTAAAAATGAAAACTTCAAGACTAAGCTTGAAGTCAGGTTAATCACTAAGATTTTTTTTTGGTTAATTGGATTTTTCAAAATCCGCTCACCGTGAAGCTGATAAATATATTTATAAACCATAAATAAGAGTTTAGGTTTTTTTCGGGGAAATCAGCGTAGCAATTATCGGTTTGCCAACAGGTTTGCGTTAATGTATAACTTCTGTATGTTATGTATAACTTTTGTTGACGTTTGACCCTTGAAAGTAATCACCATAAGCATTTCAGTGATTCCACCTACAGATGATGGCAAAATGGCAAAATTGTGAAATGGAGAGATGGGAAGATGAGATTTAGTGGGTCATTACTATGTAGCAAGATTTTTCGCAATTGCTACAAAGCTGATACACATTTAACTAGCACAATATAAGCAATTGATATAATGTCCAGGAGCATCAGTTGCTCATGGGTAATAGTTAAGTAGTAATAGTTAAGTAGTAATAGTTAAGTAGAATTACTCCCGAGCCATGACCCATGACCCATTACCAACTGATGCAGTAGTTTCAGTTAGTACAAGCTAGACCCACCTACCAACATCGTCTCTCTAGCCTGAGCCATCACCCATTGCATCAACTCCTGCCACTCCGGTGACTTCCCCAACCCATCAGCATCAAACTCCCCGCCCCAATTCCTGGAAAACTCGGCAAAATTCTCTGCCCAATGTACTACTGTCTCCATCGGTAAATAAGGACTATAGCCCCAAGCCTGTTGTAAATACTTGATCATTTCCCTGGGATGTCCTGTATTATATAAATACCAAGCAATCCATACTAGGGTTCCATAGCGCACCTGATTTTCTAATAGACGGACTGCTTGTGGTAAATCAGTCTGTTGGAAGAAGTTGTCAATGGCTGCCGACAGGGAGCGAGCTTGAGGCAATCCTTTGTGCATAGCACTTTGGTGATGCTGCCGATAGCCTACGGTTACCTGACGCAACCAAGCGGCAGGACAACCCTTGAGGGCTAACCGTAACACTATTTCTGTATCTTCAGCGGGTGGAAACCTGGGGTCAAACCCGCCAACGGACTCTAGCCAATGGCGACTGAACATCATCGCACTAGGCAGAACTGGCTTCCACAGTAGCCAACTTTCTAAGTTTAATTCTGGTACTTTCTCCCATGGACGCACTGTCATCAGTAGCTTACCCTGGGAATCGACACGATACCAACCACTATGGACAATTCCCAGATGGGGTTGTGCTTCAAAAACTGCTAACTGGGCAGCTAACTTACCTGGCAGGAAAAAGTCATCGGCATCGAGGAATGCGACAAATTCACCCAAGGCTAATTTAATGCCATGGTTGCGGGCAAGGGAGACTCCTTGGTTTTCTTGATAAATGTAACGAATGCGTCCGCTATAGGGTTGCAACACTGATCGAGTCTGGTCTGTTGAACCATCATCAATTACCACTACCTCATAGGAACAGGCTTCTTGATTCAGCACACTTTCCACTGCTTCAGTAATATAGCGATCGCAATTATAGGCGGGAATAATTACACTGACTTGTGGTATCATTTCATACCCTCCCATCACCCCATTGAGCACTGCTATAGCTTTATATAGCAAAGGGAACAGGGAACAGGGAACAGGGAACAGGGAACAGGGAACAGGGAACTTCGGGACAAAAATTCTCAGAATTCCTACACTGATCCCTATAGTTATTAGCCATTTTTATGAAACAGATATGAAGATTTAATGATCACAATGTAAAAAGTTTGCAAAAGAAGTTTGTTTATAAAAAAAATATAGCGAAATAGTATTATGTAAAATAACAACAAAAAATTCTAAAACTGTGAAAATTAACTTTTTTTGTTTCCTGCTATATACTGGTCTAGGTAATCTCGTAGTGTAGGTAATGAGTAATAGGGAATGACAACTAAAAAATTCCTAATAACCAGTTAGCAATTTAGTGTTATTTGTTACGGTTATCTGAACTCGTTTTAACTAGACGTTAATAATCACAACTCTAACGGCTGAAAACCGCGATGCTGGCTGAACGCGGGGGACAGTTCAACTATCCATCAAAAACTCCAAGGGGACTCCCGTTATACCAGTAGGGTTAGCGGGAGACGGGGCGTATAAAGTGCGGACGCAGGTGACCCACACAGCCCCTTGGAAATTGGAGACTAGATTACTTGCACTTTTTAAATATTTCCTCTAGAATAACTATGTTGTTAGCGGAGGACTGGATGCTAACTCAAGTTAATAACCTGCGTTTAGACGAACAGCAGATATTAGCTCTCAAGCAGATGTGTCACTTGAGCAAGAACATGTTCAACGTGGGACTCTACAATGTCCGTCAGTATTTCTTTCAAGAACGTAAACATTTGCGATACGAAAGGAATTATTATCATTCCAAAGAAAATGATAATTATAAACTGTTGCCGACGGATATTGCGCAACAAACATTGAAGATTGTTGATAGGTCTTTCAAGTCTTTCTTCGGGTTGTTAAAGCTTAAGTCTAGTGGAGGGTATCAGGAAAAGATTAGACTTCCACAGTACCTCCCAAAAGATGGACATTTTCTCTTAGTTATCCCGATCAGGAAGCGTGACTGGGAAAAATTACCAGGAAAAGACTGGCTGTTCACTGTTCCAATGTCTTGTAAATTCAAACGAGAGCATGGGGCAGTTCAGTTTGCTGTTCCTGAAAGACTTAGAACTAAAACAGTCAAAGAAATCCGTATTATCCCTAAGTATGGGGCAAGATACTTTGATGTTTGTTATTGTTACGAGGATGAATCTGAAGAACAGGTCGAACAGACTGGCGAAATCTTAGGTATCGACTTAGGACTTGAGAATTTTGCCACATGTGTCAGTACTACTCAAAAGTCGTTCATTATTGATGGTAAGCGAATAAAGTCTGACAATCAGTACAATAAACGCAACTCCAAACTTCAGTCTATCAAAGACTTACAAGGCATTAAAGCCTTGACGAATCGACAGGCTAAGTTACTAAGAAAGCGGAATCACAAAGTCAGAGATTTCACTAACAAAGCAGCTCGGTATGTTGTAGATTGGTGCAGAAATAATAAGATCAGCAAGATTGTTATTGGTTACAACCCCGACCTAAAACAAAAGGTCAATCTAGGGAAACGAAACAATCAAAAGTTCACCCAGATTCCGATATATACATTCAAGGACAAGCTGGAAAGCCTCTGTCAACGATATGGCATCGAAATGATCGAACAGGAAGAATCTTACACCAGTAAAGCATCTAGCTTGGATAAAGATGAATTGCCTGTGTGGAATGCTGACAACCCAAAATCCTACAAGTTCAGTGGTAAGAGAATCAAACGTGGATTATACCGAACTAGCAAAGGTTGGTTGATTAACGCTGATTGCAACGGAGCGCTAAATATAATTCGCAAGCACACAAGTAACCCCAATGATTGTATCGGAGGGTTTAGAGGTTGTTTGGCTCAACCAGTAAGAGTTTTATGCTCTTAAGAATCCCCCGCTATAATCGTCCGGCTTAGCCGACGCGGGGCGCGTTCGATTTAGCGGTGGGAGCAGTCAACTGCCCAAGCTAGTTCTAACCCGATAGCTGCCTAATGATCAAGGTTGAACCAAGTTACCAACAAGTCAAGGCTTATTTAGCCAACAAGCAATGGGGTCAAGCCGTTGCTTCTTGTAGGCAAGCCTTGAGACGGCAGCCTGATTCTGAGGAATTCAATGTTTTACTAGGCTTTGCCCTAGCTGCTCAGGAAAAGCGGAGGGAGGCAATTTATGCCTATAGTAAAGCGCTGCAACTCCAACCGGAGCAAGCTCAAACTCATGCTTGCCTAGGTGAGTTATATAGTCAACTCCAGGAGCTCACAACAGCAGCATGGCATTATCAACAAGCGGTTTGGCTACAGCCGGATCAGGGTGAGTACCATTACAATCTAGGAATCACGAGGCACAAGCTGTGGGAGTGGGATGCTGCCAAAGAAAGCTATCAGCAAGCGATCGCACTTAACCCCAAGGATGCCAAAGCCCACTATCACCTAGGAGTGTTGTATGGTCAACGGGGTCAGTTAGAGGAAGCCAGCAACAGTTATCGCCAAGCCATTACCAACCAGCCAGATTACCTCAGCGCTTATAATAACTTGGGCTGTGTTCTCTTTGAGCTAAAACAATTCGAGGCAGCAAAGGCAGTCTATCAACAAGGTATCGACCAACAAGGTATCGACCATAATCCTAAGTGTGGGACTCTGTATAATAACCTGGGTAAGGTGCTGCAAGCACAAGGTAAGGCAGGTCAAGCTCTGGTGGCATACAGTAGTGCGATTGAGTTAAACCCAGAGCTAAAATCAGCTTACTTAAATCTGGGTCGGTTATGGCAACAGAAGGGGAATTATCCGATAGCAGTGCAGTATTTTGAAAGGCTGCTGAGGCTGGATCCAGAACAGATATTGACCTACAGTGAATGCGCCAACGCCTTGATGGCTCAGGGGAAACTAGCCCTAGCCTTTGACTATTTACGAAAAGCGATCGCATTGCAACCAGCTTTTGTGGAGGCTTATTGCCAACGTGCTAAAGGTTTACCAGGCCAGGACATACTTGAGCGATCGCAAATTTATTGTTCTGGATTTCTTGAGGCACTACGGAACAAAGAAGATACTTTCCAAGTCTGCCTATATCTGTGGCAGACTTATTTGTATTTAGGGGATACCTTGTTTGAGTATGGTGCAGCAAAGCAGGCGGAAAAGTATTACCAGAAAGCGTTACAGATTCAGCCAGACCAGGTTGAGTTGTATATACGCTTAGGGGATTGTTTAGCCGAGCAGCAGCGACTGGATGCAGCAGTGATGACTTATCACATGGGTTTAGCCTTGCAACCAGCTCATCCTCAGATTTATCTACGGTTAGGGCAAGTCTTGAGCAAACAAAAGCGGTTCCAGCAAGCCCTTGAATACTACCAATCCCTCTGGCATCAGCACTTAGAAGAGGGCAAGGTGAGCGGTAACCTTGGTAGTCTCGGAGTCTTGCCTATAGATAACGTGCCGAGAAATAACTATAGTGCTAAGCCGAAAGATAACTATAGTGCTAAGCCTCTTACCTCCCAACCCCCTCACCCGACCAAGGGCATTTATGAAGCGACTAGAGAGTGGTATATAAACACAGAGTGCCATGGCTGCTACTACATAGAGGTACCTTGGTCAACCATCGACAAGGATTGGCAATATACGGGATCGAGGGAAATTGAAGGTTCTGTGAACCATTGTTCCCAGGGCAATGGTTTCCCAAACGATATCAACACCATGTCCATGGTAGCGCCGCCAGTTTCTGCCCTGGCTCCTATATCTGTTGAAGGCAGCAAGTCTCAGTCCCAGTCTCAGTCCCAGTCTCAGTCCCAGCCTCAATGTGGCGGTGTTACCTGTAATCGATGTATGAGACGACTGTGTAACCAGTTTCAGTCGATTCATCTCGGCAAGAGGGTCTATCAGTGTCAGCCACCGCAAACACTTTCTGTGGATTCCCCTACTGTCTTTGTGGCGACTATCCCAAAAGGACGGGCTTGGATTGCCCCCCAAAGCAGTTACTGGAAGATTTGTCATAGCATCGCCATCATTACTCCAGATGATTATTTGCTATCTGACCTCTCTCGAAATTACCCATGGTATTTACCTGGATGTGAGCATTACGACCCCAGAAACCATAGAATATTTAGTCTGGATCAGATGCCGCCTTTAGAGTACATTGATGGCACAGTAGCGGTTCTATCGGGACTGTCTGGACATGGCTACTACCACTGGATGTTTGATGTCCTGCCTAGAATTGAAATCCTGCGCCGCAGTGGGATAGATTTCCTTAAGATTGATTGGTTTTTGATCAATACGCCACAGCAACCCTTTCAACAAGAAACCCTCAATTACTTAGGCATTCCTGCTAACAAAATTATCTCCAGCGATCGCTACCCCCATATTCAAGCCCAGGAGTTAGTCTTACCCTCCTTTCCCGGACATTTTGATTGGGTACCGCAGGGTACTATTAACTTTCTCAGACAGAGGTTTCTACCGCAAACTCTGGAATTAAGATACCCAGAGCGGATCTACATTTCTAGAGCGCAAGCCAGACATCGACAAGTTATCAATGAAACTGAGGTCAAGGAGCTGCTATCCCAATTTGGTTTTATTACCATTGCCCTAGAAAGCCTATCTGTGAAGGAACAAGTTGCTTTATTTGCTTCTGTTAAAGCAATTGTTGCTCCCCATGGCGCTGGTCTGACCAATACGGTATTTTGTCGCCCTGGCACTCAAATTATAGAACTAGTTTCACCGAATTATGTGAGAACAGATTACTGGATTATTAGCCAACAAATGGGACTAAAACATTATTATGTAAAAGGAGAGAATTTTGACTGTCAACCGATTCGCAAACTTATGTATACTAGCTCACTAACAGAAGATATATTAGTTAACCTAGATTCCCTTTACTCAGTAATGAAAATTACTGGCCTAAATCAGCTATGCTCAAGGGTGCATAACCAATAAGGAGGCAAAGGATGCCATGGATTCAGTAAAACTATTTGGGCTCTACCGAACTTGCTGTGTAACAATCTTAGGCAATAATTGCTATAAATAATAATTATTGGGCGATTGGGCGGGACTTTTAGTTTTTCAGAGAATGTTTTTTGATAAATAACCAGTCCGATCAGACCTAGTGGTCAATAAGCGCGTTTTTATACACACTATCTTCGGTAGAAATACTAACTATTTGAGAATACAAAAAAACTAATCTTGTTTGTGGCGAAAAAATCTGTAATAAATTATAGTTGATAGGTGGTAATATCAACTAGGATAAAGAAGGAGTTATAGTAGATGTCTTCTATGTTTGCTGACCCAGATCTTGAAGTTATCCCAAATGATGAAGACGGCTTCGTTATCTTAGGACCAGACGATGAACGAAGTAATATTAGGGGGAGCGATGGTCTAGATATTATTCAGACTGGTAATCAAAACGATGAGATTAGCGGTGGTGACGGGAATGATGTGCTCTTGGGGCAAGCAGGGGATGACCAAATCACTGGCGGTGAAGGCGATGATGTGGTGCTGGGTGGAGAAGGAGATGATAACCTGATCATAGGACCAGGCACTGATGTGGCGATCGGGGGTCCTGGAGAGGATACATTTACCTTCGAGTTCTTTGACGATCAGCCGGATATTATTACTGAGTTTAAGTCTGGAGAAGATCGGATCGTGATTCCAGGGGTTGATGACCAGACTATCGTAACTTACGACTCGATCACTGGTCAGCTAAAAGTGGATGGGGAAACCATTGCTCAATTGAGTTCAGGTTTGGATGTTGAAATTAATAAAACTGATGATGGTTTTGAGATACTTTAGTAGGTCAGTAATCAGCAATCAGCAATCAGCAATCAGCTGATAGGCTATTGGTTAGGTCACAGCGTGCCACGATACTGCTAGAAGCCTGTGCCGCGATACTTGAGGTGCCAAAGGCCAAGGGCTGACCGCTGACCACTGACCGCTGAATGCTTGATTTGAGTTGTGAACATGTTTTATGAAGGAAAGGCAACAGGCAAAAGTTAATCAAGTAGCGCTGCTCCCTGCTCCCTGCTCCCTGTTCCCTTTTCCCTGTTCCCCGTTCCCTGTTCCCTCTCATGTACACTTACTTAACTGAAGCAATTGCCGCTTGTGAGCAAGCGTTGGAAAGTCCATCTCCAAATCGACCTGATTTTGCCTCGACTTGCCGAGTTTTAGGCAATATCTTGCAAGGGATGGGTCGGTTTGATGATGCAATTTTCTGGCACTCTAGAGTGTTCGATGACAAACCGAATTTAGTGCAAGTCTATGCTAAAATAGGAAATATATACAGCAGTCAACAACAGTGGCAGGCAGCGATCGCATCCTACTATCATGCTATACGCCTCCAGCCAGATTTTGCTGAGGCTTACTGGAGTTTGGCAGAAATCTATTCTCAGCTGGGGAAAAAAGACGAGGAAATTGAGTGTTGGTATCAGACTCTGAGCCTGAAACCCAAATCAGCCAATGCTCAGGGACATTATAAACTAGGGAAAGCGTTCCTGGCTCAGGGTAAACCGGATCGAGCCATTGCTTGTTTCCAAAATGCGATTGAGCGTGACTCCACCCTATGGGCAGCTTACTACGAGTTAGGAGACTGTTTGATAGCCCAGGGGAAGTGGGAGAATGCGATCGCATGTTATCGTCAGTTAATCGACCTTGACCCAAATCAAGCTAAGGCCCACTATAAAATTGCTGGGATTTGGCTCAAACAAGGAATGGTGGACACAGCGATTGCAGCATTTCGCCGCTCGATTGAGGTTGATCCAAATTTTCCTGGAGCTTATCGGGAACTGATCCAACTGTTGATTCAACAGCAGAAGTGGGATGAAGCGATTGTCTCATGCCGTGCGGTCATTGCGACAGTGGGTGACTATCCCTGGACTTATGTTAAACTCGGGGATGCTTTGGTAAAAAAAGGTGAGTTGACCGAAGCCTACACTTGTTATCAACAAGCTGCTCAATTGCGGGGTTGGGATCAGTGTGCTCAGAAGGATTATCGATTCACCCAGGATAGGTTTACCTTTAAAATTCCGGTCTGGGAAAAACACTTGCAGCCCCTAGCTGGTGTCGCGGATGCTCAGTGTCTGGAAATTGGGAGTTTTCAAGGCAATTCCGCTTGCTGGTTACTTGATAAAATCCTGACTAACTCTTCAGCTCGATTAACTTGTGTTTCGCCACACTTTCAGGAAGAGTTTGCTGGAAATATAGCTAAAACTGGAGCAGCGGAAAAGGTGACTAGGTTAGAGGGAAAACCTGAGCAGTTGCTTAATTCCCTTGATGGCAATTGCTACGATTTAGCTAACATTCGCGACAGGCGTCACAAAGCTACCATTGCTGAGCAAAATGCTTTACTTTGTTGGAAGCTACTCAAGGTGGGAGGGCTGATGATCGTTAATAACTATGGATGGAGCAATCCGGCTAAACCACAAGAAGCGCCTAAAATTGGGATTAATAGGTTTCTAGATTCAGTTAAGGGTCAGTTTGAGATTCTGCATCAGGCTCGCATAGTGATTGTTAAAAAAATAGCGTCTTAACGGTAACGATGTCAAGGGATATCAAGCAATCTTCGGGTCATGACCACGACTCTGTTGACCAAACCCAGGGCCAGCTCAAGGTGGTGAAAATTCAAGTAAAGTTGGCTAAAGACCATGCTAATCGGGGGAGTCTGTATGCTCAACAGCAACAGTGGCCCGAAGCGATCGCATGTTACGAAAAAGCGATCGCAATTGACCCGAAATTTGCTGGAGCTTACCGTAACTTGGCTCGGGTTTTCGCTAAGACTGGTCAACAGGACGAGGCTACGGAGTGTTGGTATCAGGCTCTAACCCTAGAGCCAAATTGGGCTAAAGCCGAGGAGCATGTTAAGTTGGGCAACAGGCTCTGGTCTCTGGGAAAACCAGACCAAGGCATAACCTGTTATCGACAAGCGATTGAGTTAAAGCCCAATTTACTCCAAGTTTACTATCGTCTCGGGGAGATACTCCAATCCCAGGGAAAGATGGAAGATGCGATCGCATTTTATCAACAGGCGGTCGAGAATAATCCCCGAAATCACCAAGCCATGAACTACTATCGACAAGTGGTCGATAGTAATCCCAATTCTAGCGCTAAAGATTATCATCAGTTGGGTCAACTGCTCAGAGGGCAAAGTCGATTCAAAGAAGCCATAGAGTCTTATCAAAAAGCGATTGAGCTTGACCCCTGTTTTAAGCGAGCTTATGTAGACCTACAGTACACCTGGATTGAATCAGAGCAGTTAGAGCAACTTATCACCTTTTATCGACAGTGCATCCAACGGCAACCAGATTTTCCTCTGGCTTGGGGGAATTTAGGGGATGTGCTAACCGAGCAAGGGCAACTTCAGGAGGCGATTAGCTGTTACCAAACTAGCTCTTACAAAAAAGCAGTTGCATCTAATCCCAAACTTGCCGAGGTTCACTGGAAACCTAAAAAAGAGCATGGTCCAGACTTCGTTATTATTGGAGCGGCTAGATGTGGGACATCTTCATTATATATGTATCTGAGTCGTTATCCACAAATTATCTCCCCTCATAAAAAAGAGTTAAATTTTTTCAGTAAATATTTTAATCAAGGGATTGATTGGTATCTCGCCCATTTTCCATCTATTACCGACTATCCTAATTTCTTAGCTGGGGAAGCAAGCCCTAATTATTTTGACTGCACTGAATCTGCCCAACGGATGTTTCAGTTTTTTCCCAAGGTTAAGCTCATTGTTTTATTGAGAAATCCCGTTGATCGCGCTATCTCTTGTTACTATCACAATTTTTATCATGGTCGAGAAAATCGCAGTCTAGAAGATGCCCTAGCTCTAGAGAAGCAACGACTGGAAAGTTTGACAGAATCGGAGCTATTACAGATTGGGTATCGACACCCAAATAATTTATTAGGAAGTCTTTACGTCTATAAGTTAAAACGATGGATGGAGATTTTTACGAGAGAACAATTTTTAATAGTGAAGAGTGAAGACTTCTATAGCAATCCCAAGACTGTTATGAGTACCATCATTGAATTTTTGGGATTATCTGATCAGACGTTTTTTCAATATCCCAAATGCAATGGTAGGTCTTACACTCCCATTAGTCAAGACTTGAGACAAACCTTAAGTGACTTCTTTCGAGCTCATAATCAGAGGTTGGAAGAGTATTTAGGAATGTCACTTAATTGGGATTAGAATCAAAAAAGCGGTGTTGCTCATTATGCGTATGGTTTTGCCCCCCTAGGGCGTGTTTTAAACGTTTTCCACAAGATTATGATCCCCCCCAGCCCCCCTTGAAAAAGGGGGGAGCCATACTCAAAGTCCCCCTTTTTTAAGGGGGATTTAGGGGGATCTCCGAGGTAATAAGACACGCCCTAGACCCCCAATCATGGGGTATTTAGGGGGCTTTAAGAAAACCAAATGATCGCGCATTAATTTATTAATTCAGCAACGCCTATTTCCTACTGTTCCCTGTTCCCTGTTCCCTGTTCCCTAAAATTACCATGGTTAAAACCACCTCCAAACTCACTTTTGAGGAATACCTGGAATACGATGATGGCACAGATAACCGTTATGAGCTGTTTGATGGGGAGTTAGTAGAATTGCCGCCTGAGAGTGAACCAAATAATTGGAGGGTAATGTGGCTAATGCTCCAATTAGTCAAGCTAATTAACCCCCGCTTAATTAAGACGCACAATTGTGAATTACAAGTTCCAGGAAATCCTCAAAACCGCTATCCAGATTTGGTAGTAATTAGAGAAGAACATCTGATCCAAACGGAAAAACGCTTAACTATCACCCTTGATATGCTTCCCCCACAGTTTGTGGCTGAGGTAGTTAGCCCCTACAAAAACCAAAGGGATGAAAACTACCGACGTGATTATGTAGAGAAGGTAAAACAATACCAAGAAAGGGCTATTCCTGAATATTGGATTATTGACCCCCAAGAGCAGTTAGTAACTGTGCTGGTGTTAAACAATGGTAGTTATGAAAAACAAGAATTTCGGGGTAATCAGCAGATTGTTTCCCAGACTTTCGGTGATTTTAAGTTTACGGCTTTACAGGTGATAAGTGCTAATTGATGGGTAAGTTGTCAGCTATAGCAAAGGGAACAGGGAACAGGGAATAGGGAATAGGGAGTAGGGAGTAGGGAGTAGGGAGTAAGAAATATGGCATCAAAATTTTATCAATTCTTACATGGATTGCTATATCAGCTTATGCGCTACGCGCACGCTACGCTAACAGTTAGTAGCTGTCAGCTTAAGCGCTACGCGCACGCTACGCGAACAGCAAAATATATCTAATCATACGACGGGAAAAGCTTTTGAATAAAATAACCTGACAGCTGACAGCTGACAGCTGACGGCTGACAGCTGACGGCTGAATGCTGACGGATAAATCCTGACATTCATTCTCAAATTACCTCCCCAAAAAAAAATTATAAAAACCCTTGACAAATAAATATATAATCATTACAATAATCATTATAAACATAATTCAGGTTTTTAGCCATGTCTCAAAACTTTATGCCGAATCAAAACAATAATTCTGATGAATCTAACCAAAAGAAACAACGTATTAAGTACATTAAAGGATCTCCTGAAGGAGTCACCAAGACTATTTACTCCCTTTCTGCACTCGGGTATGGGTCGGTTTCCGACTGGAGCCCTTTGCAGCCAACCGGAATTCCAGGGCAAGTAATTAGTTTTGCAACCAAGTATTCGACTTGGCGTTAATAGGTTAAACTTCTGGGGGGGTTTCCCCCCGGCAAAGGCTCCGGTCTTTTGGCGTAGCGTGACCTTTGCCCAATGAAATAGGATCACATCCGGATTGATTCGGAAAGTGAGAGACATGACATAGTGTTTACAGCACTGAAATAGCCGTGGATATTATTTCTACGGCTATTTTTTTTTTTGCTTTTTAAAAATATGAAATGCACCCCCTACTGCTCCCTACTCCCTACTCCCTGCTCCCTGCTCCCTGTTCCCTTTGGTATTGTATGCTCCCACTAGATACAGTTTCCGGTTTTGGACTGACCATAATGTCTATATTTTGACCTAATGCTACCAGAAAATATAATAGTTTTTCCAAGGGGAAACCCTGCAAGCGACCATTTTTTAAATCTGTGACTTTAGGAATATCAATTTTAAAAATTAGAGCAACCTCTGAATCAGATAACTGTCTCTCATCAAGAATATCGGAAATGAGTGAAGCTAGTTTAACCTTAGCTAACTTTTCTTGAGCATTACTAAATCCTAAATCCCTAAAAATATTTTCTGAGCTTACAGTATAGTCTGGCATTTTGTCTAGATCGTGGTGCTATCTAAAAAATAGCTTATGTTCCACTTTTACAACCACTGGCAAGATGCCAGTTCCACTTTTACCACCACTGGCAAGATGCCAGTTCCACTTTTACCACCACTGGCAAGATGCCAGTTCCACTTTTACCACCACTGGCAAGATGCCAGTTCCACTTTTACCACCACGCTTCAGGTCAATCTTGATCTAAAATATCAGAAGTGAAAGGACAATTCTGGGGGAAACTAACAGATGGATAATTCCTGCTCACCTTTTTCAGTGGATATCTGTAGCAATCGGAAAAGACCGATTCAAGATAAGGCTTGAGGCTAGGAGATTCAGACAACAGAAGATTAATCTGTTCTCTTTGTTCATCGATAGTATTTTCCCAGCCTCGATAATCAGGCTCTGAATCTACGTACTGCCTTTTTAGCAAATGTTCCATCAAAACCTTAAGTCGGCTCTGAAGCTCTCGTCTATCGGATCGTCCCAAGGATGCTATCTCCTCAATTAAATTGTCTATATCCAACTCATCAAAGTTTTTTGTTTTGAGTTGCTGGCAAGTTGTCTCAGTCCACAGAACGAAATCCTGATCATACAAGTCATGATTACTCATTGCTGGTTCATCCTTTTCTATTTTTTTTGTAACGATCAGAGCCTCTCCCGTTTTCAGGTAAAACTGCCTGCAAAAAATAACGCTACTCTTGAGGCTTTCAGAGAATAAATCAACAGCATAGAGTCAACTAATCAAGGGGCATCTCATAGTTGAAATATTCTCCTTTTTTATCCTATATCATGTCGGGATAATTACCCTTAATAAAAATATCCCTATCTCCCCATCTCCCCATCTCCCCACACTTCCCACACTTACCACTTTCCCTCTAATTATGGGTATTCAACCAAACTTGATATGAGGGGGTTTGGGCTTTGGGGGAGCTATAAAACCCCTGGGCTTAAGGAAGCTTAGCGGGGGATATAGGCTTTACAAATGAGTTGTAAAACTAGATTATAATTTTTTATAATCAAAACAAACGCTGTATTCCTTACTAAGGCTACCATATCCAGATTTTTATGTTCCCTAAAGCGTTTCATCCTATGTTTACATCTCAAATAAAAATGCTATACATGGACTCCCCCAAGTTAAGTTAAGTTACTCAATGTAACTTAACTTAACAATTAAAAGTGTTTAGCTTACCAATAAATAGTGTATAATATCTGCATACAGCTTTTCAACTGTAAATACTACTAACACTCAACTACCGCTACCGACTCTACCCCGATGCTACTCAACAGCAAAGGGTGATTGAGTGGATGGAAATCTATCGGACGACCTACAACTATGGGTGGCGATAGATTAAAGATTGGTGTAACAGTCGGCAAGAAAAAAACGACTCCCATAGCTTTGGATGTTTTTGGTTCATCTGTTATTAATGTGACGCAAGGAGCAGAGGTAGAAGCAATGTATTCTGGAGACTTGAAGCCTGATATTGAGGGTTTACAACAAGACGTTATTACACGACTGAAGGAAATCAGTGACCTGATGACGGATGCTAGTGAAATACTAGGAGAGGAGGGTTCAGGGAATAATTACACCCAATTGAAGCAGAAAGTAGATACTGCCAAACAGCAGGTGGAAAATCTGGAATTAGTCATGTCGATTATCGCGCCCATGAAGGCAGGTAAGTCTACAGCTATCAATGCGATTGTTGGGCGGAAACTTCTGCCTAGCCGCAGTGATGCCATGACCACACTCCCTACAGAAGTTGTCTTTAAAGCTGAATTAGAACAGCCAATTTTGAAGTTGAGTGAACCAGTAGTTTCTGTGTTTAGCAAGACAATTGAGGCTTTGCAGAGCAATCTTCAAGAGTTGGACACTGACGAAATGGAAAGTATGATGGCTAAGTATAGGCATCTGAATGACTTAGTTGAAAAAATCAAAAAACAGCCTTTAGCCTCACTAGTCCCTAAACAGGAAACCTTTGGCTTTAATAATATCCGGAAAACCCTGACTGCTTTGAATGACATTATCCGTTTGTGCAGCCTGAATGAAGTTGACGATCCTATTGGTAAACTTCTCTGTCTTAATCTTAAGTCTCCGCGCATTGAAACTCCCTTTTGGCAAGAAGAAGATGCTGATAAAACTGCAAAAATCGGTAATCTAGTAATTATTGATACCCCTGGAGGTACTGAAGCTGGACAAGAGCAGAAACTAAAGGCTGTAGTCACAAAGCAGCTCACAAAAAGTGCAGTTGTTTTGATTATGCTCAATTTTGGCGCAATGGGCAGAACTGCTGACAATAAAGTTGAAAGTGAAGTTGAAGAAATAAGAAATTTACAAGATAGTGAGAAGGATAACCTATACGTTTTGGTAAACCAGATTGACAGACGTGGTAAAAATTCCAGGACTCCTGAGGAAGTCAAGGACTTTGTCAAAGAGGCATATGGCATAGGTGATTCTGGCGAGAACAAAGATACAAATAGAGTTTTTGAAATATCAGCTCACTGGGCACTGTTCTCTGCTAATTTCTTTCTTCGAAAACTAGATAAAAATGAAGATGCAGCTAAAAATGATATCAAAATCCAACCAGATATTGCCAGAGATTTACTAGGAGCAGAGTGGGAAGACGATATTGAACATGCCTCCTTGGAGGAACTGAAACGTAAAGTTAGGAAGCTGCGAGAAAGATCAGGTTTTGATGATTTTATTAAGAAGGCAATGGAGGAGTTAATGCTCTCAGCAGCGCCTGAATCCATGAAGGCAGCACTTAAAGAAATTTGCAGCTACTTAAAGCATATCCCAAAGGATGTAGAACTTCAGATAAAAGCTATTAACCAAAAGGCAGCAGAAATAAAAAAGCAAAAAGATGCCTTACAATCTAAAATAAATGGTCTTGAGGATTGTCGCCATCGTCTGAAAGAACGAATAGAGGAAAAACAGGAACAACTTAATCAGAAGCTAGAGGCAATTCGTATTCCCCTAAAAAAAGCAGCAGAAGTGACTATTGACGATTATTTTTCACAGTCTCCAACCGACGCTTTACAAAAATGGGAAACATTTGCAAGTCAAATGGGTGTAGCAAAAAAGATTGTAGAAAAGAGAATCCAAGAGTTTATTTCTTTTGATGACTGGATTAAAAATTATTCAATTTTACAGTTCAAGTGGAATACTGATTATTCAGTTGAATTATCAAGTAAAGCAGATGCAGAAGAATTTCGTAGACTGGCAGTTAATTACGCAACTGTAAGAACAGAAAAGTTATTTGACAGTATTCGTGAAGCGACTGAAGAAGAACTAAAAAACTCCCGTGAAGAGCTGACATTATTATTAGATAGTGAGACAAAGCCAATAATTGAGGAGGCGAGGGAGCAACTGTCAAAAGGCTTCGATGTGGAAATTCCACCCCCACCGCCAGAACCAGACATAGACCTAAATTCTATTCAACCTTCAGTAGATGAGTTACCAGAGTATGGATACGAAGAAGTAGATGAAAACTACAGGCCATGGTATTTTTTTGGGTGGCTTGAAAGAACAAGGACAGTGATTAAAAATGTACAAGTAGGTAACAAATATATTGTCAACCTGAATGATTTAATTACTAAAATGA
Source organism: Moorena sp. SIO4A1 (assembly GCF_010672065.1). Lineage (NCBI taxonomy): Bacteria > Bacillati > Cyanobacteriota > Cyanophyceae > Coleofasciculales > Coleofasciculaceae > Moorena > Moorena sp. SIO4A1. The sequence continues at coordinate 17,946 of NZ_JAAHHX010000024.1, read as the reverse complement.
ATGAAGTAATTAAGGAAAAAATTGATATAAACTATCAGGGAAGTCAAGAGTACATTGTTCAGCAATTTGAAAAGGATACTGAAACCTTTTTTCAAAATCTTCAACAGTACTTAGGTGGATACAAAGACCAGATGAAGGAGTCCCTGAGGAAGCAGGGATCTGAGGAAAAGCAAAAAACAGTGGTAGAAAACCTCAAGAATAAGTTAGCAGATGATGCTCGAGAACAAATCAAAAAGGTAGATATTATTCTCCAACGTATAGAATACTTCTTATCTCTAAATAATGGATAATTATAATATAACACATCTTCAAGAACTAGAGTCTCATCTTAAAGAACTAGACTCTCAGTATCAAGTCCCCATCCTGAGGGATAAAGCTCTGATTGACCTAATAAATGGTATTCAGGTCAACCGCGACCTCATCAGCTATGGTAAGAAGCAAAGGAGTCTGGGCCGCCTGTGGGACTTACTAACTGGCAGCGACTCCCAGCGCCAATCCCTCTTAGGTGAAAACCTAGTCGCTGGTCAAAATACACTGTACCAATGGGCATTAGAACTCACTTCTTCCGAAGATATTAGTCAAGTAGCACTGGCTGTTACCCAGGAAAAATTGCTGGAAGCCCGTGAGGCTATTCGCCGTCAGCAACAAAGGCTAAATATTCAACACCAAGAACTAAGAACTCTGCTGCAAGGTTTGACTAAAGAGATTGACTCACGTTTCCAGAAACTGGATGAAAAGATAAATAACCTAGAAGTAAGTACGGCTGCTCATCAGGAATTTGAGAGCATAATAACTTTCTGGGAAGCAAAGAGTACTTACACAAAGCTACCTTGGGTAGTACAGGTAGCCTTTTTAGCACGGCAAGTTTTCAGTGGTGCAGTTGCTAGCTATGAACTGAAATCTAATGATAAAAAACTTTATCGTGAGTGGTTCGTCAATCGAGTTGTCAAGTCTCCCAGAAGCCAAGAGATCCCGGACCCCCAAATGACTCCTCATAACCCATTCTGTTCCCTTGCAGACCTTCTAGAGAAAACTAGGTTAGACATGGCAGACAATGGCCGCACATTAGAATTCGCAGCAGCGTTGTTGGAGGTTCGGTCAGTGCCGCGAGAGCGTCTTTTAAAGACTCCTTTGCTATTCACTATTGGTACAACTCTGGAACTGGCCGCCCTCCCTCCTGAAGATATACCGCCAAAGCCCGCACATTGTGCAATTGAGCTATGTCGCGCTCACATTCAACACATCGACCAAACCACAGATCGAAGACAATTTGTCGAAACCATTGTGCATGAAACCGCTAATGACTGTATGGCAATCATGGCAACCCGTCCTACTATCACAAGTTGAGCTCTATGGAACACACAAACCCCAAATTTGGACTTGTACTAGCTGGTGGTGGTGCTAAAGGAGCATATCAGGCCGGTGTATGTAAATATCTTGCCGAAATTGGACTAGAGCCACAAATTATTGCTGGCACTAGCATCGGCACCCTTAATGGCGCTGTTCTCGCATCCAGTGAATCATTTGCGGAAGGTGTCAAGCGATTGAATAAACTTTGGGATCAATTAGGTCAAAAACAGGTTATCCGTCCCAATAAGAGTGCAGTTCTTAAAACATTAAGCTATGGTGCTAAAGCTTTTATCCCAAATCTGAGAACGTGGTGGTTTGATTTCTTAGTAAAGATAGGATTGCCCGAAGACCACAACGCAATCTTTGACCCTGAACCTGTAGAAACTCTATTACGCGAAGCCGTAGACCCGGCTAAGCTGCGAAAAGGTATTGAGTTATGGGCAACAGTATTTCCAGCACTGAAAATACCAGACTTAGACTACGATTTACTGATGCCCTTAGTCGATCTTTTGCGAGCCCAAGCTGGTACATCCGCCCGCTGGCTTCGGGTGCAGGATTGCCAAGATGATGAAACTCTCTATAATTTACTCCTTGCTAGTGCTGCCATTCCCTTGGCATTTCCTCAACGAGAAGTTAATGGTCAGTTCTATGTAGACGGTGCTTTGGGAGATAATATCCCCTTGGGAGCATTAGCCGATCGTGGATGTACTTTCGCCATTGTAATTCACTTAGATAACGGAGAAACCTGGAGCCGCCACGACTTTCCAGAGCAAGCCATCATTGAAATTAGACCAGAACAACAAATCAATAAATCGAATAGGCCAGTTATCGGTTTCATTGATAGTTTGCTAGACTTCAGCCCTGAACGCATCAAAGAACTCAAAGAGCGTGGTTATGAAGATGCCCAGCGTTGCTTGCAGCCAATTCTCGAAACCTTTATAGCGATTAGAGCCATGCGTGGTTCTCAGGAAAAACTGGTCAAACAGACATGGGAGTTGCACAATGACCGACCACTATTGGATGATTAAGGGTTGTGATAAATAAAGGTTGACCATTGATATAGTCAAGAGAAACAACCATGTACCCCAAGACGATCAACTGTCAACCTTTAACCAATAACTATTGCAATAGTGACTTCTAAACCAGCCACTTAAGACTAGAAATTCATTTCAGCAGCTTGGACTTTCTCAACTTGCTTCTTCTTAATAACTAGCAAGACTTGAGATAGCATAATCGCGCCGATGAATAGCATCAACCACTTAATCCGAGCTGGGTCTTGGAGGACCACTTCCACATCCCTTTGACCAAATCCACCAACATTAGGATCAGTACTCAGAGCTTGTCCTGATACTACCTTATCTCCTTCAGCAACCAGTAACTCTGGGCCAGGGGGAACCGTATCAACTACAGTCTCGCCGTCTGGGGTCTTGATAGTGACGTCGTAGCCAACATACTCTTCAAAGGTAATTTTGGTAATTTCACCAGTGGCAGAGGCATTGAAGGCATTATTATTGCTAAGGTTACCAGCGGGGTAAACCTGACCCCGTCCCCGGTTACCACCAACATGAAGCTGGTATTTACCAAAATAGATATTTTTCTCAGTTCTGGGGTCAGGAGAGAGAACTGGGAACACAATTTCTTGATACTCCTCACCTGGTAGAGGACCAACGAGTACTATATTTTCCTGCTCTTCGCTGTAAGGTTGGTAGTACATGTTTTCGGTTTCTTCTTGCATTTCCTCCGGAATCCGGTCAGGAGGAGCAATCTTGAAACCTTCCGGTAACATCACCACGGCACCGACCTGTAAGCCACCTTTAGAACCATCACCATAGACCTCTTGTGCTTCTAGGTCATAGGGGATTTTAACCACAGCTTCAAATACAGTATCTGGCAGTACCGATTGGGGAATTTCAACTTCTGTCGGTTTCTCTGCTAGGTGACAATTAGCACAAACTATCTTGCCAGTGGCTTCACGAGGGGTTTCTGGTGCAGTTTGCTGTGCCCAGAAGGGATAGGCAGCAGCTGACTGGGGAACTGCCAGGTCGCTGGCAAAGAAAAGGGCGACAGCTGCCACAACCAAAACGATAGCTCTGGCAATCATCCCCTTGCCACGGTTAACCATCACCGATACATCAGGTGTTCTCATCACTAAGCCAAAAAACTCAAAAATTGGTAATTTAAAAATTGCAACTTGTTAATTGCTAATGGTTGATTAGCACTAGTCAATTAACTAAAAACTAAGGACTAAGGACTAGAGCAATTAACTCCACCAGGGGTTTTCACCAGTGCGGAAATCAGTTTCTTTCCAGGTGCTGAAGACTAGGGTGTCGTTTTCTGTTACCGTGGCGTGTGCCAAAGCTAGAGACAAAGGCGCTGGTCCACGTACTACCTTGCCAGTATTGTCATACTGGGATCCATGGCAAGGACAGATGAACCGGTTCTTGCTAGCATTCCAAGGTACAACACAGCCTAAGTGAGTGCAAACCGCGTTGAGACCGTAAGCCTCAAGACCTTGATCTTCAGTAACAATCACATAGGTGGGGTCCCCTTTGAGACCTTGAGTCAGGGTGCGATCGCCTACATTGTGACTAGCTAAAAACTCGCTGACCTTGATGTCATTGCCCAAAGCATCTTTAGCTGTGACACCACCACCAGCCCCACCACTGGATGGGGGGATAAAATACTTAACGATTGGGTAGAGAGCTCCAACAAATGTGCCGGTAATTGTCCCAAACGCCAAGAGGTTCATAAATTGGCGACGCCCCATATCTGGAACGTCTGGAGAGCCAGAAGCTTGAGCCATAACTGAACGCCTAAAGGTATACTTTTTTTACAATTCTGGGAAAATTACCAGAATTTTTTGAACCCTGTTTTTATAACTGTAGTGTAATTTAACCACTGGACAGGGTTGCCCAAATCCCTGCAATATAAGGATTCACGGCTTGAACTATAAGTATTATTACATTCTTTTACGCTTTATCATAAAGTTAAGAAGCGTTGTATTTGTAACAAAATGTAAACATTAAGTTAGGGCAACAGGCTATGACAGGACAGGACTTGCACCAACTCCTGCTCAATAAGTGGGGACGCTCCTATGACATCCAGATTCGGAGGACTCAAGGGAAAATCTTTGTTCAGGTGATGTGGAAGTATCTGGAGCAGCAATCCTTCCCCCTTTCTGAAGCTGAGTACCTAGAGCATTTAGATACAGTAGCCAACTATATCCGAGGTTGGGGAGGAGCCAGCCAGGTGCAACAGTTCATTAACAACACCCGTGAGCGTCCACGACTAGGCAAAGTGGTCAGTATTCCCATAGAACTAGGTGAGCGGTCCTCAGAATGGATGCTAGAGGATTTTTAGGGAGTAGGGAGTAGGGAGTAGGGTGTGGGGTGTGGGGTGTGGGTAGTAGGGAGGTGTGGGTAGTTTAGACAACGGCCAAAAATCTCGAACTATTAAATTCTACCGTTCGCGTAGCGTGGCCATAGGCCAAAGAAGTTTATGTTAAGCTGACGGCTTGGTCTGAGGGGATTGGTGCTGTATTGGGAGCTAGATCAGGGATGAGCTTTTTGGGCTTGGGGGATGCGATCGCATTTCATAGAATTGTCTGGCCGATTAGTCTCAGTCTTAGAGTTCCCCCCACTGTTGGTCAGAGGAACACCTGTGATCAACGGGTGCATCTGATTAAAGCTGTTTGACCCGGTGGGTGGAACAGGCATCTTGCCTGTTGCAATTTTCCGGCGGGCTGTCTCAACGCCTCTTACCCCGATTCCCGATTCCCGATTCCCGATTCCCGATTCCCGATTCCCGATTCCCGATTCCCGATTCCCGATTCCCAATTCTAAATTCTAAATTCTTAATTCTAAATTCTTAATTCTAAATTCTTAATTCTTAATTCTTAATTCTTAATTCTAATTAAAATCGATTTTCATACTCGACAATTATCTTAGTATCATCTGAAAAATTTGTAGCGCCGCGTAGCAAAACTTCTTCATTAACTCGATAGCGCAAGTTGTACTGAATTGGCTGATCATTAGTTAACACTTTTAACAACGAAAATGATAAATTATTAGTAATATTAATTCCTGCTTCAGCACCTAGCTCTAAGCTATCAGTGCGTCTATTATCATCTGTAACTGTAGTAGGGAAAATGCGAAACTCATCTAATCCTGCGGCATCACCAATCAGGTTGCTGACATTACTCAGTAGTGCTGAGCCAGCCAGGTTTGCCAAACCCAAGGTAGTATTGCCTCGACCCAAGGTATCCACAAAGCCACCCCCTAATAGAGCAACAATTTCCCCTTCACTACGTTTTGGCATACTATTAAGTTCCACTCGGTCAAAGAGCTGACTTGCTCGCCCTTTTACTTTTGCTTGAACCCGAATAGTTTCTGTAGTGCCAAAATTAGTTGGGCTATCGCTAATTTCATTAGCAAAGGTTTCACTGGTAATGGGTTGTTTCCTAGACTCAATTACTGATGCCACCATCTGCACATCTAACTCTGGGTCTCTGCCAAGAGTGGCTACAAATCGAGCGTTGTTGTTGTAATTTTTATCAAGACGAAACTGAGTGGTAAAGAGATTGACCTGACCGCGCAGCAGCTGAATGGTTCCTTCTGGTCTAATATCGCTCATGTCCCCATTAATTAGAAGGGTACCGCTGGCGAGAAAATCTAATACTGGTAGCTGTCGAACTAGGATATTTTTACCTAAGGTTAACTGTAAGTTATTGAACTCGATTAGTTCGTCACCAGCCGATCCGCTACTCCCGATCGGGGCAGTTTGAGATTCAGAAATCGGTACTCGACCATCAAACAATTCGATGTAACCACCAATTCTAGGATTAAACAGAGTCCCAGTAATGATGGTCTGACCTTGAACACCACCACTGTAAATCCCTTTGAGATTGATGGCTAGTTGATTCAGGTCAACGGTGAGGGGATTCTCTAATGGTCTAGCTAGGTCTCGCAATGGCAAATTCCCTACCGCTACTAATTTACCACCACCAAAATTCCCTTGTAAGGTGTCTACAATTTCCATCCGGTTGAAGTTAAACCGGATTTTGCCATTAACTTCTGTCAGGGGTTCCGGTAAGGCTTGGGCAGCAATGGTAGCGTCTTGTACATTAATGTTACCAATAACGGTAAGTTGCTCCAGTTGCTCTCGCCAATCTTGGTCTTGGTCAAAGGTACCGGAAATATCTAAATCTACTTGTCCTTTACCATCAACCCAAGTGATTTGTTGATTGGTAAGCATGTTCAATCGGGCAAGTCCTTCGTTTTGAACCGTCAGTTGTACACTAACTTGCCGATTTTCTGGCTCTACTTCGGCAAAGGGTAACTTGTAGGGGATTTTGGCATTTACAGTTAGGGGTTCAGACTCTTTGGTCAGAAAACTTTGGGCAAAGACGTTCAACCGCGCATTGTTGTAACTAAAGCTGCCTTTGATGGATTCGAGGGGTGTTCGGTTTAGGCTGGCATCCACTACAGATATTGCTCCCCTAGCTTGGGGATTGCTTAGACTTCCATAAAAGTCCGCTGTGGCATCAACAAATCCTCCGTAACCAACAGAAGCTGGAAATTTGAACACTTCTCTAATCAGGGAAACCGGGACGTTCTTTAGCTTGAGCTGACCCGATGGACCTTGTTCACCGATACTACCGGACAAGGTGGCTAGGCTCTGACCCGATTGAATCCGCACAGGTAAAAGATTCAGTACCCCTTCTTCAAAATTCCCTTGGGCAATAATTGTCTCAGCTTTATAGGAACCCCACTGCCAGTTTTCCCCTTGGAAATTAAATTTGGCACGGATGCCATCTTTGACTGAACCTTCCATACTGATACTGCCAGTAAAACCACCATTGATCTCGGTAAGCTCTGGTAACAGAAAGCTCTCTTGACGCTGCTGGCGTTGCTTCTCTAGGAGGGTGACTATTTCTGACATCCGCCGCAGAGGTTGTTTGAGCTTATTTTGTGGGTTACCTACTCCAGTAACGGCAAGATCAGCGGCTGTGCCGTAGACGGGCGCTTGCAAGCCTCGACCTAGGTCAGTGATCTCAAATAGTTGTAGGGTAGTCAGAACATCCTGGATTTCTCCGAGCTTAGCCTGGAGTTCTCCTTTAAATTCTGGTCCGTTGGGGGTTTGGGTGACGTTGGCAGCAAATAAGTATTGACTATCACCTTTTTTACCTTTTTCAAACAAGCCATTGGTCAGAGTCATCGTCCCTTGCTGGTATTGGAAAAAGCCTTGTAACAGCTTACCTCTGAGGTTGTCAAAGATGGGATTTTCGATCGCAATTTTACCGGATGACCCAAAGGTCTTGAGGTTGAGACCAATCTGCCCAGATATCTCTCCCGCCAAGGGTTTGCTTAACCATGGTTCGAGGTTTTTCCCGTCTACCATACCACTACTCAAAGCCAGACTCTTAATGGTATTGATGGGGAAATTCTTTACGGTCATTTGTAGCTCATCCCCTGACCGAATCCCAGTAGCAGTTTTGTTCTGATACTGCAGCAAAAAGGATACGGGTTGGTAATTGGGGTTTAGCACCACCTCCAGTTTGTCTTGATTACCTGCTAGCTGGAGATTTACCCCTGACTTTGGTGCTATACTCACTCGACCTGTCAGTAAGGATTCAAACTCCAGGGGACCAGCAAAAAAGTACCGCAGTCTTAAGTCACCGTTAATTGTCGGAGCTTGAGGAGTACCAGCAATGCGACCGTTAAAACCGACTAAGCCTCCTAAATTGAACGCATCAGGCAGGTCAGCCGGTAATCGTTGCAAATTCAAATCCTGTGCTTGTACCTGGAAATCAAAGGTCTTAATTGCTTGTAAGCCCTGACTGCCTGGGTTTAGATTGACAAAACCATTAGCATTGAATCCCTCGGCTGTGGCTTCTTTAATCTCTAGCTTTTGACCATTCCAGTCAAAGGATGTGGCTAGGGAACGCTCAAGTATAGAAATGCCTTCACTAAAATTCAGCTTACCCTTAGCTTGGATTGCTGACAGAGCTGTATCTGGTGTCAATAGCAACGGAGCAGAAATATTGACACTGCCATTGAGACGTCCTCGTAAATCAGGATTAATCTCCCACAACTTGAGATTAGTAGGCTGGAAAACTCCCTGAAATTTACCATTGCTAAACTCAGCTGTTCCTAGTAATTGACCACCAGCAACCTTGAGTTGTCCAGACCCTTTGCCCTTAATGGCGTCAATGGTTAAATTAGTTAGATTACCAGAGACAGTGACATTCCCGGAAAGAGGGCCATTGAATTGGGGCGGGACCGGAGCAAGAGCACCCAAGTCGAGCTTAGAGGTTTGTACCTTGGCCTGGAAGTTACCATTGGCAATATCGATTTGAGAAGCCTGAATTCTACCCCCTTCCACATCTAAAGTACCAGACCCACTAGCAGTAATACTGCTAGGACTTACCGAATCTAGATTCCCTGAGATGGTAAACTCTCCGGACGCTGGACCGTCGAATTGCGATGGTATTGGTCCGAGACGACCTAACTGGAGATTGGATGCTACGACTTGAGCTTTGAAGTTGCCTTTAGCGATATCGACAGCATCAGCTTTAATGGTTCCTCCTGCTAGGTCTAAACTGCCAGACCCACTAGCAGTAATGGTGCTAGGACTGACCGAATCCACATTCCCTGAGATGGTAAACTCCCCGGAAGCTGGACCGTCGAATTGCGGAGGTATTGGTGCGAGACGACCTAACTTGACCTTGGATGCAACTACTTGAGCTTTGAAGTTGCCTTTAGCGATATCGACAGCATCAGCTTTAATGGTTCCTCCTGCTACATCTAAACTACCAGACCCACTAGCGGTAATGGTACTAGGACTGACCGAATCCACATTCCCTGAGATGGTAAACTCCCCGGACGCTGGACCGTTGAATTGCGGTGGTATTGGTGCGAGACGACCTAACTTGAGATTGGATGCGACTACTTGAGCTTGGAACTGGCCTTTAGCGATCGCGATCGCATCAGCTTTAATAGTCCCTGCTGCGACATCTAAACTACCAGACCCACTAGCGGTAATCGTGCTAGGACTAAAAGACTTGACATTCCCTGAGATAGTCAACTCCCCTGAGATGGGACCTTTAAATTCAGAGGGTACTGGTGCTAAGGCTTCTAGAGGAAGATCAGAGGCTTGGACTAGGGTAGAAAAACCACCATTGATCAGTTTTACATTAGTAGCACGCAAGGTACCACCATCAACCGTCACGCTGCCGTAACCGCTGGCACGGAGGGTTTCTGGTTGGAAAGAATCAAGGCGACCGGACAGATTAAATTGACCATTGAACGGTCCGGAGAATTGTGGCGGTAGAGATTGTGCAGGCAAGGTTTTTAGGATTGGTGCCACGGAAATATTCTTAGCTTCTACTAACCCCTGCCAGCGCCCAGCCCCCACTTGAAAATTAGTAGCTCTGAGAACACCATCACCGATGGGCAGATTAGCATAACCAGTGGCACGAAAATTCTCGGGCTTGTCAAGGGGAGAAAAGATCTGGGTTCTGCCATAAATTCGACCCAGAGGAATGGGTAGATTAAATCCATACTGTTTTGCGATCGCATTCGCTGGCACATTCACAGCTTTGAGATCAAATACTGCCCCCCCCTGATCCATAAATTTGATATCCCCCTTGCCTGTGACTAAGCCACCCACTGTTGGTTTTGCCTGCAAGTTTCTAATGGCCAGCTCAGTATTAATAACGGTAAAGTCAGCAGTAATATAGCTGAAGTTCACCTGGTCAAGGGTGGCGGCAGTGGTGGTAAACGCCTCTCCAATCACAATCGGGTTGTCGATAGCTCCAGTGACCTTAAACGTAGCCTGTGCTTTACCTAAAGTAGTTACTGGTAGCTCTTTGATGCCAAAGGTCTGTGCATACTGCTGTATCTGAACCGGTTCGCTTGTTGCTCTGAGCTTGTACCCTGACTCAATATCCAGCATTCCCCCAATTTGGGCAGGTACTTGACCGAATCGGGAAGTTATGTTATTGAGCCAAATCTGACTCCCTCGAAAGCTCAGCTTACCTTTGCTTTCAGTGAACAGTTGGGGCAAGGGTTCTAAGCGGGCGGTGGTGTCGGAAAAGTTAATCGTACCCCAATACTGCCAAGGCTGTTCAGCATTATTCCGTTGTATTCTCAGGTTGCCACCCAGTTTACCCCCTTGAAGCTTCAGGGGAATCAGAAGTACTTTACTAACCTCTGCCGCACTCACGTTATCGACATCAAGGTGCAAGTCAGTTTTTTCTTGAGAGAGGCGGTAATCTCCCTTAACCTTTAAATTTCCCCCAGTTAACGGCTGACTATTTACATCAAAGCGAATCAGCTGACCTCCGTCGAGAAATTTACTTTTCCCCCGAACCTCAGTAAATCTCATCGGTGGTTCTTTGATGCCCACTTGAGATCTTGGCACCACCACCACATCCGCATCCCGCCACCGCACCACCTTTGGGTCTACCTTAAACGCAGAATCTTGGGCAGTTTGTGTAAATGCTGTAGACACCCAGTTTAAATCTTTGTCCTGTTCAACATATATATTAGGTTCAACTAGGGTTACATCTAGTTCTAGGGTTCTGGTAAACAGCAGTTTAACGGGGTTATAGCTTACCTTCACTGCCTCGGTAACAAGATGATCGGGATCCGTAGGGGTAGCTGGTATTTCCGAAGAACCAAACCTTACACCATTTAGGGAAAAGCCCTCCACTGGTCCGACATTGACTTTCCGGTTAAGAAAGCTAGATAAATTTTTCTCTACCGTTGGTGCTAATTGCTTCTGGATGAAATACCAAGCAAAAAGGCTTCCGCCCCCTATCCCAGAAACTAGAATCATGACCATAAGCATGAAGACCGGACGTAGCAGCCTCTGCCAAAAACCTGTACTTACCGTAGGTTCTGGAGTATTTTCCGGAGTAGGCTCTGGTAGATTACCAGGATTGGGAGAGTTACTCATCTTGATTGGTTTGCACCTTACAACTGGAGTTCCGAGGGAATATGGGGGCATCGTCATCTTAATTTATCAGGGAAATACAGGGAGTAGGGGTATCAGTTATAGGTGCCGAATACCAAGTGCTTTTCAAGAGGATCTCACCATTCCCAATCATGATTGGGAAGAAGGGGAAGAGGGGGAGGAGATGGAAGAAGGTGCTGTGTCCCAATGGTGTGAATGCAACTCGGGATAAGGCAGATAATACTACTACTTTTTTGATCTGACGAAGATCCCTATCTTGATAGTTTCCAGAGCCAAGATTGATCGGTAGGTTTAACGCTATACTTATAGGTGGTTTCAATTCCCTGGCGCAATTCCTCTGACGGTCGATAAAGTAAAACATTTTCGAAACCCTCCGGAATCTCCGGGATGTTGGTAGAGCTATTGGATTTATCCAATAACATCAGCTGTACATCCGGACGAAGTAGATGACACAGAGATAGAACCCTACCGGGAATTTCATTACTGATCAAGAGTGGTTGTGGGATTTGATTAATCCAAGCTGCTACCGGGGGATTATTGCGACTCTTCGCATAGCTCTTGTGCCACCAAACTGGCAGTTGAGAGCTGACTATACAGGAGAGTATGCCGCTAAATGCCAGAGCAATTGCTATAGACTTCCAAGTTTTAGGATTTTGTCGGGTTTTTACCATGGGCACTATGTCATGGTCACCCCTTACTTGCTGATTTTGCCTATCTTCGGGATTTGCTAAATTTCCATCAATCATTCCCTTGGTATATTTTCCTGAGTTTTTGGCTTCGGTTGTCAGGAAATAAGCAATAGCTAACTGAATGCCTAGATAACAGGGAATAGCATAGCGAGTAATGCTAGAACGGCGACCACCTAATAGCACATCTGGACCGATTAGAGCAATTCCTGTCACTCCAATTAAGGTAATAATAAATACCCAAGCATGCTGAGGAGCTTGACGACAAAGATAGTAGAGGGCGTAGCCTGCTAAAAATAAACTTAGATAGTGGAGGGGACTCAAAGGATGGATGCCTTGGTTAACATCAAAGAAAATCCGACTGAGGTTTAAGGTCCAAAATAGGGGTAAGAAGCCTGAACGACTATGATTAACTGAGTCAGTATTAGCGATAAATTTGGATAAATTAGTGATAACAATGATTAGCCAAGGTGAGAATAGCAGTATTCCTCCTAAGGAGGCTAGTAAATAGCTAGTTACCCGCTTACTCCACCGACCACCTTCGGTAATTAATACATACAATCCCTGTCCAATTAAAACAAAGGCTGAGAAAGGGTGAGTATAAAGTGCTAAGGCAACAGTAAAGCTATAGATAATCCATCGATAATTTTTTTTGATGAATTGCTTTCTCCTATAATAATTCATTGCCCATAATAGGACTGCACTAGAAAGCAAAATGGTAACGGTCCATAAACTATATTCTCGGGCTTCTTGGGCATACAAAACATGAAAGGGAGAAATAGCAATTATGGCAACAGCTACCCAGCCGATTAATTTTGAACCAAATAGTTCTAAGCACAGCCAGTAAGCACAGGGCAATGCTAATAAGCTAATTATTACTGATAGCAGTCTGATCGTTCCTACGGAATTGCCAAAGGTTTGTAACCATAACCTAGCCATTAGGTAGTAAAGGGGAGAATGTTCGGGATTACCGGCTAGGGAATTAATAGTGTCATTGATATCTCTTTCAGTATTAGGAAATTGGTACTGTTTCAACAATTTTTCTACGCTGATAATCTGACCATCGAAAATTGTTTCTACTAGTTCGGTTCGAGTGTGACCAGAAATTCTAATGGAGGTCATTGTCTCGTCGTACCAGTAAACTTTACGGTCTAGGTTGTAAAATCTAAAGACTACTCCCAGTACGATTACGATGATCAGTAAATTTCTGAACCAGATAGAATCAAGAGTAATTTTATTGATCATGCTAACTACGATAATTAGGGGATAATTGAAACTATAGCAAAGGGAACAGGGAATAGGGAACAGGGAACAGGGAGTAGGGAGTAGGGAGTAGGGAGCAGGGAGCAGGCAGAAATAGGAAAGAGATCCAAATAGTTTTTGATGTTATGAGCAATCATCAAGATTGCTCATGATATATTTATAATAGCTATAGTAAAGATGGTTTTAAGGGAATTAGCATCAAAGATGACTGTACCTCATAACTGCGATCAACGCACTGTATAACTATAAAAATACTAATTTTAAATTAATACTTAACAATTGGGTATTATAGCGTTTTTCATCATGATGAGATACATTCAAGTTTCTTCCCCCTACTCCCTACTCCCTACTCCCTACTCCCTACTCCCTACTCCCTACTCCCTACTCCCTATTCCCTATTCCCTTTCCTTAATTACCAATTAACGGCAACGTTTCTCAAAATTGTCATGGGACCATGGTCTTTCAGACGTTTCATTTGCTCTTGGTTTCGGACTAGGAGAGCTCCGGCAAATCCGAGGGAGTTGACACCAATTGACTGGAAATCTGCTTGAGAACGGGGTAAAAGCAACATCCATTGCCTTGTGGCGAGGAGATTGTAGGCACCGGATTGCTTGTTACCATTGGCATTATTCCATGGCAAGCCGACTGCACTAAGTAATCTATGGTACAACTTGAGGGTGGCTTGAGCAGCATCCCACGGGGATTTTACCCAACTAGGGTCAAGCTGAACAATAGCATGGATGAAGGGTAGGGTTGGGATGGTGCCAACAGAGTCCTGAAAGCTAGCTGATGCGATCGCATTTTCGATCGGGATGTTAACTCCTTCAGGGGCTAGGGGCAGAGGAACTAGTTGCAAGTGCTTGTGTCGTTGACTCGCACCACCAATCTTTCCAGCATTATAGAATGCCAAGCCATCAATTTCGGCAAGACATGCCCACATAGCAGCAAAATCCTGCAAAGTCAGCCAAGTATCTTGCTCCTCGAAAGCACGGGTTATGATCAGCAGGTGATGGTCAACTACGTTGTATTTGTTCAACAGACACAGGTGGGTGTCGGAAAGGTCTGCTACAAATAAATCTTGTTCGTAGGGAAGAAAAGGGTTGAAATCCTTGGATGAAGTAGCTGTTTTTTCCTCTTGCTTCTTTTTGGCTTTGTCTTTCCGTACCAGATTAGACAAAATCCGCACCAGGAAGCGAATACCCTCCTGTTCTACGAATTCGTATTCTGTCGCTATGGAGTGGAGTGCTTTACATTCAATAGCGTGTTCAGTTTGTGCTTTCAGTTTCGGCCACAATGTACCTGGTTCTAGTACTAGTGTTCCTTCGGCAATTGGTTGTTCCTGAGTCATAGCGATCGCATTTCCTTCAGCTTCTATGGCAATTTTAAATCATTTGTCAAAAAGCAAGCCTATGCGCTACGCGCACGCTGCTTGAGGTGCCGTCAGCTGTCAGCTGTCAGCTAAATGCTTAAACTAAACCTCGAATAGGGAGCAGGGACTTCGGAGCAGGGACTTCGGAGCAGGGGGAAGAAAGTTGACTGTACCTATTTAGAATAATAAACGCTATTATCTTATTGATTAACGTAAAAAAAAATAACCCTATAAATTTAAAATAAAGTAACTATTTAAAAATATAAACTACCATATTTAGTTGAAACAAAATGTAAAATTAATTTATAATAAAAAAAACTGACCCCTTTGCTACTACTCCCTACTCCCTACTCCCTACTCCCTACTCCCTACTCCCTACTCCCTACTCCCTACTCCCTACTCCCTAAAACCCAGTAAAAAGTCCCTCAACCAATTGAGCACTGCTATATATAAAAGTAATCCTAAAGAGGTAATCCCATCCCATGATCACAGGAAATTATGAACTGGCTGAACAGCGGGTAATTTGCAACAATGTCAGTTGGCATATCTTTGAACAATTACTCACAGAATTAGGAGAAGACCGCTCCACTCGCTTGGCTTACGATGACGGAAGATTAGAAATTATGACTCCCTTAGGCCCCCATGAAAATAATAACCGCTTTATTGAACGCTTGATTGGTGCGATCGCTGATGAATTAAATCTAACTATCAAAACCTTTGGCTCCTTGACTCTTAAGCGAGAAACACGGTTAAAAGGTGCAGAACCTGACTCCTGTTACTATCTCCAAAATGAGCCATTGGTAAGACATAAGCAAACCATTAATTTAGATCATGACCCACCGCCTGATTTAGTCTTAGAAGTCGATATCACCAGTGGTTCTTTAGATAAGCGTCCTATTTATGCAGCGCTTGGTGTCCCTGAATTGTGGCGTTATAATGGACAAAAATTAGAAGTTTTTGTGCTACAACAACCGATTTTAATTTATAATCAAGTAAATCAGAGTCCAACCTTCCCTTGGATGCCTTTGAATGCTATTCCTAGGTTTATTAACCAAAGTTTAGTCGATGGCGAAACAGCAACATTACGGGCGTTTAGGGCTTGGGTTAGAAAACAAAATAATTTGGATTGAAGTTTTATAGTAGTTATCAATTGGGTGAGGTATACAATTTCTGGATTTTAGGGAACAGGGAACAGGGAACAGGGAGCAGGGAGCAGGGAGCAGGGGGAAGAAAATTGAATGTACCTGATCAGGATAATAAACGTTATAATATTAGCGATTAACATTCAAAAAATAAGACTATAAATTGAAATTACAACAAATAAATTATAATAAATTTATGTTCAATAATTTTTTATAATAAAAACAACTCTGATATCTTTCCTACTATTCCCGATTCCCTACTCCCTACTCCCGATTCCCGATTCCCTACTCCCTACTCCCTACTCCCGATTCCCTACTCCCTACTCCCTAAAAAAATGACTAAAAACTTGATTCCCCAAAGTGAAGCTCCTGCCTCTCCTAAAGAAACGCTACCTAGCATGTATGACCTGCCAAGTGAGAATCCGGAGGAACCTGGTTTGGCAGACGAATTTCACGATTTACAACCAGAATTATTAAGTCGCACCTTTCGTTGTCAGTATTACCCTTCTGAGGAAGTATTTATTGGTACAGATTTAAATCTTTACTATGATGTGCGCCATCCTCAATGGTATAAACGCCCGGATTGGTTTTTAGTAGTGGGAGTTCCCCGTTTATACGAAGGCACTGATATTAGATCTAGCTATGTAATTTGGCAAGAAGGAGTTAATCCCTTTATAATTGTAGAATTGCTATCACCGACAACTGCAAAAGACGACTTGGGGGATAACCTAGATCAAGAATCTCAAGCATCTATAAGAGTTGATGGAAATAGTGATAAGATTAAACTACAAGATAGTAATAAAACTAGTAATAGTAGCAGTGAGCGTACCCATCAAACTATTCCTTCCAAGTGGGAAGTCTATGAGCAACGATTACGGGTACCTTATTATCTCGTGTTTAGTCGCTATACCAACCAAATTCGGTTTTTCAAATTAATCGGAGCTGGTTACCAAGAGCAAGGGATTTTAGCTGACCCACCCCAGATTTGGATTCCAGAACTAGACATAGGTGTGGGATTGTGGTGGGGAGAGTATGCTGGCATAACTCGTAATTGGTTGCGCTGGTGTGATGGTTCGGGAAATTGGCTTCTGACTGATACCGAACAGGAACGGGAAGCAAAAGAACAAGCCCAGCAACAAGTGAAACAGATTATAGTCAATCTGTTGCAATCAGGGATGGATGTTGAACAAGTTGCTAATATCACTGGAGTTGATCGGGAGGAAATTAGATCATGTTCAGATAATCAGTTATAAAAACATAGCTTCCTTCTGCTAGGGAATCGGGAATCGGGAATCGGGAATCGGGAATCGGGAATAAGGATATAATTATAACTATGGCGTTGCTTAATAATGGAAGGATTTTAATAGTTTTGTGGAATGGGCATCTTGGTGGAACTGGCATCTTGTGTAGAACTGGCATCTTGTGTAGAACTGGCATCTTGTGTAGAACTGGCATCTTGTGTAGAACTGGCATCTTGTGTAGAACTGGCATCTTGTGTAGAACTGGCATCTTGTGTAGAACTGGCATCTTGCCAGTTTCCTCCTTATTTTCGCGCGGGCAGGATGCCCACTCTACTCCTATTCATTCGAAGACTGACGCAACGCCCCAACTATTGCCAGAAATTACCGGATTTTAGGCAATAGCGACATTATTAATCAGCCAAGCTGCATACTGTTCGTTGACATGCTGTGTACTTAGTACCACAAATTCAGGGGTATCGTAGGGATGATAATTAGTTACAGTCTGCTCTGCTTTAGAGATCAGCTCCGTAGTTGTTTTGATTACTAGCAGCACTTCAGAAGAGGACTCAACCTCACCCTCCCACCAATAAACTGAAGAGATCCCGGGAATAATGTTCACACATGCTGCCTCTCTACGCTGGAGAAGCTGATTAGACAGATCATGGGCAACAGCATTATCAGGACAGGTGACAAGGATTAAAACGATGTTCATGCTTTTGCTCAATTTTTTTTGACCCGGGAATATATTAAACCAGATTCCGCACTTTAAAATGTTTTACACAGAAAACGGGTGAACTACCACGACCTACTTTGTAGAGGTCGTGGCTTCCAACTTCACGGAAGAATGCCTTAACTTGGACGGGCGTCCACGTCTTGGTCTTACTTCTTCTCCATTGGCGTTAACCTCCCCCGTCCCA
>NZ_JAAHHX010000239.1:0-2759 GCF_010672065.1 Moorena sp. SIO4A1 | reverse complement strand
TTTTAGTTCTCCCAAAGTGACAGAACAGAGATAGAGCGTTTATCGTATTTATGAGGTACAGTATTGATGCAGCGCATCCCTATTCCCTATTATCTCTTCCCTGTTCCCTGTTCCCTGTTCCCTGTTCCCTGTTCCCTAAAATCCCGAAATTGTGTACCTCATAGCTATGATAAATGCTAGAGTTGTGATTGCTGAACTAACGTCTCGGAATATAGCCAGCTTCTTCAATCAGCTTTTGTCCTTCATCTGTTAATAGCAAGTTGACATAGGCTTCCCCGGCTCGCTCATCTCCTTGACCATCTTGTTTGATTATTACAAACAGACGACGGGTGATCGGATATGTCTTGGTTTTAAATGCCTCACTATTCAGTTGATTGCGTCCTTGTTGAGGACAATTTTCTGTTGGGATAAGTGGGGGTTTATAGGGAGTAATAAAAGAATCAGTTTTGGATATCCTCAGAGGTAGAGGTTTTACTTTACACTGATCAACAATCTCAGGAGCCGAAGCATAGTAAATAGCACCTTTCGTTTCAGCTACCTTCCTCACGGCTTGAGTAGTCGTTGGGATAAAACTAACCTTTTGACTAAAATCATCTCCTACTAAAATAGTCTTGCGAAAGAACTCAGTAGTTCCACTTTCATTAGGGCGAGAGTAAGGGGTAATCTTTAGATTGGGACCACCGACTTGACGCCAGTTTGTAATTTTCCCGGTATAAATAGCCTTGAGTTGCTCGGTTGTTAAACCTTTAATAGTTAGGTCAGGATGAACAGCAATAGCAATAGCATCACTAGCGACTTGAACCTGCTTAAGTTTAAATCGTCTATCGTCAGCCTCTTGGAACTCACTTTTTTTAATTGGTCGTGAAGACAGCACGAAAGAAATTTGACCATCTAGCAACATTTTGATTCCAGTTTCTGTACCCGGTGGTAGGGTAGGATGGTGGTAGTAAGTCAAGTTAACCTTAGGAAAAACTTGTTTTATCCTTGGATCTACTTTACGGCGAATCGGCACCCAAGATGTGCTACCACTGTAAACCCATGTTCCTGAAGGAATTTTATCAACATCAACATAAGCAAAACACGGAATAGGTTGGGTTCCATTCTGTTTATGGTTTGAGGCTTGGTCAGGACAAGGCTTTGATTGTGTCGTTAGTATTTCCTTTGATTTTAACCATAACCCAATCCCAAGACAAATTGCTACTATACCTAGTAAGGTTACTACTAACTTAATTGGTAAATTTTTAGGTGAGATAGAAGGTGGCTCAGATTGTGGCTCAGATCGTTGCTCAGATCGTTCCTCAGATGGTGGTTTATAAAGCTTTTGCCAAGTTAGTGGCTGCTCTAATGCGGATTCCCTAATACAAAGGGTTGGCAACCACATAGCACCTGGATACTGTAAATTAAAATGTTCCAGGTGTTTTCGTGCTGTATGAACCGAAGCAAAAAGAGATTTTTGACTGGTAAACTCCTGGAAAAAATACTGTAAGAAAGCGATCGCTACTGGATCGGGGACAGGTTCTCGCATCACAATAGTACGAGGAAGGTTTAACTTCCCTAATTGGTTAGCTAACCCCAAACCATCACAGGAATTAAAAATAGCTAGCTGTAATCCTTTATCTATGGATGCTTTTAGGGAATTTTTGAAATCCTCAATACTTAAACTATCTTGGTCATTCAGCTCAATCCAACCAATTTGGCCATCTTGATCTGAGCCACTGTGACCGGTAAAAATAAAGATATGGTAGCCTTCTGTTTCCCAAAGGGCATCACATAACTCCCTGATACTAGGCTGCATCAGATAGATTACCTCTGCTCCTTTTTCTTCTAATTCCTGGATTACCTTAAGATCAGCATTAGTGTTGATATTGTCACTCCTACCCACAACCAGCAAAATTCTGACTTTGGAGCAGGCTTGAGCAGGAATGATTTTATCCTTAGGGCGACCTCTGACCCTTAAGGCAATTTCCACCGGTGAGAAGTGATCTTCAAATAACTGCCACTCTTGCCAAGGAAAGTAGCCCAATTTAATGTCTTGAGAATCCAATAGTACTCTGGTTTCTTCTTCAGCAAGCTTAAATTGACTTCCTATAGAAATTAAGTTATCCCGGATTTGCTGCCAGTCACTATCGCCAGCATTGAGCCATTCATTCAAGTATAATTTCACATCCTGAGTGGTGTTAGTGGGAGAAGAAACTCTCACACCTTTGGGTTTGATGCGAAACCCAGTTTGGTCAGGATTAATCGGTGAGCGTACTTGTTCCACTTCTCGATAATCTGACCGCCATTTGGTGAATGATTTATTTAAGTTTTCTGGGAGGGGAGGTAGACAGCCATCAAAGGTGTCAAATTCCCTAGGAATAGAAGTGACTGTGGTATGGAATCCACCTTCGGCACTTCCCACTAGTTGGAGCTTGACTATAATCATTTTTTTTGTGTTGAACTTGGCTTCAGCTGTAAGCATATGCGCTACGCGCACGCGTGCGCGTTCAGCGGTCAGCGGTCAGCGGTCAGTGGTCAGCAGTCAGCTGATGTAACAGAGATTAAACCAATGCTTACCTGTTTTATTCAAAAGATGTAACTCAGCATTATTCCAATGCTTACCTGTTTTATTTAAAAGCACCATCTGTAGCACCATCTGTAGCGCTAATCGCTGATAGCACCTCAAGTAGCGTGCGCGTAGCGCTAATCGCTGATAGCTGATAGCACCATCTGTAGCACCATCTGTAGCGCTAATCGCTGATAGCTGATAGCTTACCTAA
>NZ_JAAHHX010000238.1:0-2764 GCF_010672065.1 Moorena sp. SIO4A1 | reverse complement strand
TTTTTAATACCGAATATGAGTCTGTTTTATATCAACCATTTTGGTCAGTTTTGTCTGGCATTTCGGGTATTTATTTTATACTTACTCTATCTAAAAATAGAGATTTTATGGTACAGCCAAAACCAGAAGTGACATAATAACTGCCACTGCTCCTAGAACAACTAGTCCCATCTGCCGGAGCAAAAAGACTTCAGCTCCAGACCACCCAACAGCAGTGGCAGCAATAATAGCGCGAGCAGGTGAAATCATCGTGGCGTGGGCGCTAGCTCCATTCTGAGCTCCCATCAGCCACTCTAGTGGTAAGCCAGACTGAATGCTTACCTCTTGTTGTAATTGGGAAAGTAGGGCATTACTCGCAGTACTTGAACCAGTAATCCAGCCTCCTAGAGCAGCTAACCAAGGTGCAACCCATATATACTTGTCACCAAGTGTTGCTGCGGCCATGCCTAGACTAGCTATCATGCCACTGGCTTGCATAACTTGAGAGGCTGCTAGAAAACAGGCGAGTGCGATGGCTCCAGGGATAAATTGTTGCCAAGCTTGTATTGTTATCACTTGCAGTTTGTGTACGACTGTTCCCAAAATTGTGACTGTAGCCAAAGCTGTCAAAAGTAAATAAAAGCCTGGGTTGTAAAGCAGGGGTAGATTTAGATTGATGGCAGCTATGGATATCGCAAAATGGCTCTTCAGCAAAATTTTTAGAGGAACAACTAAGCGAGAGATCAGCAGAATTGCTGTCAGAATTCCGTAGGGAGCTATTACCTGCCAGAGGGATACTTTAGTAATACCATACTCAGCCGAATCATGAGCCGTTTTTTCGGAACTATTACGGGCAGTGTTGACTAGATTTACTGTTCTTTTTCGTTTTGCCTTATGAAATAGTTTATGAAATAGTTTTCGGTTTGCCCACACCACTAAGAATGACATCACCAGTGTGCTGCCAAGTACACCGGCAAGTTCAACCCCAGGAATCCAACTGAACCCCCAAACTCCTATGGTAAGAAGCACTCCGGCAGCGATCGCTTCTGGCCATCGGCGTTGCACGGATTTCTTTCCGCCACTCACTGCTAGTGCCACCAGTCCGTAAACTACGGGCAGAGGAGCAGTCAAAAGAGCAGTAGTCGAACCTAGAATACTAGGATCTAGATTAGTTATTTCCGCTCCAAGAACTGTACCTATCGCTAATCCTCCCCAAGGTACAGCCATTTGACCCAAAATACCCAGTATAGCTGACTGAGCAGAACTATAACCTAATGCGAGAAACAGTGGAATTACTAAAATGGTACCAACTCCAAATCCACTAACTGACTCGGCAAAAGGAGCGAACCCAATCACTAGCAGCAACACCTGTAAGTCTCGCTCAGGAACTAAGCGAGCAATACCCCGTCCTAAAAGGCTCATACCATCTACAGACTTGAGCAGATAGTAAAGTAGCAAACTGGGAAATAGCACATAGAAAACTGATAGTGATGTCGCAAGTCCCTTGACCAAAGCAAGTAGTAATTGCCCAGGAAACAAACGAAAAACAGGAAATAGTAGTGTTGATCCCATAGCAGCTATCAAAGTAGCAAGTCCTGCCTGTTGGCTTGGTCGCTGCAATACCACTAGCATTACTATGGCTACCCACAAAGGCATAGTAGCAATTATGATTTCCAAGACATTTGTCTCCTGTATTAACAATAGTTAATCTACTTTTGCTAGCTGGCGGCTATCTAAATTAGTATTGTGAGATAAGTTGATAGCTGGAGCTTGACACAACAGCTTTTCGGTGAACTGCATTTCTCTACACTGCTGCAATTGGTTTAGTTTGATTTCCAACTCATCTATCCTTTGGATAAGTTTATCAACCACATTAGCTACTGGATCCGGGATGTTACTGTGAGCAAGTGGACTAATCGGTTTGGCGAATTGCCTAACTATCCGTCCCGGAATCCCAACGACAGTGCAGTCACTAGGAACAGAGCGTAAAACTACTGAGCCTGCTCCAATACGGGTGTTGTTACCAATTTCAATGTCCCCAAGAATTTTTGCTCCTGCTCCGACGATTACATTTTTTCCCACAGTAGGATGACGTTTACCTAGTTGTTTACCAGTCCCACCTAAAGTAACGCCTTGATAAATTAAGGTTCCATCTCCAACGATGGCGGTTTGCCCAATTACTACACCTGCACCGTGATCAATAAATATGCCCCGACCAAGGGTAGCACCTGGATGAATATCAATTCCTGTTAGCCAACGGACAATGTAGGATACGAAGCGAGACAGCCAAAATAAACGGTGGCGATATAAGATATGAGCAAAGCGATGAACCGTAACTGCCTGTAAGCCTGGATAGCAAGTTAACACCTCAAGCCAAGAGCATGCAGCAGGATCTTTCTCAAACACAGCCTCAAAATCTGCTCGAATAGAATCCCACAAGCCTAAAGTAGATGAAGCTGTGGTTTGGCCATGTTTCTCCAAAGCTTCAAGAGAATGCTTCATTTCTGATTTTTGTTTCATTTTGAGTCAAGCTAATATAGCAGTTAGCAGTGAGCTATCAGGCATCGGCTTTTTTGCTTTTCCTTGTCCTGTGTGTCGTTCATGGTTTTCAGATGTACCTGATTAAATTGCCAACTGCTATAATAAATATCGGGTCAATTTGTGAGGATTCGATATTTATTATAGCAGTAGAGTGATTTTATTGATGGACTCTACTTACTTCTATGCCACTCAGTTATTCACTCAGTTATTCACTCAATTATTCTCTCAATTTACATCTTCTATC
>NZ_JAAHHX010000237.1:0-2764 GCF_010672065.1 Moorena sp. SIO4A1 | reverse complement strand
GTAGTACATGACTCCCAGCAATCTCTTGGGTATGAAACCAGAGGTCATAATCCCCAGCGGTACGAAATGTCAGCTGGTCATTTTGCCGATTGTTGCGACCAATCAATAATTCAAAGCCACTGGGAGTCTGATATCGATAGGGCTGTGAGACATCGGATAGATTACGACTCCTTTGAGCAGAAGCTTCTAAATATCCTTGCCCAATTAGCTCTTCGCGGATTTCCTGTAGGGTTTGTAAGTCCTCTAGAGTGTTATAGGTATTTAGCTGAGTTAATGATGCCTCGACTTGCTCTAAATACTGTATTTCATCCTGTACTTCTTTTAGTAATGGCTCAACGGCATCGCGAGTTCGTTTCAGTTTTTGGTGTCGCTTGTAGAAAGCTTGGGCATTTTGGACAGCATTTTTCTCAGGATTTAAGGGAATCTTGACTGGCTGGTTGGTTTCAAAGTCCGGTAGGGTGATCGATTTCATCCCTGGTTGCCAATCCTGGAGATATGCCATTAATAAGTCAGCTTTTTCTCGGGATTGATCAGCTTGGTCAGATTGCTGTAAACGTTCCTTAAAGCTAGAAGCTTTTTGCCGTAGTTTTCGTAGGTTATTATTTAGCTTCTGAGTGAGTTGGTTATGCAACAGGGCAAACTCGTGTTGATTGAACTGGTTAGTGTAGTAGTCATTGAGTAAGGTTTGGATATTTTTAGCTGGTTTAACTATTCCCCAATCCATTACCGTATATCCTTGGTTTGTCCAGCCTGGCTGAAAAAGGTTAGCAGGTTTAAGGTTAGCTGGTTGTTCGCGTAGCGTGGCCTTTTGGCCAAGGTTGGCTGGTTGTTCGCGTAGCGTGGCCTTTTGGCCAAGGTTGGCTGGTTGTTCGCGTAGCGTGGCCTTTTGGCCAAGGTTGGCTGGTTGTTCGCGTAGCGTGGCCTTTTGGCCAAGGTTAGCAGGTTGTTCGCGTAGCGTGGCCTTTTGGCCAAGGTTGGCTGGTTGTTCGCGTAGCGTGGCCTTTTGGCCAAGGTTGGTCGGTTGTGGGTTGGTCGGTTGAAGGTTAGCAGGTTTAAGGTTGGCAGGTTTAAGGTTGGCAGGTTTAAGGTTGTCTGTAGAGAAGTTGCTAGCGTTTAATAAAGTTTGTAACCATTGTTGCCAGCGTTGAAATAGGTTTTGCCAGTCGGATTCTTCTAGGTTTTGGGTGGATTGCTTTGGGTCTAAACCAGCTGCTTGTACCATTGATCGAGCGAGGGTGGGACTCAATCCTCGATAACTTTTGAGTAACTGATTTGCTACTGCTCCTGGTATCAAACTGACTCGTTCTTGCCAGCTCTGGTAGGATTCAGTCAAACTGGGGCTAGTGCCAGTGAGGGCTGGTGGGAGTTCGTAGGGTTGACCGGTTTGAATAGTACGGACGCTGGATTGCTGGTTACTGACTTGATGAGCAGTAGTGACAATCAGATTGTCAGCATCAGTGAGGATTAGGTTGCTGTATTTGCCGATAATTTCTACATACAAATGCCAAGTCGGAGGTTCTCCAGGGCGTTTGGCAAATTGCAGGTCTAAGACTCTCTCCCAAGGGGCAATGGTTTCGATGGCAATTAGGGCGAAGCCACCTAACTGGTGCCGGAGTTGGTCACTAAAGGTGAAGGTGTCGGGAACCCGAGGGGGTGGATCTCCTATGCAAATTCGGGCGGCTTGGGGGTGCCAACAAATGGTGAGCCAACCTCGACCATTTAGGGTGCGTAGGGCGATGGCAATGGTGTAGCGATCGCGTTGATAGACTTGTTCGGTACGTCCTGGTACCCAGGTAGCACGCAGCTCAGAACAAGCAGCGGTCAGGGTGGTATAGTCAACAGGTTGCATGTGCGAGATGCCAGATCTGAGCTTCGTAGGATTCGGGTTTGAGAATGGGTTCGCCTAGCGGCTCAATGCGCGCGCATGGCATTTTGGCTTTGGCTATGCGATGAAGCTTCGCTTCCGCTAAAAGCGATTGGCCGTAGGTCACGCTACGCGAACGCAGTCTAGTCAAGTTCCTATTTTGGGCATTTACAATACTATTCTATAGGTCAGCCTTAGGGCTACCATCTTATAGCCTTGTGATCTCGGTTGTGAACATACTCTCAAAGGCAAGAGGCAAGAGCCAAAAGGTAAGAGGGGCAATATATCCTCAGTTTTGTTTTCCAATAAAATCAAACATTTCAATTGTATATAGTTCCCTAATTACATCAATTAATTGACTTTTTTAAGTCTGTTTCAGCAATTAAGCAATCGCTATTATATTGCCATTATAACTTATTAAGTATTAATGGCAAATACAATTTTATATTTCCCTATAAAATTCCTTAAAAATGCACCATAATTATGGACGAATTAAGTAATATATAAATTACAATTTTTCAAGAAAAAGTTATCATTAAAGATTAGTTTCGTGCTATAATAAAAGTGACCTTAATTAACAAGGTCAAAACCAGCCCCCTCAGCCTGAACAACTACGGGGCTGGCTATTACCCCTAGTAACATAGGAGATAATTTTATTATGACCTATCGCGACCGTCTTAGTCCGTGGGTAATTGTGCGGTTATTACCCAACATGCAACGAGTAGTTGTTGCTCGCTTCCGTAACCGTTCCGATGCAGAGGGTCACTTGCGCCGTCTCCGACAGCTGATGCCTGATGTCAAATTTGTGATTATTTTTGATACTGGGGAGGAATTAGATCAGAAGTAAATAAATAAAGATCGGAAGAGCGTCGTGGATGAGTCCTTGTCAGTGTCACAGCG
>NZ_JAAHHX010000236.1:0-2774 GCF_010672065.1 Moorena sp. SIO4A1 | reverse complement strand
ACCAAAAATATCATTAATTCGGTATTGCTGAATCAAGGAATGAATATGAGTGGGGTCGGCATCCTGGCTGCCCGAAAATATTGAGAAGGGGCAAGATGCCCATTCCACAAAACTCTTCAAATCATTCCATTATTAAGCAAAGCCATTAATTCCACGGCTCATAGCTAAAGTCAGTTTTAAGCGATATATTGTAGCAAACTCTGCAGGCTGAAGCGTGGAAATAAACCATCACAGTTCCCTTGACAAGGAGTAAGGAAAAAATAAGGATTTGAGAGCTTGCTTTTGGCAGGCTAAATTCGGATTTCCTTGCCATAGACGAGTGCAGGCTATCCAGGTGCAATATTATGATTTTTAACGGACTTGAGATATGAGCCATTCGTTTTAAAAACTGGCCGGATGCCAACACCTTCCGTCAGTTGTAGGAGTTTTGTCAGTCAATCAGAGGTTTGCCCTGTCCTGTTCTTATGGGATGAATGATGACTTGTTATTCGACCACGGAAGCGATCAAAACAGGAGGACATTGAATGACCCAAGTGGTGGTTGGTGAAAATGAGCACTTAGAATCAGCCCTACGTCGATTTAAGCGAAAAGTCTCCCAAGCTGGCATCTTTGCTGATATGAAAAAGAATCGTCATTTTGAGACATTTGCACAAAAACGCAAACGTAAAGAAATTGCGAGACATCGGGAACGTCGAAGACTCCGAAACCGTAGAAGACGGTTCTAGCAGGGTAGATTCCTATATTAATTTTTTAGATCCACTCCGGTAGCATCGTTATTGTAAGGCTTGGGTAATGGGTAATTGGCAATTGTGATTACTCCTTTACCATTACCTATTACCCGTTGCCTATTCCCGTTACCCATTATCCAAAACAACCTTAGATTATGAACACTACAAATAACAAACGACAAAAATGGACTTGATGTAATCTGATTTTTTGCTCAAGTTGTTAATGGCTGAGGATTCTTAGTCAGTAAATTTCGCAACCAGCGTCGAGTATTGGGAGAGAGTAGCCACATACCGAAGTACAAACCTATATCCATAGGTAGGGGTTTGCCACGGCGAATCGCTTCCCAGAGAAGGGGAAAAAATGCCTTCCACTCACAAGCATTGGCAGCTCTTGAACTTACCTCTGTCAAGATAAAGGATGCGTAAGCACGGGGTGTGACTAAGTCTTGTACTTTTTGAATCCAGTTTAATGAATTCCGCCATTTAGTAGTTCTACTAAGACTAGAACGGTTGTCTCCTAAATACCACACTGACAATGGTTCAGTCACAAACTCAATTCCTACCTCTTCCAAAGTAGTCGCCCGTAACAGCCAGTCCCAATCTTCGTGAACCTCACCGCTGCTTCTGGGGGGGATTTTTTGCAATAACTCTTTGGATGTAAAAATAGTTGAAGCTTGAATTACTGCTTCTCCCTGGAAGAAGGTATTACGAACAAACAGATATTCACTCATTGGTTCTGATTTAGAGGGAATTCTTCTCGGCCAAATGGAATCGTCTTGGGGAGTCCGAGCAATTAGGTAACAGCTGACAATAGGGTATTTGTATTGGGAGCGATTAGCAGCTTCCAGTTGCAGTTCTAGTTTTTCGGGCATCCATTCATCATCATCATCTAGATGAGCAATCCATGGGGCTTGAGCTGCAGCAATCCCCGCCCTCCGAGCGGCGGTGCAACCTTGATTGGTGGGCAGTTCAATCACCCTGAGCCGGGAGTCATCCACTTCTGCAAGTGAGGCACAAGTAGCTTCATTCGGACCATCTATAACAACAATGACTTCAATTTGACTAAGGGTTTGAGCCAGAGCGCTTTGAACAGCTCGTTTAACTAATTTTGGTCTGCGATAGGTAGGTATTACGACACTAACTAAGGGTTTCAAGGTTATATCCTCCTGATGATATGTGAACTGAAAACTTTCTGCTGATTAGAAATCCTATGATTAGCAAAATTTTGCAAAACAATAACCAGTTTCAGGGACTGATTAAGCATTGCTCCCCATATTTGGGAGGTTAGGGGAGGGAAACCAACTAAAATTCGTAAGTCCTAAAAGGAATAAATATTAGCTAACAATCTCTTTATATAGCCCCTACGCCAATAGGATGATTTGAATGAACTGAATAATTTATCAAATCTCAATACTAGTAGGGGGATATCAGTGGGAGGTTTAGCAATATACCGTTTATCGTTAATATTTCCAAAACTTTCAGAATGCTCAATATCACCTAATTTTTCTGCTTCATAAAGAGTCGGATTTTTGAGAACTCTATACAAAGGTTGAGTTGCCATTTTTTTGAGGGGCTTAATGAAGGGATAGTTTTGGATATATTTTTGGTATTGACTAATGAATTCTAAAGCACCCTTTTGAATAAGTAAAGCTTTTTTTATATCCTGTAAGCTGAGGTCATGTTCATCAATTACTGGCTTAACCTCTTGTCCTATACAAGCATAATTATGAACACTGCCATGGGGAGCGGCATGGATAAACTCCAAAAATGGTAAGCATAGCTTTACTAGATTTTTGTAATATTTCGGCTTGCCTAAATCAATTAGATAACTAGACATATCCATTCCTTGTTTACGATTTTTTTTTGCCTGTATAAGTGTTCCAAAGTAGTATCCCTTTATTTCTATATTTTTCTCCATTTTTTTGAGCATTGTAGATAGAGAATACTGCATTGTTCCATTCCAACCTATATCTACTATTGCTATTCTTTTTTTATCTAATAAACCAATATATTTGAGGTAATTTAAAAGATTTATTCGTTCAGAGA
>NZ_JAAHHX010000235.1:0-2779 GCF_010672065.1 Moorena sp. SIO4A1 | reverse complement strand
CTCACCGCAGTAAGGACATCCAAGGACGAGTCTTAGAAATTGGAGAAAACACCTACACCTGTCGTTTCGGAGCAGACCAGGTCACAAAAAGCGATGTACTGCACGTCGTGGAAGGCAATCCCCAAGCCACCTTTGTCGGAGACTTAACCAACGCTGATCACATCCCGTCAGAGGCTTTCGACTGCGTAATCCTGACACAAACCCTACACCTAATCTACGACATGGGGACTGCTTTAGGGACACTCTACCGAATCCTTAAGCCTGGTGGAGTCTTGCTGGTCACCTTTCCGGGAATCAGCCAAATCGTTAAATGCGACTGGGGCGATGATTGGTGTTGGGCATTGACCTCTCAATCCGCACGGTTGCTATTTGAAGAACTATTTCCCAAAACAAACGTTCACGTTGAAGCCCATGGCAATGTACTGGCAGCGATCGCATTTTTGCAGGGACTAGCCATGGAGGAGTTGACCCAGAAAGAACTTGATTACCGAGACCGCGAGTATCAAGTCTTAATTACGGTCAGGGCAGTGAAACCGGAGGTGAAATCATGACTATAACAGAGGTTAGCAGATGGCCTATTTCTGTATACCGCTGGCTACGAGAAATATGGCACGGTCGTTTACCAGTAGGATGGGTAAACCTTGGTAGCCTCCGACGAGTCAAGCCGATCAACTCTGACTTCGGTCTAGATCGGGGTTTACCTATTGACCGATATTATATTGAGCATTTTCTTGCCCGTCATGGTCAGGATATTAAAGGACACGTACTAGAGATTAAAGAACCTCTCTACACTCACAAATTCGGTGGCGATCGCGTCACCAAGAGTGACGTGCTTCATGTGGAAGAAGGTAATCCTCAAGCCACGATTGTGGCAGATTTAACCAAGGCTGACCATCTACCATCCGACACCTTCGACTGCATTATCCTAACTCAAACTCTCCCATTCATCTACGATGTGCCAGCCGCCCTCAAAACCCTCCACCGCATTCTCAAACCCAGCGGTGTCCTACTCGCCACTGTTCCAGGCATCACCCAAATCAGCTGTGATGATATGAATCGCTGGGGTCAATACTGGAGTTTCACTACTCTGTCAACTCAGCGACTTTTTAAGGAAGCCTTTCGAGAAACCCCAGTGCAGGTTGAAGCCCAAGGCAATGTGTTGAGTGCGATCGCATTTCTGCACGGCTTGGTAACTAAGGAATTGCGCCAGGCACAACTCAACTATCACGACCCTAACTACCAGGTCTTAATTACGGCTAGAGTCGTCAAGGAGCTGAAACCATGACCATAGGCAAGGTCAGTCAAAAATTGGAACAGACAGCCTGGCGGCTCAAAAATAAAATCTTGCCAGGTGTGCTGATCTTAATGTACCACCGTGTGGCTGAAGTAGATTCAGACCCTTGGTCTCTATGTGTAACCCCAGAGCATTTTGCGGAACATCTAGAGGTTTTACGAAAACATCGTTACCCTCTGAGTCTACAGCAATTGACAGAAACAATTCGCGTCCGCCAGCCTATAAACCGGTCAGTTGTTATCACCTTTGATGACGGCTATGCTGATAATTTTTACAATGCTAAACCATTGTTGAAACGCCATGACATTCCCGCAACAGTTTTTGTAACAACTGGAGGAATTGGGCATAGCCGTGAATTCTGGTGGGATGAACTAGATAGACTAATATTACAACCTGGTATATTACCGGAAATACTTCAGTTAACTATCAACGACAGTACCTACACATGGGAATTAGGCAAAGCCGCCTATTACAGTCAAGCTGATTACCAATTTTATCGCCATTGGAGTGCTGCAGGAAAAGAAGATCCCAGCCTTCGCCATACCCTCTATCGCTCCCTTTATCAACTGCTATATCCTTTATCTATCCACAAGCGAGAAAAGGTGCTAGAGGCAATTAGGGTCTGGGCTAATGCTGAACCAATTGGTCGCTCGACCCATCGCTCTATGTCTCCTGAGGAACTGTTGGCACTCGAAGAAGGGGGACTGATTGAAGTCGGGGCTCATACAGTAACCCACCCATTTCTTTCTAAACTTCCAGTAGCTTATCAGCAGGATGAAATCCAACAAAGCAAACACTATCTTGAGGAAATCCTAGGGCATCCAGTTACGAGTTTTTCCTATCCCCATGGGGATTACACTACTAACACTATTTCTATTATCAAAGAAGCTGGATTTACCTGCGCCTGTTCTAGTGTTGTTGACCGGGTTCAGGAACATAGCAACTCTTTTCTGTTGCCTCGTGTTGAGGTTCAGGATTGGGACGGGAAAACGTTTGCTCGTTGGTTGTCAAGATGGCTTTAATTATGAGTAACAAACCACTAGTTTCCACTATCATCATTTTCTTAAACCCTGAACCATTTCTTCAAGAAACCATTGAGAGTGTTTTTGCTCAAACTTACGACAACTGGGAACTACTCCTGGTCGATGATGGTTCCACTGATGGTAGTACAGAAATAGCCTTGCAGTATGCTCGCCAATATCCAGAAAAGGTGCGCTATCTCGAACACGAGGGTCACCAGAATCGCGGCATGAGTGCCACTCGCAATCTGGGTATCCGCCATGCCAAAGGTGAATATATTGCTTTTTTAGATGCTGATGACATCTGGTTACCAAATACCTTGGCAGAGCAAGTTGTTCTCTTGAATGCTCATCCCGAGGCTGCCATGGTCTACGGACCAATTCAATGGTGGTATAGCTGGACTGGAAATCCTGAAGACCAACAACGGGATTATTTCGAAAAGGTTGGTGTGCAGACCGATACCCA
>NZ_JAAHHX010000234.1:0-2783 GCF_010672065.1 Moorena sp. SIO4A1 | reverse complement strand
AATTATCCTAGTAATACCAATTGATCACCAATCATGTCCATTTGCCCACCCTACTACTGTTCCCAAAGATAGGCTTTGGGTGGGCAATATATCAAATTAATACAATTTCATCACCAATCATGTCCATTTGCCCACCCTACTACTGTTCCCAAAGTGCGTACGCTACTAGTTTAGGGTGGGCAAATTATCCTAGTAATACCAATTGATCACCAATCATATCTATTTGCCCACCCTACAACCAGCAGTAGTGCGTACGCATTCCGTAGGCTCGGGTGGGCAAATTCTGATCCCTTGGCAATTTCATGATCAATCATGTCCATTTGCCCACCCTACTACTGATATAATTCCTCTTACGGCGGATTACATAACTATCAGGTACACATTGTTTCTCCTCTTCCCTCTTCCCTCTTCCCTGCTCCCTGCTCCGAAGTCCCTGCTCCGAAGTCCCTGCTCCCTAAAAACCCAAAACTTTGTACCTAACTGAAGTGCAAACCGCTGTATGTTGATTGATCAAATAGCATCAGTGCGATCGCATTCGGTTCGGTAGGGTGGGCAAATTCTGTACGGAAGGCAATTTGATAAAGAATCATGTCCATTTGCCCACCCTACAAGATCTGTTCCCAGATCCGCTGTTCCCTTTGGTATAGCTGATACCTGATAGCTGAATACTTACATTATCGCTGTCGGGTCATTCCAATTATTGCGTCTACTGTAAAGTCTGAGATATTGTCAAGGGTGGGGAGTATGTCAGTTCCGGCAAACACCAGTGGTAGTTCCTGGTTTTCCCAAACCCAGATTTGCTGTCGCTGAATATCGATTAGCCAAGCCAGCTGAGTCCCGTTGCTCAAGAGGTGCGACCCGTGGCGAATTTAATAATTAGATGCGGAAAGCGCACCTAAAGTGCAAAATTTTGTTCTGTAGGTCTAATGTGCTTTGGTCAGGGGAACGAATTTCAATTAACCAGAAGGCGTGAACCTGACCGGGGGCCATCTTGATCCCTGAGGCGATCGCTTTTAACAACGACAATATCTGGTACAGGGGATAAGGGAGGAATGATGCACCGGAGTTCTTGAATCGCAACGCAAGCATGGGTTTGATTGTTGATGGCGTTTACGAGGTTGCGTTGGAGGCGGGAATGAAACAATGTTGGCATAGGCTTTTGCTTCGGGTGTCCATGGATGAATTCCCAAGCAGGAGATGCTTCTATATTCGGTTGTTGGAGAAAAGCGTTTAAGGAGTTAGTAATGCTGGGTGATTGCATGAATTTTGTTAGCAGAAGAATGCTTAGCAATATTCCAGGTAGATTTTGTAGGGTGCGTTAGGCGGTTTGGTTGATAAAAATAGATGATATTGCCATAGTTTAAGCCGTAACGCACCATTGTATTGGTTAAGGATATTTTGGTTTCAATTTGTATATAGATGGTGCGTTACATTTCACCGCGAAGCACCCTACAAGAGCGATTGGCCTACGGCCACGCTACGCGTAGGCACTGACGGCTGACCGCTGACCGCTGTTCGCGCAGCGTGCGCGTAGCGCATATGCTTACTTTGTGCCATAGCCTGAGTATTGCCGCATAGAAGGTGGCTGAAACCCAATAACAATATCATTTTTGGGAACGTTCATATTAACCATATCTTGACCAATATCCCATTCAGTATTGTTATTCTGAATCCAGATCTTGCCATTTTTTATCTCTAAATGAACTGAACAGCCATAAACTCTTTCTTTCTTGTCCCAGCCGATGGCCATTACTTGATAATGGTCGTTTTCCGTATCAAAAATGCTATGAATTTCAATGTCACCATGAGAGGGTTTGTAACTGGCATATTGACTGAGTAGTTGCTTGATTATGCTGCGATAAGTTTGAAGCTTTTCTAGCTTTTCCATGATACAATTACCTCATTATCAATGTCATAACTTAATAGTTTAAGTTGGTAATATTGAATAACCATTTGAGGAAATTCCTTCTGAAAAAACCTTTGGTAGGTGGTATCTGGAACCGCCAAAAATAATTGTCGTTCTGGATCTTTTACCTTTAAGGCTACTCGATAGTTAATGAATTGACCAATGGCAAGGTGGAAGTCTGTAATAGAGGAGGGATTAATAAAACTTTTGATTTCCACTGCAATCCGCTGACCATTTCTTTCTGCCGCTATTAGTTTTTCGGCACCCAGATCAATAAAAAATTCTACTCCGCCGACTTTCAAAAAAAACGGATCATCGGTAATTTGCCAACCATCTTTAATTAAGGCATTTTTAACAACATCATGAAATAAGTCTTTTGCCATTACTCTTGCTCCCTTGCATCACAAAACCTGTGGTATTTAAAGTGTTGGCGGAGGTGACGAATGAAGTAGGGGGTAAAGCGAGCATTCCTTAGGGTAGGGTCGGCAAATTCTGAGAGCTTGGCAATTTCATCATCAAT
This sequence comes from Moorena sp. SIO4A1, assembly GCF_010672065.1. NCBI lineage: Bacteria > Bacillati > Cyanobacteriota > Cyanophyceae > Coleofasciculales > Coleofasciculaceae > Moorena > Moorena sp. SIO4A1. The sequence continues at coordinate 357 of NZ_JAAHHX010000234.1, read as the reverse complement.
CATGTCCATTTGCCCACCCTACTTTATCTGATAATTCTTCACGAAGAATACGACGTAGATCCCCTTGGGTCAGAGGTTGCTCATTTGGCAGTAGGAGATGTTTTTTTAAAGCTTCATTTATTAGAGTCTGATAACCAATTCCAGCCGTTTCGGCCTGTTCTCGAAATAGGGCAAGAATTTCATCATCGAGATAAATAGTAATGCGTGTTTTTCCTAAGATAGGAATTACGGCTCCTCGTTTTCCTTTAGAAAAATCATATTCCTTTCTCATAAGCTTTTGTCTCCTGTTTTGTGGCGCGACGAGCAGAAATTAATCGAATCACCTCACCGCGCATGGTATATACAACGACCAATGGT
>NZ_JAAHHX010000233.1:0-2794 GCF_010672065.1 Moorena sp. SIO4A1 | reverse complement strand
CAGTCCAAACTTGTCGTTTTCAGGGACGTTCGGTGATGGATTTCTTTGAGCAAGCTCTCATGGCTGTTGCTGGTCACTTGCCCGAAGCTCCTTCCCAAATCCCTTCTCCCCACACCTGAATCCTTACACCTAGAGAGCATTACGATAATCTTGGTTGTTGGCATTCCCTTATAGGATGTCTGAAAAGTAAAAATAAATGCGATCGCAAACACAAATGCGCGTACGCGCATCGGCGCGGCTGCAAGCAGATCGCAAAAAGAAAAACTCTCGTCACGATCAGCTGTCCATAGCAATAAAAGACAGATAACGAGAGTAAAATAATGAATCAATCATATCGTACCGATAAAACCTATGAACAATGGCAATTACTCGAAACACTTATACCACCAGCTTGCGCCGGGAGGTCGTCCATTAAGCGTAGAGATGCGCTCAGTAGTCAATGCCATCTTTTATGTCTTGGTAGCAGGATGTGCATAGGTCTTGTTACCTCACGATTTTCCCAAAGGTCAGACAGTCTATCATTACTTTCGGCAATGGCGTATCAGTGGTGATTGGGCTTAAAGTTACCGTAAGGATAGTGGAGCCTTTATGGTTGGCAGGCTATGCAGAAAAAGTTTAAAACTTATTGAATAAGGCTCCACTAACAATCAGGTTTCGTCTCTAGGAGAGAATTCACGAACAGTTACGAAAATGGGTACGGGTAATCGTTGACCATCAACAAGCGTCCGAGTGCAGCGATTCTTGATAGCCAATCAGTAGAAACCGCAACCATGATTCATTTGGAAGTGGGCTATGATGCTGCCAAACAGGTTAAAGGTCGTAAGCGTCATCTGGTGGTGGTATCCCATGGTTTGTTAATGGTTGTAGCCGTCAGTGCAGCTTCTTTACCAGAACGAGAGGGAGCCAAATTATTGTTCGACCAACTCCATGGACTTAGAGACAGATTTCACCGATTAATCAAAATTTGGGTTGATGGCGGTTATCGAGGTGAAGGTTTTATGAGGTGGGTGATGGATGTCTATGGCTGGATAAAAGAAACTGTGATGCGCTCAGATACCGTGAAAGGAAATGAAGTTTTACCAAGACGTTGGGTCGTGGAACGGACTTTCGGTTGGTTTAATTGGTGTCGTCGTCGAGCGCAAAGATTATGAAGTCTTACCAGCGACTTCTGAAACTATGATTCGAGTTGCCTAGATTTCTGATCATGCTTAGACGTTTGGCGTAGCCAATTACTTTTCAGACATCCTCTTAGATGATTAGATTTCTCCCAAGGGTTTACTCGTAACAGATGGGCTGCAACTTTGAGAACTATTCCCATCCTATCTGCATTGCTAAAAACATTGTAAAGAAATTTGGTATCTTCCCTGCAACCATTCAGATACATGATACTTTTTTAGATACTCTCTGAAAAAGCAGCAAAAAAAAATTTATCATTTGACACTGCTTTTAACTGATTCTCTTGCATTGCGAGCCTAGTGAAATCAACACCCAAGCTCTTTGGCAAGACTACAAAGTTTTAGGTTTTTTTAACCTTTCTGATCATTGATCATCAATTATATATATTCAGGATATCCGATATGAGTACAACACCAGATCAAACCGCAGATGCACGGAACCGCGTCATTGAATCCGCCAAGCGATTGGGAGTTCAACTCAATGAACAAGAATTGGAACGATGGATGAATTCCATTACCCAAACCACAGAGGGCAGCGATATTGTCGTCGATGAAAAGACAGGGGTTTTCGGTCACAAAGTCAGCATGTTGGATTTTGACCCGAAAGACCTGGAGCGTTTTCGCACTATCGGTAAAATTGTGGAATTTGACGATGTTCCTGGTCTGGTAGAAACTGCTTTGGCCCTCTCTGGTTCAGCCGCTCAATCCAAGGTTCAAACTCACCCTGGAGACTGTGACTACTTCGAGCGGGTGAATATTATTGCCCCCACCAAGGCTGAAGCTTGCCAGATTCTAGCTCGAATTATGCGTGAGAAAGCAATCAACAGCCTGTCGGGTGACAATTTTGAATTCATTGAACTGAAATTTGGTAGCTATCCCCAAGACGTTATCTGCAACGAACGCCCCTGTAGCAAAGGCTCACCGATCGCGTGGTCTTCTGACGAAGTTGTGGCTGGAAAGATAGAAGCGAGGGACTCTGAAGGAAATCCTGTCATCATCACCTGGGATTCTGTAGCCGACGATCCCGGTTGGTGTAAGCTGGACTGGGTAATTTCTGATCCAGTGCGCGGTCAATTGGCCAACGCTAGCAACATGTTGGATGTGACCTGGGAAGCTCCCGATGGTACAATCACTCCCTTAGACGGCTATCTAGACGCTTATTTTCAAGAGGTTTACCTGGATGCCGAATCTGCTCCCATCTTTAACAAACTGGTGAAGCAGGTTTCCAGCGATGTCATGGATGATTACGTGACGGCGTTGCAAGACCAAGTTAAAAAATATGTTAAGGAAGATCATCTCAACTATGGCAAAGCTGCCAAACGTTTGTATAATATATTCCGGCTGAATGGGCAGTATGAGGAAGCTGCCTTCCTGCGGGAACTTTTTGACGAACCGGCGGCATTACTTTATCAAGTCCACGCCCTGGTAAAAACGGTTCAAGAAGCCACGGAAAAAAGCACCGTCTTTGATATCGACAGCATTCTTGATCAGACTGATGAACTGATTATGTCAGTGATCAAGGTCTTGGAAGGGGAAGAGGAATTGGAGATCGTGCGCCATCTGCTGCGTCTATCCCGCTGCATCAGCCGTCAGGAGGAGGGGGTTCCCCTTGGTCCCCA
>NZ_JAAHHX010000232.1:0-2796 GCF_010672065.1 Moorena sp. SIO4A1 | reverse complement strand
GTTCAGCATAGGCTTTTCCCCAGTCATCCATACCAGTGAACATTTCGTAAAACCATTGCACAAAGGTTACCCGTAGGCGCTCCATACGACCTTCCTTCTCTTTCATAATGGCATCCATTTCTTCATCGTTACCTAAGTAAGTATAGAAATGGTCTGCCATTTCAGAAGCAATTTCTTTTCCCCAATCTGCGTGTGATTTCAGAAGCGCTTTGTCTTCACTGGTCAACTTGACACGCTTTTCCATCTTGGTCATAAATTCTTGGGGATCTAAGCTCATAATTACTCCGATATAGTTGAATCTAACTCTAAGTTATTACTTGACTATTTAGCAAAGCACCCTGATTTAAGTTTCTAGTCTTTAAACACTATAGCAATGTTTTTATGGATTATTATCTGAATAGATAATTTTCTGCTAATAGCTAATCCTGTAACTTGGTTATATTTTAGCTTTTTGAATTGCTAAAATAAAAGATTTACAAGTATTTTTTTGTATAAGTTTAGTGAAGTTTATAGTTTAGGTTTACTATAATTTTAAACTATTGAATTCATCTATCGTTGAATGTACCTATAACCTAAACTCCTGGATGTTTAGTAGTTGATACTGCATTTATAGGTAAACTCTATAACGTTTACCTACTAAGCTTTTCACCAAGGGATCCGTTCAATCCGGATTACTTTTTTTAGTGACGCTAATTAATGATTTGTATAGTTTTATAAACACAAATTACAGAAGATGGCAATTCTTATAAACGATAATCCTTGGGGCGAAGTATTCGGCTAGCCAATGTGGGAGCAAACCAAGAATTTATGTGCGAATGCTTCGCCCTGACAAACGTCCTTTGTGCTATGGGTTTCGACCTGACAGGGGCTGGTCAGTTATTTGAGTTGAACGGCACTAGCTACTGACTTGTCTAGCAATCTAGGAGATCGATCAAAAGCACCAAAGCCTCAAGCACTGAGGTTCGCTGATTGGGATTAACTATCACACTTGCGGGTTGATTGTGAGGGTTGCTATAACCGAGAGTTCTGATAATCTCCTCTGAGGTCATTGCCCCTGGACAATCCATATGGGTTAAACCAATAATCATGGGAACATTTACTCGCTCTTTCATAAACAGCAGAAGCTCACGAGAGTGGTTTAAACTGCTGGGTCGATGAACCGGCACAAGTACGATGTAGGCGTGAGCTTCACGAATTAAAATATCCCACATGAAGTCAAAGCGAGATTGACCAGGAGTACCGTAGATGTGAACATTTAGATTTTTACCAAAGGTAAGGCTACCAAAGTCAAAGGCAACGGTAGTTTTTTTCTTTAGCAGAAGTATTTCGTCGGTGGCTTTACGTTCTATTTCCACAGCTTCAACATTACTCGCTGTTCTCACAAAAGTAGATTTGCCAGCTCCTACAGTTCCGGTTACTACCACACGGACACTTTTCATGGGATTTACTCCACTAAGACTAGTTAATATTGAGTAGATTTCACTCTTAGCAGATCAAAAACGTAAATTTGCGGCGTAAATCTTGTGATTTGAGTTAAACTCAGATCTTAAACCAAGTTTACAATTAACCTGTAAAGGTAGGCCACAGCGGATATCAGAACAGGTAAAAGTGATAATATTTGACTATTTGAGGACTTAAATTGATTTTTATCACTGCCATTATTAAGTTTTTTGTACTGGTGTAATATCTCAGTTAAAGGAGGATTATCAAAGCGGATTTGGTATCAACACTCAAGCTTCAACAGTATTAATCTCAAGTCCTCGACTTTGTATAATTTGCTCAAATAACGGCGTACACAGAGCTTGTTCCACTGGCCAAACTCCCGGTTTATTGAGTTGACCAGTAAGCATCAGTTCCGCAATACTACCAGTACCCACCCCAGCAGCGACAGCAGTATTCTGATGGACTAAGGTGGAGCTAGCACGGGCTGATTTACCATCTTTGTAACCACTAACCTCTGAGCGAATTGCAACACCAATGCCACTAACGCGATCGCTTACATCGGTCATGATGTGGCTGACATGGGACAAAAACTCGATTCCAGCGGGATTTTTCAGCCAAGATGAGGGGAAGATGTGGGCAGCTATCCAGGTAAGATGATTATAAAAATCGGGAACTGAGCCAAATTTAGTGATGACGGTGTTAACGGGGAATGAGTCCACTAAGGTCAAGGCTTCTGGCATATCAAACCAGTAGACACCAGCTTTACCATAGGGAGCAGGGAATTGGATGGTTTCCCGTAGGCTATAAGGTTTAACGGTTTGCCACTGATTATTAATCCAAGCTTCAAAGGGTTCTTGCAATCCCAGGAAAGTAGTACGCATTACCGTCACTCCAGCACCACCAGAACCCGCAACTACATAGCTGAGGTGAATCCGTTCTGCAACATCTAACTGTTCCACATCGTGACGCACCATGCTATTGGAGATACCAGGAAAAATGCCAGAATTCACAATAGCGGTGACACCAGCAGCAGTAGCTTGTTCACGGAAGGCTAAGGCTTTACGGGTAAAAGCACGGTTGTCACTGACATCGAGATAGTTAACCCCTTGTTCGATGCAAGTGTTTAGGACAGTAGCGTCTCGGTAGAGAAACGGACCAGCACAATGGATAACTAGGTTGTGAGATGCGATCGGCGTTCGCGCAGCGTGGCCTTTGGCCTCAGCCGCGCCAAAGGCGATCGCATTTTTTAACCCCTCCTGATCAGCTAAGTCTAGAGGGAGAAACTGCACCTGGGGCTGTAACTGTTGTGGCAATGCTAGGTCAAGTTTACCCTGACGTCGGACGAGCCCACGT
>NZ_JAAHHX010000231.1:0-2796 GCF_010672065.1 Moorena sp. SIO4A1 | reverse complement strand
TGAATCAAGCCTTGGGAAATATAGTATTTGACTCAATAGAACCCCTTGAAGACCTTGTTGAGCAACGCTGGCGCTATTTGCTCAATTCCCTGAGAGTTGATCCGCTGCATCAGCTTCTATCATTGGTAGCCTGAGGTAATGGAAGAAGCTGCTTAACTATGGTCAATTAATGTGACTTGATATGAGAGACTTGGTAAAGTAAAAAAAATCAGAATAATTATCGATGTCAGGAGTACCGAAAATAGACATTGCTGAATCAGTAGAAGAACTAAAATCTCTAATGAAGCAGCAGAAAACGAGATTGGGATATGGGGTGCGACTAGTTATAACTAGGAGCCTGTAGAGTATACAGGGTAAACGCATCGAAATTTGTATCAAAATTTACAGTTAAAAACTAAACAATAATATCAAAAATCTATAATTACCCTGTTGATTCTCAATAAGCACAATTCATTCTCAATTCTTGGCCGTGTTATCCTTGGTCGATTTGAGAGTACTCTACATTCGGGTTTCGTACGCAAATCCGACTTTGATTATTGTTCAAAGTCAGCGTAAAATTTGTTGACTTTGAACAAAAAAAAACTGCTTTAGGATGGGATTTATTCGAATTAAAAAAAAAATTGACTTAATGAGAGTTTTGTATGTTACCATTTAGACCAAATTAGATGCGTTTACCCTGGTATAAAAGACAGGGGTATGAGTTAGGGAAAGAACGTCAATAAAAGAATAATGAAGATGAGAGAATCGAAAGAATTAGGGGCTTACATTCTTGGGCCAGATCAAGAAGTTGAGTCACAAAATCTCTTAAGTGATTACTACAGTATCCAACCTCAACCAGGTGACACAAAGCAACGTGTAAAATTTGGTACAGCTGGGCATCGAGGTACATCGACCTTGGGAAGTTTTAATGAAGCTCATATTCTTGCGATCGCTCAGGCGATCGCGGAATTTCGTCAACAACAGGGAATTTGTGGTCCAATGTTTGTAGGAATGGATACTCATGGCCTGTCATCACCCGCCCAAAGAACTGTCTTAGAAGTTTTCTCTGCCCATGAAATAGATATTTACATTGCTCCCTTGACGGGGGATGCTCGCTATACGCCAACACCAGTTATTTCCTATGCAATTCTTCACTATAATAGGGGGAAGATAAGACATTTGGCTGATGGCCTGATTATCACCCCGTCTCATAATCCTCCTTGCGACGGCGGTATAAAGTACAACTCGCCCTCAGGTGGGCCAGCGCAGCCCATAGCAACTCAATGGATTGAGGCGCGTGCTAATCAACTCTTAGGGAATGGTAATCGAGAGGTCAAGCGGTGGACCTATGAAAAAGCTCTAAAGGCTCCTACCACTCATATTTACGATTATATTTCTGGTTATGTTAGAGATTTATGCACAGTTGTAGACTTAAAAGCTCTTTCCACCTCAGATATTCATATTGGTGTTGATCCGTTAGGTGGTTCGAGTGTTTGTTACTGGGATGCAATTGCTGAGCATTATCAACTCAAGCTAGATATCCTTGAGCGAACCATTGATCCAAGTTTTTATTTTCTGGCACCTGATTGGGATGGCAAGCGCCGCATGGATTGCTCTTCTCCTGAGGTCATGGCTAACTTAGTGAAAGTAAGAGATAAGTATGATATAGCTTTTGGCAATGATGCAGATAGCGATCGCTTTGGTGTGGTCACACCTAATGCTGGTTTAATCCCTCCCAACCACTTTCTTGCTGTAGCAATTGGTTATCTGGCTCAATCGCGATCTGATTGGTCTGCCAGCGGTGTTATCGGTAAATCTATTGTGACCAGTGATATGCTCAATCGGGTTGCTCGTTCGATTGGCTACTCACTCTATGAAGCTCCCATTGGATTCAGATGGTTTGTTCCAGGACTGCAAGAAGGTAGTCTAAATTTTGCTGGTGAGGAAAGTGCTGGAGCATCTTTTCAGCGTAAAGACGGTTCTGTATGGACAACAGATAAAGATGGGATTGTCATGAACTTGTTGGCAGCAGAAATTTTTGCGAAAAGTGGAAAGGATCTCAGCAGGCACTATCAAGATTTAACCGATAAGTATGGTGAATGTTACTATACTAAGATTTTTGTTCCTGCTAAACCAGGCCAAAAGAAAAAACTAAGTCAACTCTCAGAGTTTGAAATAAGTGCGTCTACTCTGGCGGGGGATCCTATTGTTGCTAAATTTACCAGGGCTCCGGCGAATGATGCATCATTGGGAGGGATTAAGATCAGGACGACTAATGGATGGTTTGTTGCTCGTCCGTCAGGAACGGAAATGGTAGAGCCCGTTTATAAGGTTTATGGAGAAAGTTTCAAAAGTGAGCATCATCTGGACTTGCTTATGCAAGAAGCTATCCAGATTGTAAATAATGTTACTCAATAAATTTTACTAGTTACTAGTTAGTATAAATACGAACAATAAATACTCTAAATTAAACCGGGCTGATGGCTTATAACTCACATTCCGCAGGTCCTCATGTACGTTTTGAAGATTTTAAAAGTCAGACGGGGCAATGGTTTCAGGAATTAAGTCCCAACCGACTCACGGTTGAATAGTCCTTCATTGTCGGCTATTCGACCCCATTGGGTCGGCTATTAGTGGCGCAGCGAACGCACAGTTTACGCAATTGCTACCCTCAATCGTTGCCCCAACTAATATCAAATCCGGTTAAATAGTTATCGTTAAGCCTTGGCTGCCTGCCACCAATGAAAATGGGTCAGACCACGAATGAAGTCGCACTGCTTGAGTAAAACACAACAGCGAGCGCAAATTATCTGCTCC
>NZ_JAAHHX010000230.1:0-2804 GCF_010672065.1 Moorena sp. SIO4A1 | reverse complement strand
TTACAACAGTTGTTGATGTCTTAGGTGTGCTGATTTATTTCAATATTGCTAAATCAGTCTTAGGGCTTTAGCATGCATGCTAAAGGGAACAGGGAACAGGGCACAGGGAACAGTCAACAGGCAACAGACAACAGGCAACAGGCAACAGGCAACAGGCAAAAGACAAAAGGCAACAGGCAACAGGCAACAAGCAACAGGCAACAAGCAACAAAAAAACATAATATGTACTTAAAATTGTAGCAAAGCGCTAAAATTAACTGTATAATTAAATTGATAACTATGGCTAATTCAATAAGTCGTAACCCTTGATTTATTAAGGTTTTGAGGACTATTCAAGATTCATAAAGTGGAAGAAATAAGTCGAATCTCTATCAAAACTAATGCATTTAATTGAACTGATGTTTGTGAAAATTCCACCCCCTTAAACCTTTTGCCTCTTGCCTCTTGCCTCTTGCCTCTTGCCTCTCGTAACCAAAACTTTTTCACCAATCCCTAATTAACAGTCCTGGTGCCAGTACTTATAAATGGCATAAGCGAGAGTAACGACACCGGTAACAATAGCCGATTCATTCACTGCAAACAGAGGATGGTGCAGTGGGTAATTTATTTTATTTTGGAATCCAACCCCGAGGCGGAACATGCTGCCAGGAGCATGTTGTAGATAAACTGAGAAATCTTCCGCACCCATAGAGGCTTCCGGTATGATTAAAACGCGATCGCTTCCCCAAGCTTCCTTAGCTGCTGCTTCCAACAACTGAGTTAAGGCTAGGTCATTTTGTACCGATGGTACTCCCCGCTGATAGTTGATGTGATAGCGAGCGCCATAAGCATTACAGACATTGGCCACAATCTTTTCAATCCAATCGGGTAGGCCAGCATAGGTTTGGGGATGAAGCGATCGCACTGTTCCTACTAGCTGCACTTGGTCAGCAATAATATTAGGAGCTCGCCCACCACTAATTTGTCCAATTGTCAAGACCATCGGGTGTAATGGGTTCTGGGTGCGACTAATAGCTTGTTGGAGGGTGGTAATCACCTGGGCAGCAATCCAAATCGCGTCAATAGCTTGGTGAGGGCGAGCTCCATGACCCGATTCTCCCATAATTACGATTTCTAAATCATCCGCTGCTGCTGTTAATGCCCCATAGCGGATACCAATAGACCCTGCTGGAATTGATGGGAAAACGTGAAGACCAAAGATAGCACTGACATCCTTCATTCCCCCATCTTTGACAATCCAGTTTGCACCTTGAGCAATTTCCTCAGCGGGTTGGAACAGAAAGCGAGTATTACCAGGAAACGTTTCTCCGAGTTGGGATAGAACCATAGCTGTGCCTAAGCCTACGGTGGTGTGGACATCATGACCACAGGCATGCATGACTCCCGGTTGATGTGAGGCAAAATCCAGACAAGTTTGTTCGGTGATGGGTAGAGCGTCCATATCAGTGCGCAGTGCGACTAATCGCTCATCGGTACCACCAATCAGTTCACCGATAAGGCCAGTTTTGCCAATCCCTTCTTGTACATGAACACCACAGGAGGATAGGACCCCAGCTACGTAAGCCGCTGTTTGGTGTTCTTGACCACTCAATTCTGGGTGAGAGTGGAGATGACGGCGGATTTCGATCAGACGCGGGGCAATTTCTTGGGCTAACTCTTTAATCTGGGAGAGCATGCTGCTAGATAAAATTTTTTGATACTTAACTCTTTATACTTCTTTTTTAATGTGTGATGAGACAACTATTTCGCTAACAGAATATTGTCTTAATAATCGATTTGTTAAGACACAATCGGTGCTGAAACGATACCTTGCTCCTCAAGCACTGCAGCAACTCTAAGAATCATTGCTTCATGGTAGGGTGCAGCAATAATTTGTACCCCTAAGGGCATTTGACCAGGACGGTGAATTGGTACTGATAAGACCGGTAAGCCAATGAAGGATAAGGGTTGAGTAAATAATCCTAAGTTTGGACGAACTAAAACTTCTTCTCCGGCAATGACCATTTTTTCTTGACCCAGTAGGGGAGCAACACAGGGTGTAGTGGGAGCGAGGATAATATCCACATCTTGGAAGACTTCCCGAACGCGATCGCGAAACCATTGTCGAAACCGTTGGGCTTGAATATACCAAGTCCCTGGAATTAGGGCACCTGCTAAAAAGCGATCGCGTGTAGCTGGGTCAAAATCATCGGGACGTTTACGCAAATTGTCCAAATGCAGGTTTGACCCTTCATTAGCCGTAATAATATAAGCTGCTGCTCTGGCTCGCTTGGCTTCTGGGATAGTAACTGAAGCAGTTACATTCAAGCTACTAGCCACTTTAGCCACAGCATCCAAGACTTCTGGTTCTGCCCCTTGAGCAAAATACCCATCTGCAACTCCAATCCGTAACCCGTCAATCCCCTCGTTAAGCTGGGGGACACAGAGTTCTGGGAGACGATTGCTACAAACGGGATCAGTGGGATCTACTCCCTGAAGGATATCAAAGATAGTAGCAATATCCCGTACAGAACGAGCAAACGGACCGATATGATCCAAACTAGCTGAAAACAAGAAAACCCCTGCCCGAGACAATCGTCCGTAGGTAGGTTTGAAGCCAAAAGTACCACACAACGCAGCTGGTACCCGGATCGAACCATTGGTATCGGAACCGAGAGTGATCGGTACTAATCCCGCCGCCACTGCTGCTGCCGAGCCGCCAGAGGAACCACCAGCAATGCGAGTGAGATCATGGGGGTTATGAGTTGCACCGTAATGGCTATTTTCCGTTACAAAGCCATAGGCGTACTCATCCATATTTAATG
>NZ_JAAHHX010000023.1:0-126631 GCF_010672065.1 Moorena sp. SIO4A1 | reverse complement strand
AAAATGACCGCTTATTATTTTACTTTGCTGGTCATGGAGTCGCTCTCAATGGGGATGATGGCCCGGCTGGTTACTTAATTCCTCAAGATGCCAAACTGGGGGATACTAATAGTTATCTGCCCATGACGAAGTTACACGATGCTTTAAGTCAATTACCCTGTCGTCATTTCTTGGGTATCCTCGACTGCTGTTTTGCTGGTGCTTTCCGTTGGTCGAGTACTAGGGATTTACTCACATCGCCAGAAGTAATTCACCAAGAGCGTTATGAGCGTTTTATTACTGACCCAGCCTGGCAAATCATTACTTCCTCAGCCTCGGATCAAAAGGCTTTAGATAACTTTAATTTAGATAGCGAACGCGGTCAATTCGGTAATCATTCCCCTTTTGCGGCGGCATTATTAGAAGCTCTCGAAGGTGCAGCAGATATCTATCCTCCTGCTACGAATGGCAAACCGGCTGGAGATGGGGTAATTACAGCCACCGAATTATATTTACATTTACGGGATAGAGTCGAAATTCCCACAGAAAAATGCCGGATACGACAAACGCCCGGTATTTGGTGTTTAAACAAACACGATAAAGGCGAGTATATCTTTCTTTCTCCCGGACATGAACTTAATTTACCACCAGCACCACCTTTGGATCAATCACAAAATCCCTATCGCGGTTTAAAGTCCTTTGAAGAGAAACACAGTTCACTGTTTTTCGGTAGAACATTACTAGTAGAAAAGTTAGAAGATTTTGTCAAAGCTAATCCCCTGACAGTGGTGTTGGGTGCTTCCGGTTCAGGTAAGTCTAGCTTGGTCAAGGCAGGATTAATTCCCAAACTACGGCAAGATAATACTGAGAAATGGTGTATTTTGCCACCCATCCGTCCTGGTGAGACTCCCTTGCAAGGGTTAAATAATGTCCTATGTAATGCTAAGTTACCCTTGGTTGAGCCACAAAACCCACAGCATAACCTGGCAATGAGCATTGATGTTTGGGCGAAAAATAACCCCAACTCTAAGTTATTACTGTTTATTGACCAAAGCGAAGAAATTATTACACTCTGTCAAAACTATGATCAGCGTAAAGAGTTTTTCCAACAGATACTCACAGCCATAAATGCCCATGGGGATAAATTACGGGTAATATTAACCCTACGGTCTGACTTTGAACCCCAAATCACAGATGTGGGCTTAAAGTTGGCACCGGAAGTACTAAATCAATTGGAAACTACGGTACTGATAAATCTTTGGCAAAGTGGACGATTTATTGTACCGGCCATGACACGAGGGGAACTCAACGAAGCAATCGAGAAACCGGCTCAAGCACGGGTGATGTATTTTCAGCCCCACGAATTAGTAGAAAAATTAATTGATGAAGTGGCGGATATGCCCGGAGCATTGCCCTTGCTGTCTTTTGCCTTGAGTGAATTATTCCTCAAGTATTTAAGGCGGCAACGGGAGGCACAATACAGGGGTATTACTATTGATCGGGCCTTGACTCAAGCCGATTATCAAGAATTGGGGGGAGTAATGCGATCGCTAACTCAAAGGGCAGATAAAGAGTATCATTTGCTAGTTCAAGAAAATCCCGCTTATGAGCAAGTAATCCGTCATGTGATGCTGCGGATGGTGGCACTAGGTGGGGGTGAATTAGCCCGTAGGCGCGTACCTTTATCAGAATTGGAATATCCACCAGCGAAAAATGATTTAGTTAAGGAAGTAATTGATAATTTTACCACAGCACGGTTATTAGTAGAAGGACAAGATGCTGAGGGGAATCCCTATGTCGAACCTGCCCATGATGCTTTGGTAAGGGGTTGGCAAAGGTTGCTGGAGTGGAAACATTTAGATGAGGAAAATTTACTTCTACAACGGCGGTTGACGACCGCAGCGGTGGAGTGGCAAAGTGTTAAAAGCAAAAAACAATCATCCGGACAATTTCTTTGGAATGCCAATCCTTATCTCGATGTATTGAATAAAGAACTCAATTGTGAGGACAACTGGTTTAACCAGGTAGAAGTTGATTTCGTGCGGCGCAGTGTTAGAAAAAAACGCAGTAACACAATTGTGGGTTGGAGCATCGCTGGCTCAGTTCTGGGGGCAATGATTTTCTATGCTGCCGTTTGGATGCAATGGAGAAACTATGAAATTACTCAAGCCAATTCTCTCGCTCGCTCTTCTTTGTCTCTGTTTGCTAAATATAAAGACATGGAGGCTTTGGTGGAGGTGATTAAGGCAGGAAAAATCCTACAAAAACACAAGGCATCGGACCAAAAGGTGATTAGTGCCCTGCACAAAGTTCTTGATGAAGCCAGCAAAGGCAACCGCTTGCAGGGGCATACTAACAGAGTCACGAGATTCAGTTTCAGCCGGGATAGCCAGACCTTGGCTTCTGGTAGTCGTGACAAGACCATCAAACTCTGGAATCTAGAGACAGGCAAGGTAATCCGAACCCTCATCGGGCATGATGACTCGGTCAGGAGCGTCAGATTCAGCCGGGATGGCCAGACCTTGGCTTCTGGCAGTGATGACAAGACCATCAAACTCTGGAATCTAGAGACGGGCAAGGTAATCCGCACCCTGATCGGGCATGATGACTTGGTCTTTAGCGTCAGTTTCAGCCCCGATGGCCAGACCTTAGCTTCTGGTAGTGAGGACAAGACCATCAAACTCTGGAATCTAGAGACAGGCAAGGTAATCCGAACCCTCATCGGGCATGATGACTCGGTCAGGAGGGTCAGTTTCAGCCGGGATGGCCAGACCTTGGCTTCTGGCAGTGATGACAACACCATCAAACTCTGGAATCTAGAGACAGGCAAGGTAATCCGCACCCTGATCGGGCATGATGACTCGGTCAGGAGCGTCAGTTTCAGCCGGGATGGCCAGACCTTGGCTTCTGGCAGTGATGACAACACCATCAAACTCTGGAATCTAGAGACAGGCAAGGTAATCCGCACCCTGATCGGGCATGATGACTCGGTCAGGAGGGTCAGTTTCAGCCGGGATGGCCAGACCTTGGCTTCTGGCAGTGATGACAAGACCATCAAACTCTGGAATCTAGAGACGGGCAAGGTAATCCGCACCCTGATCGGGCATGATGACTTGGTCTTTAGCGTCAGTTTCAGCCCCGATGGCCAGACCTTGGCTTCTGGCAGTGATGACAACACCATCAAACACTGGAATGTAGAGACGAGAAGGAAAATCCTCACCCTCCAGACCCTCCAGACCCTCATCGGGCATACTAACAGAGTCACGAGATTCAGTTTCAGCCGGGATAGCCAGACCTTGGCTTCTGGCAGTGATGACAACACCATCAAACTCTGGAATCTAGAGACAGGAACCGAAATCCACACCCTGATCGGCCATGATGGCGCTGTCAATAGCGTTAGTTTCAGCCGGGATGGCCAGACCTTGGCTTCTGGCAGTGATGACAACACCATCAAACTCTGGAATCTAGAGACAGGCAAGGTAATCCGCACCCTGATCGGCCATGATGGCGCTGTCAATAGCGTTAGTTTCAGCCGGGATGGCCAGACCTTGGCTTCTGGCAGTGATGACAACACCATCAAACACTGGAATCTAGAGACAGGAACCGAAATCCACACCCTGATCGGCCATGATGGCGCTGTCAATAGCGTTAGTTTCAGCCGGGATGGCCAGATCTTGGCTTCTGGCAGTACTGACAAGACCATCAAACTCTGGAATCTAGAGACAGGCAAGGTAATCCGCACCCTGATCGGGCATACTAACATTGTCAATAGCGTTAGTTTCAGCCGGGATGGCCAGATCTTGGCTTCTGGCAGTACTGACAACACCATCAAACACTGGAATCTAGAGACAGGAACCGAAATCCACACCCTCATCGAGCATGATGGCGCTGTCAATAGCGTCAGTTTCAGCCGGGATGGCCAGACCTTGGCTTCTGGCAGTCTTGACAACACGATCAAACTCTTCAGGATCAAACTCTTCGGGAATCTAGACTTAAACTTAGACTCTTTAATGGCGAAGACTTGCGATTGGGTGCGCCATTATTTGGAGAATAATCCTAATGTCAGCGAGAGCGATAGGCAATTGTGCGACCATGTAAAGAAGTAGTTGCAAAAGATAAAAGTTTTTAACGCCGTAGCAGCTATTCGTCAAGTCCCTTGACCGTAGGTCACCCTACGCGAACGCGACCATTTAAAATTAAAGGTAAAGAATTAAAAATTCTTTACCTTCACTTCCTTAATCAGTAATCTTGATCTCAGCCCATCCACTTGTGGTGCAGAGCATGATCACCAGCGGCGACAAAAACATCAAGGCGGTCAGGTCCCCAAGATGCTGCTGCTACCCCAGCAATGCTGTAACCACCTAGGTTTTTCCAATTTTTCCAGGCAGAACCATCCCAGGAACGGCAATAGACCTTGCCCATGGATCCAATCACGAAACAATCGAGCTGGTTGACTCCCCTGGACACAGCGGCTACACCATACTGACAGTAGCCTCCCAGTTTTTCCCATGGACTCCAAATCGAACCATTCCAGGTCTTGTAGTATAGAGCGCGATCGCGACCAATGGTAAAGATAGCGATATGGTTTGGACCCCAAGACACTGCTGCGGGTGCAGAAATAGAGTAGCCTCCTAAGTTTTCCCAGCCCCGCCAAGCCGAGCCATCCCACCACTTGTGGTAGACGGCGTGGTCAGTACCAATCACAAAAGTGTCAAGCCGGTTAGGTCCCCAGGAAGCAGCCGCTGGAGCATACAAGCAGTAGCCCTCTAGATTTTCCCAACCGCGCCAAGCCGAGCCATCCCACCACTTGCGGTACAGGGCATTATTGCTACCAACCACAAAGGTGTCAATGCGGTTATTTCCCCAAGAAACCGCTGCGGGTGCAGAAATAATGTAACCCCCTAAGTTTTCCCAGCCACGCCAAGCCGAGCCATCCCACCACTTGTGATACATAGCGTGGTCAGTACCAATCACAAAGGTGTCAATCCGATTAGGTCCCCAGGAAGCAGCCGCTGGACTATATAGGCCATAGCCGCCTAGATTTTCCCAGTCACTCCAGGTATCTTCACTGGGGCGAGGGGTGGGGGGAGTTTTGATTTTGTCAAAGGCTACCTTGGGCTGAATAATGCCAGCACCGGAATGCTGATCCCATCCCTGAGAACCAATATTTTTAGCAGTACTCTCCAGGAGTTTCTTAACCTCCTCCTGAGTTAGGCTCGGCTTGGCTTGCTTGAGCAAGGCTACTACTCCAGCAGCAATGGGTGTGGCAGCAGAGGTACCGTTATCACAGGGGAAGTAACCCCGGAAGTGGGTGATGGAACAGAAGTCAGGCTTTTGGGGGGACAAAGCCGCTGGTCCTTGGCTGCTATAGCCGACAAACTGTTCATTCTTGTTAACTGCGCCCACTGTCATCACTAGGGGATGACCATTCGCGCCCCAGATACTTTTACCAGGACCGAAATCTGAGGCACAACGACCATCAGGACAGGTTCCACCACAGTTACCAGCGGCAAACAGAACTAGAATCCCTTCATTGATCGCTTCCACAACTTTGCGGGTGAAGGGATGGTTAGGATTTCTGGCATAAGTCTTATCCCACTGTTCCTGGTAAATTCCCCAGCTATTGGTGAGAATGTGGGGTGTGCCGTCAATTTTATACTGCTTGATTGCCCAATTGAACGCAGCCAGGGCGTTAGAGATAGCATTCCCTACTAGTGGAAAGTCATAGAGCTTGGCTTCTGGAGCCATACCCAACACATCTGTAGCGCACATATTGCCATGTTCGCCCCAGCTGCGAGCTTGAGTCCCCCATGCCACCGTGCGGTGGTAGCCGCCAATAACATTGGGAATCCGCTTGGAGGGTTCTCCGGGACGCACAGGACGACCAGCTGCTGTAATCCCGCCATCAACGACACCAACAACAATACCTTGACCTTTATAACCAGCAGCATGAATTTGATCAACGCCAAGATACTTGGCTACGTCCGCCATAGTTCCCTTAGCCGCCCCAGGGTTACAGTCACAAGAACCAATCGGACAGCTACCAAACCCTGCCATTGGTTCTACCATCGGATACTCTTGCTGTAGGGTGGTAGTGTTGAAGGGTTCGATCGGGGTGTCTGGCCAGACTTTGATGACATTAGGTTGGGCTTCGAGGGCAGCAATTTGGTTTTGAGCAACTTTGCCCTTGACAACAATTACCTCTTCATTAGAGGCTTGGAGCTGCATGGCCAGTTCCGGTGTCTCAGGATCCATCGATACTGGCTCGTAGTCATAATCGATTTGGAAGCTAGGAACCCTGAAACTTCCTGCCATGTATAAAAACACGTTAGCCCCTTGATCCTTAGGAGCTCGCATTTCTACCAGCACGTTCTCCATTTCACTATCTGGGGCAGATGAACTCATGGGCACTGCTGTGGGTATATTGCCTTGACTGGATACAGCATTCATGTCAAAGGATGACATCTGGTCATCAGCCATTTCCCCTAAGGACATGCCATTGGTAGTTGCTCCACCATTGGTCATACCTGGAACCATGGGTTCTTGGTTTTCTGTGTTTTCCATTCTGCTAATTTCTGATTATGTTTTATAATTGGCTCGATAGAGAGGAGTCTGTGTTGACTTTTGTTTCAGAATCAGGTTGATGTGAGTGTTTCTGAGCAATACAGTCAACTACCCATTGACCCTGAAGAATTCCAGATTTTTTTCCAAAGTTTTTGTAAAGGTGATATACTTCCGTTATAGCTCAGTTGCATTGCTTCAGTAGCTGCTGTGAAGAGCAATGGCTTAGTCAAGACACCTGGATCTTGTCCGATGGCTAAGCAGAGCACATCTAGATGGTAGGGTGGGGTAGTTCAGGATTTTGTAGTAAAATATAGGATATAAGGCTTAGGGCTACCAAATTTAACTGAAAATTAATTTAAACAGGGGCATTCAAGGTCAAGGAAAAACTTGAGAACAGGGAAGTTGAGAACAGAAAGTATTCCCCGTTTACCCTTTCCCGTTGCTTCCGATCACACGATAGCCTTGTCCTGGCTTAAGTGAATAACTGCCTGAGCTATAAATAAATTTAAAGGGATTCCTTTTCGTTAAACTCATCAACTCATGTCATGCAACAAGAAGCGGCAGCTGCTAAACCAATTCGTTCACTAGAAGATGCAATCGACAAGTGTCAGACCCTGGGTATGCGTCTGAGTCGTCAACGTCGCTTTATTCTAGAACTGTTATGGGAAGCTAAAGACCATCTGTCAGCGCGAGACATTTATGACCGATTGAATCAACAAGGTAAAGTTATTGGTCATACTTCTGTTTACCAGAATTTAGATGCCCTATCCAGTCAAGGTATTATTGAATGTATTGAGCGCTCGGATGGACGGTTGTACGGCAATATCAGCGATACTCATAGCCATGTCAATTGCCTGGATACAAACCAGATTCTTGATGTTTATGTAGAACTACCGGAAGACTTGCTCAAGCAAATTGAGGCACAAACTGGTGTAAAGATTACGGAATATCGGATTGATTTTTATGGTTACCGTCAGGAGGGATCACCTAACTCCCCGTCGGGTGGTTTGAGGGAGTAGGGAGTAGGGAGTAGGGAGTAGGGAGTAGGGAGTAGGGAGTAGGGAGTAGGGAGTAGGGAGTAAGAGTTGCAAAAACTGATTGTAACTCAGTGATAAAAATGTCATTTTAAGTTACCCAAACAACGCCCTTTTTTTAGGGTTTGGTCATAACGCAACTAATTAATCAAAGAATCAATCAAAGTATGACGTTTGAATGGGTAAATTAAAAATTGAAGTAAATCCACAGTTGTTAATAACAACTAGCCAGATGGTGGAGTATTTTGTTCAGCACTGATTTACTAACTCGCTGACCTACTGACCCATTGAGCTACGGACTCACTCAGTATTATGGATATTTACCAATCTACCATTCGTCCAATTTTATTTTCTGGGTTGAAGACAGATCCAGAATGGTTACACAATCGAACTCTAGCGCTATTGAGCTGGCTGTCATCGAATCAGGAATCTACTCTAGGTCACTGGGTTAAGGGTCAATTACAGCAAAGGTTTTGCTTAAATGATGGTCGCCTCGAACAAACCCTCTGGGGAGTAAACTTCCCCAACCCTATGGGTTTAGCAGCAGGATTTGATAAAGATGGTGTGGCTGCTGGAATTTGGGGAAGCTTAGGGTTTGGCTTTGCTGAACTGGGTACTGTAACCTTTCACGGTCAACCGGGAAATCCTCGTCCTCGTTTATTTCGCTTGGTAGAAGACAAAGCTGCTCTGAATCGGATGGGATTTAATAATCTTGGGGCTATAGCAATGGCTGCTCGATTAGAACAGTTGAAGGTTAACAGGTTACAAGTAGAACAGTTGAAGGTTAACAGGTTACAGGTTGGGATTAATCTAGGTAAATCTAAAGTAACACCCCTAGCAGAGGCAGCAGATGACTATCGGTCGAGTTTTGGCCTGTTGAGGGAATTGGGGGATTACTTTGTGGTTAATGTGAGTTCACCAAATACACCAGGATTGCGATCGCTTCAGGATGCCAGTCAACTTAGTCTGATCTTAGATGCTCTGCAACAGGAAAACGTTTCCCAAAAGCCGATTCTGGTCAAGATTGCCCCGGATTTAGAGTGGAATGCGATCGCAGATGTCCTTGAGCTTGCCCAAAGCTATGGGTTAGCTGGGATTATTGCCACTAACACTACCATCCGTCGGGATCTGCTTAAAACACAACGGATTGCGGCAACGGGCAAACCGGTAACGGAAGAAGCTGGAGGGATTAGTGGAGCACCGTTGCGTCAACGTTCTACAGAGGTAATTCGGTTTATCTGGCAGGAAACTCAAGGAACCTTACCGATTATAGGGGTTGGAGGCATTTTTACGGCGGAGGATGCTTGGGAGAAGATTACCGCAGGTGCTAGTCTAATTCAGGTGTACACGGGTTGGATTTATAACGGTCCATGGATGGTAAGGCAGATTCTGCAAGGGCTGTTGCAGAAGTTGGAGGAAAGAGGCATGAGTTCAATTTCTGAGGCAGTGGGTTCTGGGTCTGGTTGAAGGTTGAAGGTTGAAGGTTGAAGGTTGAAGGTTGAAGGTTGAAGGTTGAAGGTTGAAGGTTGAAGGTTGAAGGTTGAACGCGATCGCTTGGCCAAAAGGCCAAGGTTGTCTGTCAGAATGCAGAATGTAGAATGCAGAATGTAGAATGTTGTTCGCCTTTGGCGTTCGAGAAGGGTAGGTGGTTTGATTGAGTGTTAACCTTCAGGATTAGATGAGCAATTCTGAGCGCAGGATAGTAACTGCTTGTCCACTCAGAAAAACGCGATCGCTACCGGTATAGTTAACCTTTACTACACCACCCCGAGAGGAGGCTTGGTAGGCTAAGAACTGATCTTTACTATTGCGATTGCGCCAGAAGGGAGCGAGACAACAATGGGCAGAACCTGTAACTGGGTCTTCATCAATTCCCAATCTGGGGGCAAAGAATCGGGAAACAAAGTCGTATTCTGAATCACTGTCAGCCCAACTAGTCACAATTACCGCAGACAGAGGTAAGGTTTTCATCAGTTGGAAATTGGGCTGCATCTGCTTGAGCAACTCTTCCGACTCTACCTCGACCAAATAGCCTAGGGAATTTTTCCCAACCCACTTGATCGGTACACCCAAGGCTTGGCTGAGTGCTTCTGGAGTACTGATAACTTCTGAGGGATTCACCGGGAAATCTAGTTGAATCCACTCACCCTGGCGCTGAGCCATCAGCAATCCACTCTTGGTGTAGAACCGAATCATTTGATCAGGGGACAGATGTCCCTCTGACCAAAGAACATGAGCACTAGCTAGGGTGGCGTGACCGCATAAGGGGACTTCCACTGTTGGTGTAAACCAACGCAAATTGAAACCATCCTCTTGCTTGACTAGAAATGCGGTTTCAGATAAATTCATCTCTCGCGCTACGTTTTGCATCCAACTGTCATCTTGAGCAGTTGGTAAAACACAGATAGCAGCAGGATTTCCTGTAAAGGGTTTACTGGTGAAAGCGTCTACTTGAATAATGGTTTGTCCCATAATCAGGCAAAAGGTTAAATCAAGTCTGGTTAATGAGTTTTAAAATGGTTGATTGTGTTAATTGTTAATTGTTAATTTTAACTTTATCATTCATAATTAATAATGAACTAACAATTAACATCCAAGGAATGTTCCGAAGATGTTATCTAAAATTGAGCCTATCTCCCGCTGGAGAATAGAACTGTAAACGTCCAACACCTAAATATAAACCGTAGGGGTTCTCTCCAGGGGGGAAAGCTGTAACACCAAACAGATAGACGCCTCCCCATCGTGGATTGCGAACAGGACGAAGCCCAACCGTAATGGTTTTTCCTGGGTTTACTGGTGGATCGAAGGTAACTGAAATTGTTTTGGTTGAGTCGTCTTTTGTGACCCTTCCCAGAGATAACGGCTGACCCCGGTCTTGGTAGGTTCCTTCAAATGCTGAGGATTTCTCGGGATAGAATTGAATCTTATATCCTCCTTGACGCTGATTAATAGTTAATCTTTGGAGTGGTTCACCAATATCCCCTGGTAAGTCCACGGTGAAATAGTATGTTGCTCCTCGCACATCAGCTTGATTAAACGTAGTTACTGCATCCAACAACCTAGGAGATTTCTCAAATGAAACTCTCCCATCCGCTAACTCAACGGCTTGGGTTGAGGGAGTATCCAAAATTACTAAGGATAAGACTAAGGCTATAGTAATTTTGATAAAGTTTACCGAAAACAGAAGCGGCGCACGCAAGCTCAATCTCTTTAGAGCTAGGATCAAGGGTGACGTAGCGGTATATGACGCCGTTTTTTGTTTGACTTCACCATCTAACATGTTGACACTACTGATGATTCTTGTTATTTGATAATTCTAATGTGAAAGGTTAGTAGGCAAACCATAATTGATCCGGTACAACTATGGCATCTGTCTGTAGTGAGGAAAATCCCGAAGGGAGCAAAGGTGGGGAATAATGGGACCATCGACAATGGCAAAATGGCACAATAATTTATTTCAAGTCAAACTGTTTAAAGTATTTATGATCTCTCCATCTCCCTAATCTTCCGATCTCCTCCTGGAATACATGCTATGTCTGTTTTGTCAAGCCCTCAATTCTATGCACCTAGGCTCAATCCCCTATTAACCCGCATCTGTCAAAGCTTTTCTGATCTAGTCGCCGATAATTTTTATCAACTGAAGTTAGTGGTTGAGTCTACGGACCTAGAGAAACTGGCTCGCTTGGAAGAGGAACGGGTGGTTTATCTCCCCAATCATCCTACCCTTGATGATGGGATGGTTCTGTTTCTGTTATCAACTCGGTTAGGGCAACTCTTTCACTATGTTGTGGCTTACGAGAGTTTCCGGGGATGGATGAAAAAATTTCTGCCGCTGATAGGAGCCTACTCGATTCGAAGGGGTTTAGGCGATCGCACCAGCATTGCCCAAACCCTAAAGTTACTGAAGCAACCAAGTTGTGATTTGGTGATTTTCCCCGAAGGGGGCTGCTCTTATCAAAATGATACGGTTATGCCTTTCCGAACGGGAGCTATTCAACTGCCTCTACAGGCAATGAACCAAATGGTGAAACAGGGTGAACCTGTTCCTAATCTCTATTTAGTACCGGTAAGTCTGAAGTACCAGTACACTGATTCCATGAAGCCGGTGATTGATCAGACCCTGTCCCGTCTAGAGAAGGCGTTCAAAATTAATGCGATCGCACCAAACTTCTATGGGCGTTTACGGGGTGTTGCTGAGCAAGTAATTCTTCGCTTGGAGACTGAATACGACCTTAATCTAGACCAAACCACTCAGATCGATTGGAACCAACGGATTAACCAGCTCAAAACTCATCTGTTGATTGAGTGTGAACAGAAGCTAGAGATAACACCGGCAACCATGACACCAATCCGAGAACGAGTGTATAAAATTCAGTCAGTCTTAAAATCCCGTGCTCAAGAGTTAGACCAGTTTGATGAAACCACTTATGAATCAATTTACCAAGCTACTCTCCGCCTGCTTAACTTTGATGCAATTTACGATGGTTATGTTGCGGCCTCTCCTACACCAGAGCGTTTTTTAGATACCCTAACTCGACTAGAGCGGGAAGTGTTTAAGTTTGATCGACCTTTGCCGAAAGGACACCGGAAAGCGAAGCTCCGTATTGGAGATCCCATAAACCTCAAAGAGCATTTTCAGTCCTACAGACAAAACCGAGCAGGAACAGTGGAGATGTTGACCCAACAACTACAACAGACAGTTCAAGAAAATTTATCGTAAGCTATCAGCTATCAGCTATCAGCTATCAGCTACAGGCCAATTCCTGAATGCTTAGATGGGCAAATCCCCAGACTTTAAATCCTGTAAAATCTCGAACTATTAAATTCTCCCGTGTGGGCATTGGCGCACGCTACGCGAACGATGTTTATTTTAAGGATTAGGCTGACGGCTGTTGGCGTAGCCTGCGCTTCGCGCATATGCTGACGGCTGTTGGCGTAGCCTGCGCTTCGCGCATATGCTTACAGTATTACTCAACTGGATTTGAGATTAGTCCTGACGATTAATTTAAAATTTGTTTGCAAAAATACTTTTTTTTGCAAAAATACTTCACACTTTTTGCAAAAACAATTGGTTAAGCTAAGAGCAGGATAGAAAGTAGAGGAAATTTTATGAACGCTGTTTTTGGCGTGGATTCACAGCAGAGCCGCTGGCGAACCATTGCCATGTTTGCTTTAGGGTTTTGGCTCAGTAGCAGTTTGGTTATAGACTTTGTGATCATGCCATGCATGTCTACAGCTGGCATGATGAGTCAGGCTAGTTTTGCTACAGCTGGCTATTCAATTTTCTGGACATTTAATCGTGTTGAGCTTTTGTGTGGCGCTTTAATATTAGCCAGCCTATTAGTCCTGCGTGGTAATTCTAATCTTTATCATTACGTCAGACGCTGGTCTATTTTATTATCCCTGCTCATGGTAGGGATCGCAATTATTTATACCTACATCATGACACCCCAGATGAGCGCCATGGCTCTACAACTGAATCTTCTAGAGCCAGTGAGTGGCATGCCAGCAGGAATGGTGCAAATGCATGAAGGCTACTGGCTGCTAGAAGCAATCAAGTTAATGGCAGGGACTACACTACTTAACTGGTGCTATAAAGACTATCGTAGATTGGTCTGTTCGTAACTTGCTCCCACACTCCCCCTAACCCCAGGGCTGATTCATTCTCGTGGATCTTGTGGACATTATTGTCAGGTTAATCAGGTGAAAGGGAGGTGGGGTGGTAGAGGATCAATCCTCCACCGTTCTTTCTGAAGGCCACAATAGCCGTAATGCCATCAAAGCAAAGCCAATGGCTGCGATCGCTTTAAGTAGACGAGTAGGCAACAGATGAGCCACCCCTCCCCCAGCTACTACACCCAGAAAGCTAGCAAGTATCAGTGCCGCTATAGTTCCCAAAAACACAGTACGGGGGGAATTGAGACTACCACTGAGTGCGATCGCTGCAAATTGGCTTTTGTCTCCAATTTCAGCTAAAAATACCGTTAGGAAACTTAGTCCTAGTAATTGCCAATCCATCGTCTAATCACTCATTCATAACTAATTCAGTTTGATTGCGTCCCACAGAAGCATAACTGATATCAACAGTAAAAGTGTTCCGGCAGCAGTATCCATCATCTCAGGGGAGAAGCGCTTAGCCAGCCAATGACCAATCAGTACACCTAGCAAACTAGTAGATATCAGTGCTGCGGCAGCACCAACAAACACAATCCATGGAGACTGGGATTCGGCAGTGATAAGTAGTGTTGCCAATTGGGTCTTGTCGCCCATCTCGGCTAGAAAGATAGTTAGGAAAGTTGAACTAAAGATTCCCCATACAGCCATCTGGTTTGCTTTTACTGGCTGACTCTGGTCAGATTGAGTCACTGGAAAACTGCTCAAGATATAGTTACTCTATACAATTTACCAAAATTTGCATAACTTTACATAAATTCTGAGGCTGTGATCACTCTCCAAATGTAAATTCTTAAAACAAGTTGAGATTTTTCTCCCCGAAAATTCTTATGATTGCTTTGATTGCTGATCAATTCATCAATATGGGAGAAACTACATTGATTAACTCAATTTTGTTAGCTGCTGTGGAAACCTCTGTTCCGGTGACCCCAGAGTGGAGTCCCACAGTGGGGATAGTAATGATTTTGTGTAATCTGTTTGCGATTACTGTTGGTCGCTTTGCCATCAAAAACCCCGGTCAAGGCCCAGCTTTACCCGGTGCCTCTGGACTGTTTGCCAATTTTGGCATCCCTGAACTGTTGGCAACTACTAGCCTGGGTCACATCCTAGGCGCTGGTGTCATCTTAGGTCTAGCCACTAGTGGTGTTTTGTAAGGTCTGAAAAAGAACTTGGCTCCAGGGGAAGAGAGGGGAGAGGGGGCAGTGGCAGAAGCCCTAATTAGTCGAAAATCATTTTTGAGTTTTGATATCGTATTTGCTTCCCCTTCCCGATTCCCCTAGCAATTCTGGTTGAACTCGCTGCAAAAATAACACGACTGCCGCTGAAAACGACCCCTCGATCACCATCAGGGGGATATGGGCAACCATTAGCCCGTAAATTGCTGTCCGTTCTGTTGCCACATTAATAGTAGCAGGAATATTGGTAATGACTAGGACGAAGAATATTAGCGTCGCCACTCCCAAGCCAGCAGCACCTGCCAAGAAGCTGAAGATAGCAGTAACAATTCGATTGCCTTTACCAAACACCCGCCGCAATTGGAACAGGTGATACGCCAAGATTGCTGATATTCCCATCATGGCTGCATTTATCCCGAGGGTGGAGAGTCCACCATGCTGGAACATAACTGCTTGAAAGAACAAACCAATCAGAATGGCAGGAATGGCATAATAACCTAAAATTGCCCCTAACAAGCCATTAAGAACGAAATGGACACTCGCTGGTGGGATGGGGAGGTGGATTGAGGATGCCACAAAAAAGGCAGCGGTCAGTAAGGACGCTCTGGGAATTGCCTCCTGGGGGTTTTGATGTTGATCAATTCGACGTAGGGCATACCAAGTGAGTCCACCAGTAGCTGCATAACCAGCAAGACAGACAGAAGCAGGGAGAATACCATCAGGAATGTGCATTAGTTTTCCTCCCTAAGAAAAAGAGTGCTGTACCCACAAATCCCCAGACACCAGCAGCTGCCATGAGCATTCTCTGAACAGGGGTGTAAGTAGGACTGGTTGATGAGCTCATTAGGTAGTTACCCGCTGCTGATGACTGACCCGCTACAGCAGAATTCTCTTCACCAAGAGTAAGAGTAATCATGCCACCGTGACCAGCTTGGCGCACCTGAATTGTCCAATTTCCCTGCTGAGCGTAATCGGGAGCAAAGATAAACCTGCCGTTGGTGTCACTAGTCCCTGTCTGCCAAGGAGTGGTAGGATTATTGGGAGCATAAATGGTTACTTGGGCATTAGACATCGGTTTACCAGTGTCGTATTTAGCATTAATCTCAATGGCCTGGATAGTTTTAGATTCAAGCTTAGTGCCGTGAGCCTCAGCATTAACTGACCAACTCAAGACAGAAACCAGGCTCAGTAGCATCAAACCTTTCCACTTCATCCTTAATTCTTGACTGTTGAGTGTTGACTGGATTTAATTGACATATTTTTTACTTTCCGGAAAAGTCGTCAATCTCTGTGACCCTCTCCCACTCTTCCACTCTCCCACTCTTCAAGAGTCATGCAAATTAGATGGGTCAGAGCTGATCAGGTTTGATTTTTATAGCACTACCTCTCGATTTTTCCTTGTCTTGATAAGGACTCTAGGTGATAAGACTCCGGGGTTTGGAGTAAGGGTGTTGGGTACGTCATGACCTGGAAATTGGAGTAGATTTACAGTGACCTTCACCCACATGACCTAGGTTAGGAAGAATCTCTTGAGTAAGCTGCTGATAGGTTCCAGCTGGGAGTCCTGATTTAAGCTGAGCCATTGTCACCTCTAGTTTGCCGTTCTTAGCGAGTGCAGCTAATGGCTCAAATCCGATCGCACCAGTGTTGAGGGGGTCATTAGCCGTCACATCACTATCGCCAAAAATGTGATCGAAGTGGAAGGTAGCTTCTATGTCCGCTTCCCCATCCTTGGCTAGAATCCCTTTGCGCTGATCACCGACAAATTCACCACAGCGGTATTCAATCTCTTGGTCAAGTTTGATCACAAAATCAATGGTTTGTCCCTGCTTACTGGCTTTACCACCCATCACTAGGGTTTGACCCATTGCTGGACCAGTGTTGGCTTTGACTATTTTCCAGGAAAGAGCATTGTAATGACCAGTTGGTGCATCAGCTATCTCAGCAATCAGAATTGGCTCGGCATCCTCTCCCCCTTCCGCTAAATCGATGGTTTTGGGATTGGGGAGGATAATTTTCT
The DNA here is from genome assembly GCF_010672065.1 of Moorena sp. SIO4A1. Taxonomy (NCBI): domain Bacteria; kingdom Bacillati; phylum Cyanobacteriota; class Cyanophyceae; order Coleofasciculales; family Coleofasciculaceae; genus Moorena; species Moorena sp. SIO4A1. The sequence goes on along the minus strand of NZ_JAAHHX010000023.1, from coordinate 110,186 downwards.
CTTCGACTGAGATTTCCTTTACTTTATCGGGGTTATAGGGAGGGTTAGCTTGGTAAGCGGTCACGTCCGCTAGGTTGATGTAAACCCGATCGAAAGATATTTGCCAACTGTCTTTGGAAATAAAGCCCTGTCGGACAAAGTCTTCACCGTTAGCCCGAAATTGCAGCTTGCCATTCCCTGCTGTAGGCTTAGTCTCGCTCTTTGGTTTACCATCACTACAGCCTGAGAGGCAAATTACAGCTATAACCATTAGATTTACCCATATTTGCACCTTTGTGATCATGATTATGCGATCGCTTGTACTTTCGCTTTTACCTTAATTAGTATACAAAACTTAATAAAACTGAGTTTTGGGGTAATTTACAATGCCCCTCTCCCCCATCTGCCCACTGCCCTCTCCCCCATCTGCCCACTGCCCTCTCCCCACACTTCCCGCACTTCCCACACTCCCCCCTCTCGACCAACACCCCCGCGCCCGGGATACATCACTATTTTCAGTAATTTAGCTGATGGTTTTAATACAAATTGCTGAGGTCTCTTAAAAAAAAATAAGGTGCGCTTTCCGTAGGCGAATTAAATTCGCCACGGGTCGCACCTAAGTAGGTGGGCTTAATTAAACCTTAAAAAGTTGATCATTTTTACTATCTACATTTCCAGATATTGTCCACTGTTGAAGCTGATAACCTACTTGGCAACTTCGTTTTTTTATACCTTCTTTAACGGCTAAAGCTAGATCCTATTTATCCTCAAACATTCGACCAGAGATTTGAGGAATTTTAAGTTGATGCCACTCCCCATCTATTAGATTAAGTTCTGGACTATAAGTTGGCGAAAAAAAAAATACAATCCCATTTCTAACCAGTCTTTTTATTTAGCTCTTATCTGATGACTTTTATGACTTGAGTATCAAGGGGTGACAACAAGGTTACAAAGCACTCTGGATAACGGATATAGCGTTAAGTCCTCGCTGAAAATTGAGCCGTTTGTGAGGTTGGATATGCATCAGAATAAAAGCTAAATCTGACCAGTTATTGAGAGATTGAACCGAATCTGGAGCGTACAATCCAATCCAAAAATAACTATGTCGAGCCGTTGAACGTTCCGGTTCAGTAGGACGACAAATATACTCACTAACTTCGAGATTTTGTAAATATTTTACCTGTAAAGTTGCCTGGGTATAAGCGATAGAAATGAGCAAAACAATAGCCAGTAAACGTCGCTCATTAACTTTCGTATTTTCGAGAGGTGCGCTTCCAATAAACTGCTAAATTAAAATTACCAAGCTGATGGGCTTTTGTGCAAGAAATGTTTTTATAAAACCGAGACATTCCTGGTTTAATTCCTAAGTTTTTCAGCGCTCGATAAACGGTGTCATCATCTTGAATACAAGTGCCCTTAATAGGGACGCAAAGCAAAGTCTACTTTCCTCTGGTCTAGCCACTTAGCCAGTTTGATACTGTGAAATTCTCTGTCTCCTAATAGAATGACTGGATAAGGGCGCATAAGAATGAAGGATGAATCAGTAGACCCGTTGCAAAAATAGTGTCTTGATGCCGCCCCTCCCGATGAGCGACTACATCAAGACAATCAGCAAAAATGTCAGTCGGCCTTGCTTAAGGATGGTATGATTTTGCCCCCCTAGCCTCCCAAGGCAAGGCTGGACAAAGACCCAATCACAATTCAAGCCAAACACAACAACACTAGAAGCCCATTAACTAAATAAAATACCGCCACTATCTGGGTCTCTGACCAGCCAGAAAGTTCCAGATGATTGTGGAACGGTGACATTTTTAATAAACGCTTACCCACCCCATTGGCATCTTTGGTGGCTTTATAGTAACTAACTTGAGCAATCACTGAAACTGCTTCTACGAAGAAAATACCACTAATTATAAATAAACTCCAGAGGTTCCCAGTCAAAAGTCCTACCGCTGCAAGTGCTCCTCCTAGGGCTAGAGAACCGGTATCCCCCATGAAGACTTTGGCGGGATTGCGGTTGTGGGCAATAAAACCCAGGCAACTGCCACTCATACAAGCACAGAAGACCATTAAACCAGGGGAGGTCGGAGCAATCAGGGCAGCTAGTCCTAAAAATGCGATCGCACAGGTTCCTGCTGCTAGTCCATCCACTCCATCGGTAAGATTAGTAGCATTACTTTCTGCTAATAGCACAAATATACCCACCGGCCAAAACAAGAATCCCAAGGGTAAGACGATCCCCAAGGGTAGGGTGATATTAGTGATACTCGCTGCCTGGGTTTGTGATAACCATAGACAAAACAGTAAACTGACCACAATTTGTAGAGCCAGTTTCATTCTCGGGGACATCCCTTTATTAGAGAGGCGTTGGACCACTTGCCAATCGTCCATCCAGCCGATTAACAGATAGCCAAGGGTGGCTAGGGATACCGCTAGGACCCGGATAAAATCCTGCTGTTGGAGGAATAATCCTGACCACACCAGGGCAATCACCACCGCTACCGGCACAAAAAATATGCCACCCATGGTGGGGGTACCCGCTTTGTGTAAATGGGATTGGGGACCCTCTTGACGAATAATCTGACCCATTTTGAGTGCTTGTAGAAAGGGGACTGCTCGATATCCAATGCCAGTAGTGATCAGAGCACAGATCAACAGGGGTATAGTGATGGAGTTACCTGCGATCAGGGACCGAGCTGCTGTCCCATCCAAAATTAATGCACCCAGAGTTAAGCCGATTGATAGAATATATAGGAGTTTAGTTCCCGTTAAGTTGAACAACTGCCCAGACAATCGTTTAGAATCTACCACAAGCCTCTTATTCCTTTGTTGAACACTCCTCACAAAGATACAATTCCCTGTATCTTTGCTTATATCCGTATAATTTACGGTTACGAGTCAAATCCTAACATCAAAGGTCTGCGATCGCTCAGGGTAGGATTGATTTTTTAAAATTTACGAGATTATCAAGGCATGACCGGATGACAGGATGACCGGATCACTACCAAGGTCTAGGGAGTTATCAGCTATCAGCTATCAGCATATGCCCTACGGGAATGGCTGACGGCTGATCCCTGACCGCTGTTCCCCCAGGGCATATGCTTACCAACAGCTGAGTTAACCATGGCGCAACTGCACTCATAGGACTTACGCAAATCCCTCAATTTAACGCTACCTGTAGGGTGGGCAAGGTTTTGCCCACCCTACCCATGGATTCTGTGCGTAAGTCCTGACTCAGACTTCCCTCTTCCCTGCTCCCTGCTCCGAACGCGCCCCGCGTGGCCGACGGCCTCAGTCCCTGCTCCGAACGCGCCCCGCGTGGCCGACGGCCTCAGTCCCTGCTCCGAACGCGCCCCGCGTGGCCGACGGCCTCAGTCCCTAAAAACCCAGAACGAAAGTACCTAACAGCAATTGCAAACCGCTGTATTTTTGAATAGCGACTTGCTAAATACTAGTTAAAATACGCTGAAGTTTCTCTAGGAGCTTATCAGTAGAATGAAGACGTCTATAACCATGAAAATCCGGTTGCACTTCTTGGTTATAGTTATCCAGTTTACTACAGAGCAGACCTATAGTATAAATACATTGCAGCACATCCCCTTCATTGATAGTTAAACCCAATTTAAATTTGCTCACTCTCTCTGCCATACAAAACTTGCTGCTCACAATCACAGGTTTTTCAAAAACTGCTGCTTTAGTCAGGATATTACTACTGTGCGGGAAGTTATTATAGGCAGCAAATAAGATATGGCAAGTACTAACTAAAGCGTTGAATTTTGCTTCATCAGGAATACGCTGAAAATAAAAAAAGCAGTTAGGTAATTTTAGGTTAAGAAGAGTCTGGAGTCTTGCTTGCTCCTGGAAAGTGTAGCTCTGCTTGGATAACTGACCAGCGAAGACAAAAACATAGTCTTGTTTCACCATCTGCTGAGCAACTTCTAAAAGTGTCAGAACTCCTTTGCGCTGGGATTGTATGCCTAGTAATGCAATGATTTTTTTGCCTTCAGCTTTGGCTTGAATTTGTTTCACGATTGACCAATTCAAGTCTGGGGCTGACTCGTCGGTAAAATCGGGAAAAGTAATTACCGTTTTGCCGTTGATTTTGCTTTGTAATTGCTTAGCAATCCCTTCGTCAAGAACAGCAATAGCTGGGCAATGAGAGGACTTTAAGGCAGCATGAGGTTTTAGAGGACCTCTATTGATAGACCAAAACGTTTGTTTAAGCCTCAAATGACGAGGTTTAACATAGAGACCAGACCAAGGGTAAGGGAAAATCTTGTCTACTATATGGTGTAGCAGGTAGGGTGCTAAACAACTATCAAGCCAGGGAAAAAATACTAGATCGGGTACTTTACCAATTTTTGATGAAGCATACTGAATGCTAGCTTTGGCGTAGTACCAACGTTTTAATGCATTCAGGGCTGTGCGAATTCCATTGATACCAAATGAGCTAGGCTCTGGTCTTTGAAATTGAAAAACCTGGAATTGCTCTTGATAGTTAGGGCAGTTAAAGGCAACCCATTCAGTTAATTCTAATGGTTTTGGGCAGAAGGCTATTACTTGATGACCAAGCTCAAGTAACGTTTTGGTTAAAACCTTGAGGTATGTTGGACGATGTCCATTCCAATTTTCCTCAATGAGAGCAATGGTTTTCAAGGTGATAACCTCTTCAAATAATTATATCTGGCTACTAGCTATCAATACATACTAACTAAATAGATATCAGGGATCGTTATTTTACTTTGCCAGAGTTATTAATATACTCTCTCTAATCCTAATTTAAAGAAATACGGATTGCTATATAACTTTCTATAGTGATCTGATAGTGCTGTTGACGGATGCGATCGCATTCTAATCTTGTAACACCTGATGATATAAGTCCATATATCGCTGGGCTTGCAGTTCAAGGTTGTTGATTGCTGCTCTTAACTCCTGCTCGTGTTCCAACCTACCAGCTGCATAATTTTCATAGAAAAGCTTGGAAGTGAGTAGGAATGCTTACCAGTTTAATTCAAAACCCAGCTGTTCCCGTAGCGTGGGCGTAGCCCATAGGCTTACTACTTGAGAAATATTGCCTACTAACCCTTTCAGACATTATCTTTTAAATCGGGATAGTCTTCTATACTTGCTACGGGCATAAACTGAGCTTTTGGTTCAGCTGTAGCGTTTAAGTTCTAGGCTGCGGGGGCTGATAGCTGTTCGCGTAGCGTGCGCGTAGCGCTTAAGCTGATAGCTGATAGCTGATAGCTGAATACTTACCTTAAACCTGTGCTTTGATCAAGAGCTCACATATTTCTCGAACCGCTCCTTGACCACCTGCTAATCTGGTAACATACACAGCAGTGTCTTGGTTTTCTGGTATCCCATCAGCAACAGTTAAGGGACATCCTACAGCTTTCAGAACGGCTAAATCAATGATATCATCACCAACATAGGCGACTTGGGAAAGAGATAAACTTAACTGTTCACAGAGTTGTTTGAGGACAGCTAACTTATCTTCAATGGCAAAAAAACTGTACTTGATTCCTAGCTTTTGGACTCGATGTCGGGTTGCTCTAGAACTGCTATTGGTAATAACAGCTACCTCAATTTTAGTCTGTTGGAGTACCTTGATTCCCATGCCATCTTTGACATTAAATTTTCTGAGTTCTTCACCGCTTTCTGTGTAGTAAAGTCCGCCATCGGTCATGACTCCATCTACATCTAGGGCTAGCAGTTTCACCTGGGATAAACGTGCTTGTAATTCAGTCTCAGGGATGTTATTCATAGCAAATTTATCCGCCAATTTTACCCAATTGTAGCGTCCAAAGCTGCACGAACATTCAGAATTCCCTTGAGGACATTTTCCAGTTCCGCCAATGGTACCATATTCGGACCATCACTAAGGGCGATGTCAGGATTTTCATGAATTTCCATGAACAGAGCATCAATGCCAACGGCAGCCGCAGCTCTGGCCAAATAGGGAACAAAGTGCCGCTGTCCACCAGATTTATCTCCCTTTCCTCCTGGCATCTGGACGCTATGAGTGGCATCAAAAACTACAGGATAACCTAACTCGCGCATCTGAGGGAGGGAGCGAAAGTCTACCACTAGGGTATTGTAACCAAAACTAGTACCCCGCTCTGTTAGTAAAATATTCTTGGCTCCCCCAGCTTCCAGTTTGGTGACCACATGCTTCATATCCCAAGGGGCAAGAAACTGACCTTTTTTGACGTTAATTGCCCTACCTGTGGCAGCCGCAGCGATTAGCAAGTCAGTTTGGCGGCACAGAAACGCTGGGATTTGCAGGACATCGACTACTTCAGCAACCGTTGCAGCTTGGTGACTTTCGTGGATATCGGTAAGCACTGGCACACCCACCTTCTGTTTAACCTTTTGGAGAATGTCTAGACCTGTGTCTAGGGTTTGTCCCCGAAAAGAGTTGATGGAAGTGCGATTGGCTTTGTCAAAGGAAGACTTGAAGATGAAAGGAATATTTAAGCGATCGCATACTTTATGGATCTCCTCTGCCATTTTTAAGGTAAAGTCTTCCGATTCAATCACACACGGACCACCAATCAGGGTGAGTGGATAGCGATCGCCAATCGAGAGGGTATCAGTGATTTGGGTATGATTCATGAGTTTTCCTGACTGTTGGTTCCTCAACACAGAAGCTTGGCTACTGCTTTTGGATTGAGAAAATCTATATATAAATTTGGCTTTGTTGCATGAATGATTAAGAGTCAAAATGCTCCCCCTCTCAGGAGAACTCTTAAGAATCATGGGCATAGCTATCAGGCATACCTAAATGGGTCATACGATTGAGGGCAGCACAGGCCAGTAAAAGTTCTACAGCCTGGTTATCGAAAGTACGACGAGAACAACTAGTGCCAAAGATCACCTTGAAACGAAACATCGCTGTTTCCGATAATGAGCGACGGTGGTATCCACTCTCGTGTTTCCATTGGCTTCGACCCACTTGTTCAATCCGCACCAGGTTCTGATTGCGTGGATGGTTGTCCCCCTCTTGTGGCCAATATTGAGCATCATGACGTGGGGGGATATTGACCTGAGCACCTCGAGAACTGATGGCATCATAGCACTTGCGCTTATCATAGGCTCCATCTGCGGATACTGCTTCAATATTTTCTTCTATGGCGTCCAACACCTCCGATAAAGCGGAATCGTCACTGAGGTTATTGGTACTTACTAGGGCACTAAGTATCTCCCCTGTGCTCTCATCCACCCCTAGATGAAGCTTTCGCCAACTGCGACGTTTGCTCACACCATGTTGACGCACTTTCCAAACTCCATCCCCATACACTTTTATACCTGTGGAATCCACCACCACATGCCGTGGCAAATTCCTTTCTATGACGGGCATTGCTACACTTAATTTTCCCAGTCGCCTCGATACCGTTGAATGGTCTGGTACATCTAAGTCCACCCCCATTAACCTAAATAACGACTCCATCAATCCTTGGGTTTGCCTTCCTGGTAAATTCAGCAGTGAACTGATCGTACTCATGGAGCGCGATCGCTATGTCACTGTATTGGGGTGATCTGCCTCGTTTCCCTGTCTTGTGCGGATTCCACCATCCCTCAAGTACCTCCTCATCAATCGGTGAAGGTCAAACTTCCTCGGTTTTAATGGGCTGTGTTGTACTCACTCCAATTCCTAATTTTATATTGGGTCTTGGTCAAAGCTTCTGTCATGGCTGGGTCGAGCAAAATTTTTCTCTCTCACATATTATTGCAGCTAACTCATACTCTTTATGCAACAAAGCCTATAAATTTTGTATCTGGGTTATAAAAATACTTCTTGCCGAAAAAGGCAAAAGGCAAAAGGCAAAAGGCAAGAGGGTAAATAAATCCATAATTTTATTTTACAATAAAAAAAGACTTCCTAGGTTTACATCTCAAAGACAAACGCTATAGCAATCCCTATAGGAATTGTGATAATTTTTGTTCCCTGTTCCCTATTCTCTTTTCCCTATTATATGTTCCCTGTTGCCTAAAACATTAGGTAAGCTTGACCCATTAATCTCAGGGGGTTACAAGCTAATTGAAAATATTACAGGGGTTAGGTTTTAGGGGTTAGGTTTTAGGGAAGATTGCCCTTACGGGATGGATTGATTAAAACTATCATTGACGAAGTCTTGTTAAAATTGCTTCAATTGCTGGCAAATACAAATGACTCCGATGCGCTCATTTTACCCAAAACCTAAAACCTAAAACCTAACACCTATCTAGGTTTGAGCTTTGTTGTCACCCCGTGAGCCCATTAATAATTAAATCGCCAGGGGTCACACCTCATAGATTTATAGCTGACCCAATTTCAAACGTCTGTAATGTCTTTGGTTAGATTTTATTTAATTCATTAAGGGGGTATGGCAACCGGATTTGGTATTATTCATTTGAAAAACCAACCCTGTCTTGAGGCAAAGCGCGCATGAGGAGGGAATAAAGATTAGCTTATTTATAGCGGGGAGACTCAAGACAACCCATACAGGGCAATCACCAGTGGCGGAATAATCAATGCCATCAACAAACTTAATGGGGCACCCACCCTAGCAAAATCCAAAAACCTGTAACCCCCTGGCCCATAAACCATGGTATTGGTCTGATACCCAATCGGAGTCATAAAACTATTAGATGCGGCAAACATCACCGTAAACATAAACGCCAGAGGATTGAGACTCAAACTCTTAGCTACCTCCACAGCAATCGGCAAAAGTAACACCACCGAAGCATTATTAGACAGCACCTCTGTGATCAGGACAGTAACCACATAGAACAGTGTTAACAACCAATAACCAGGCAGATTACCCCCCAGTGCCACTAGATTTTCGGCTAACCATTCAGTTGTGCCTGACTCCTTCATGGCTATTCCCAAAGGAATTAACCCAGCCAGCAGGAAAATAATATCCCAGCGTACTGTTCCGTACAGTTCCCCAGGCTTGAGACAACCAGTGATCACCATCAACACTACTCCCAACAAGGCACTCACCATAATCGGTAGCACATTAAAGGCAGCTGCTAAGACTACCCCTACAGTAATTGCGATCGCAATTACTGCTTTGTCTCGCCGTAGGGTTTCTAAATCTCGCTGTCCAATCACCAACAAATCTCGACTGGTTTGCAATCCCAACAAACTTTGCCTTGGACCTTGTACCAACAGCACATCACCAAAGTGTAAGGAAACTCGTCCAAGTCTTTCTCTGACCAGCTCCTGTCCCCGTCGAATTGCCAAAACTGTACCGTTATAGCGTTGCCGAAACCGCATATCCTTTAAGGTTGAGCCAATTAAATTAGAGTTAGCCAGGATCAACACCTCAGCAATCCCCTCCTCCCCAGAGGTAAGACCGGTTTCCAAGGGTTGCTGTCCAAATTGGACATCAGCTAAGATGTCTATCCCTCGTTCATCTTTGACTCTCAGCAGACACTCCCGACCAGACCTCACAATCAAAATATCCCCTGGTCGTAATACTTTATCTGCCAGGGGTTGGGGAAAACGACTACCATTGCGAATCAGTTCCAAAACGTCCAAATCAAACTTCCGCTGGATTTCACTGGCACGTAGGGTTTGCCCCACTAGGCTGGAATCTGGTGTAATCACAATTTCACTGACATACTCTTTGAGATTATAGTCCTGAGTGACAATACCATTGCTAGCTACTTTACGGTTGGGCAAAAGTCGGGGTGCCACTAGAGCCAAATATGCCAATCCTATGGTGAATGTAATTAGCCCCAATCGGGTGAATTGAAACAAGCTGAAATCACCATAGCCCAACTGTTTAGACAACCCACTGGCCAAGACATTAGTGGAGGTGCCAATGGTAGTGATCATGCCCCCTAAGATAGTGACAAAGGATAAGGGCATCAAAAGCCTAGAAGGGGAAATACTTTGCTTGCGGCACCAATCTTCTACAATAGGAAGTAGTACAGCCACCACAGCTGTATTGTTAATGAAGCCCGTTATGGGCCCAGCAATTATTCCCATGGTAAATATTTGCTGGGTTGACTCCTTGCCTCCCCACTTCAGCAGTAGGTCATTCACGATTTGAAGCGCCCCAGTTCGGGCAATCCCAGCACTGAGGATAAACATAGCCATCACAGTGATCGTGGCAGGGTTGCCAAAACCGGAGATTCCCTGTTCTGGGGTGACTAGCTTTAGAAGCATAAGTAATACCATCACTGCGATCGCAGTGATATCCACTGGCATCCATTCCCTAATGAAACTGATTAAAGCTAGTACGACAACGCTCAGGGTTAGAAATATAGTCATAGATACAGCGGTTTGCAATTCAGTTAGGTACAAATTTCTGGATTTTAGGGAACAGCGGATCTGGGAACAGCGGATCTGGGAAGTCAGAAGTGGGAAGTGGGAAGTCGGAAGTCGGAAGTGGGAAGTCGGAAGTGGGAAAACAATCCTGTGTACCTGATAGTTATGCAAACCGCCGTAGCGATCGCTCTCACCAAAAAAGACTACCTTAGTTAGGTAGCTCATGGACATCCATCAAACATTTTGATAAATTTACCTATCCATGGAATTTATCTCGCCATATACTAGCCAAAATGATTCAATAACGCTATTAGTTAGCGTATCCTTTATCAAACTAATTTATAGTTATAGCAATGAGCATAAGCCTTAGGAAATCAAATTAATTTAAAGGTAACTTCGGAACTTCGGAACTTTGTAACAAGCATGTACTAATCTTTATTCCCCGAATTCATCCGTGACTATGAACTTAATTATTCATTATTATCTAGTCAAGTATATCCCTTAATTAAAACTTTAAATTAAGACACCCTTTATTTAAAAAAATTTAATAATAAACTCTCAATTATTGTTGACTGTTGACCGTTAACGGTTGACCGTTGACCGTTAATCTTACCATCCCGCCAACAAAAAAATCAATTAAATTAAAATTGAATAAACTCCTGGGGGTTGCTCTGAGTATGCCAGGGGAACAGGTAGCTTCTGGAGTAGGGGAGTAGGGGATATTCCATGTCCGTCCCCATTCCCCCATCCCCCCATCTTCTTCAAAGTAAAGCGTGGTAGCTCACGCTTCGAGCAATTTTCCACTTCCCATCAAGCAGAATTCCCAGAGGAATCACCCTTACTACCGTGGTCAATACGCTTGATCGGTTTCGGTCTTGGTCTTTGGGGTTTGGGTGCTGTGGCTGTAGCCGCGCCATCCTTTTTACGAGCAGGGCGTGGCTTCGGGTAACTCTTTTTAGCACCAAAACGTTTTTTATTTTTATTAAATGGTTTCCTCTTAGGTCCTTTTTTGTTGAGAAACCCAATATCATTTCCTTCCTGGATCACCAGGGTATTGGCTTGCAGCTGTGCATGTAAATCCCAAAAATGACCAACAACCCTTTCTCCCAGGCAACCCTTAAGCTTTAACTTGAAAAACTTAGGCTTATCTGACTCTTTACGAGGTAATTGCCTAATTTTAACAACGACTTGTTCCTTCTCCCGCGAATGGTATATCACCTCGCCACGAATGGAAAAATAGCCATCCTTCGGAATCGGTTCCGCCTCAGCTTCTGAGGAGTCATTTGATGTCTCGACTTCTGTTTCGGACTGAGCAACTCCCGAGTCAGTTGTTTCAGCTTCAGCTGTGGGTTCGAGAGTTTCTGGTTCCCAGACGCCAACAATTTGGACATGTAAGTTATCGTCTGCTTGCCTGATGCGAGGATAGACAACCCAGAGGTGGGGCTGATTGAGATCTAAGTGATTCTTGACCAAACTCATGACCCGACCGAGTAACACCGCATCAATCAAGGTTCCATCTGCCCCTACCAGTGTTCCCCTGGTCAACTGTTCTGCGGAAGGCATATATTTGCCATTGACCAGACCAATGGCGCGGTATTGCCTAGGTTCACTGGGGGCAGGAATTGGGTGCTGTCTTGAGACCTTACTTGAGACCTGAGTAGTTACTGTCCCATTAGATTCAGCTAAGGGAGCTGATTTGGTGGTATCTTGAGAGCCACCAGTTGGTGTTTCTGGGGGCTGGTTTTGCACACTGGATACTTCCGGTGGTTGGATTCCAGACGACTCAGCTGAGTCGGGAAGCCCATTCACAGACGAATTCATATAACCTCCTAGCGGCGGAGACACATTCCCATGGGTGGTTTTGACTGACATTGGCAGCATTATTTTGTCAACATCCTCCAGCTTTCCGGTGTCCTTTCCAGAAAAAATTATCCTGGACTGTTGCCACCACAAAACTGGAGGGTGAGCGCACTTGGTACTAGTCTACCCACTGTACAGAATGCAGTGAGAGAAAGGTTAGATCCGCAAAGTTTATGGAATCTTTAATCTGAGCGGTTTCTAGCCGATTTAACTGAGCCTTAATGCTAGCGTATTTATATAGATGGGATTGATGGGAGGAGACTTGAAAACCCCCAAATCGTTTCATAATGGGAAGAGAGTAGCAATCTAGTACATGCGGGTATGTTACGCATGCGTAACATACCCGCATGTTTTCAACAAAACTCCTCTGGGATTGTGGTACAATGGGCCTATGCAATAACCAAGCAATAACAGTATTAGGCTTGACATCCAGATAATCTTCTACAAGAGTGGGTAGCCTGCGAAAAGGTAACTGAGTAAAGCCATCAGTTTTAAATCTCCCGAAAATAACGGAGTAGAGCAACAAAGTTGTCACCTCAAATTCAATATTAGGTTGGGTTCCAGCCGATTTGAAGCCTGTGGATAGGGTGCTGCCGACAGTCCTAGTTGAAACAGGAAGTAAACAGGCTTCGTTGTGACGTTTTTGTCCGCGATGTTCACGTTTTATAGAACAGTTCAAGAAAGTTTTGTGTCTCAAAAGCGCAGTCTCTGGATCAAAATAGTGCTAGTACTAGCTGTGCTAGCGTTTATCGGTATTTCGATGATTCCTTTGCTAGGGAATATTTTCAAGGATAATCCCGCCTCTGTTGGGGCAACACCTACAGCTACACCAAATATTTCTGCCCAGCAGCAAGCAGAACTAGAAGCTCAAGCCAAGGGTTATGAACTAGTCTTGCAGCGAGAACCAGAAAATTTAACGGCTTTGAGAGGTCTGCTGGAGATACGGCTACAGCTAAGAGACATCAAAGGCACCATTGAACCCCTAGAAAAGTTAGCCAAACTCAATACTGACCAGACAGATTATGGGGTCTTGCTGGCTCAGGTAAAACAACAAATTGGCGATCGCGAAGGAGCAGCTCAAGCCTATCGGGACATATTAAACGCTAAGCCTGGGGATATGAATGCTCTGCAAGGGTTAGTTAGTTTGCTAACCCAGGAAAACCGCCCAGAAGCAGCCATCGGTTTGCTGCAAGACACCTTAAAAAGTTCCCAGCAAGTCAATGAGATTAAACCTGGGAGCATTGATGTCATTTCTGTGCAGTTGTTGTTAGGTCAAGTTTACGCGAATCAGAAGCGTTATGACGAAGCCACAGCTATATATGACCAGGCGATCAAAGGCAGCCAAGATGACTGGAGACCAGTGCTAGCTAAAGCCATGATTTTTAAAGAACAGGGTAACACTGAAAAGGCTAAACCCCTGTTTGACCAGGCTGAATCCCTAGCACCAGCCAAGTACAAAGACCAAGTCAAACAGTTGGCAGCCGAAACTCCAGAAACTCCAGAAACTCCAGAAACTCCAGAAACTCCAGAAACTCCAGAAACTCCAGAAAATTAGTCATTGGCTAAACCATGATTAGTGATGAGTAACCAACACAGGCTAGGAGTGTTACTTACTCATGACTCGACCAGTGAGGCAGTATCGGAGTAACAATCAATACTTCCGCTCTTTCGGTTCAAACAAGGTAATGCTTACCGGTTTATATTGCAGGTCAATACCTGCGGATGAGTAAAACGCTAGGGTGTGTTTGAGAAAATTGGGATCATCCCGTTGGGGATAATCCTCCCGGCTATGGGCACCCCGGCTTTCTCGTCGGTTCAGAGCAGAGGTAAGAATAATTTCTCCGACTATCATTAAATTGCGCAGTTCCAAGGCTTCGATAATTTCCGTGTTCCAACAGTTGCCTTTGTCATCCAAATAAATTTGCTGGTACTGTTGTTTGAATTGTTGCAGTTGGTTTAATCCCTCCTCCATGGACCCTTGGTTACGGAAAACGCCACAGAATTGGGTCATACAGTCTTGGAAGGCTTGACGCAACTGGTTAAGCCGTAAGGTGCCAGATTTTTCCACAAGGGCTTTGATTTTTGTCTGGGCTGCATTGAGGTAGGATTGCTCGTCAAGGTCTGGTAACTTCCGGTCTTGGACGTATTTTGCGATCGCAGCACCGGTTCTTTTGCCATAAACCACACATTCCAACAGGGAATTACTCCCGAGGCGATTTGCCCCATGAACAGATATACAGGCTGATTCCCCAGCGGCAAAGAAGCCCTCAATTAACCCATCTTCACCACTATGAACTTGTCCATCGGTGTTGACAGGGATTCCCCCCATGGAATAGTGGGCAGTTGGTCGTACTGGCATTGGTTGATGTACTGCGTCAATACCAACCAATCGATGGGCTTCTTCCCAGCAGAACGGAATCCTACTCATAATCTTTTCTTTGCCCATGTGGCGCAGGTCAAGGTAAACAAAAGGTCCACCTACACTGCCATCAGGGTGAATGCCACGACCAGCTCTGAGTTCTAGGGTAATCGCTCTTGAAGTAATATCCCGAGGTGCCAGTTCCATTTGTTTGGGGGCATAGTCCCTCATAAAGCGATCGCCTTCTGAGTTAATCAGATAAGCCCCTTCCCCTCGTACCGCCTCAGAAATCAAAACCCCCACCGGATACAAGCCTGTAGGGTGAAACTGTACAAACTCCATATCTTCCAAAGGCACCCCAGCCAGAGCTGACATTCCCAGACCATCCCCAGTGGAAGCAAAGTCATTGGAGGTGGTGTTAAATACCCGTCCATAACCCCCAGTAGCAAACATGACCGCTTTTGCCCGTACTACTTCCACCTTCGTGTTTAGGAGCTGGAACATCACCACCCCTTTTGCCTGACCCTCTTCCAAAATCAGCTGCATAACGTACCACTCATCGTAGAGTTTGACACCGTTATGCCGGAGATTGTTCACCAGTTCATGCAAAATGGCGTGACCCGTCTTATCTGCCGCGTAGCAAGTGCGGCGATGGGAATGACCTCCAAAAGCCCTCTGAGCAATCCGACCATCTGGTAAGCGGGAAAACAGAACCCCCATGTGTTCCAGCTCAATGACCACCTCTGGAGCCTCTTTGGTTAGGATTTCTACTGCATCCTGGTCTGCCAAGTAGTCAGACCCTTTAACCGTGTCAAAGGCATGGGCTTCCCAGCTATCGTCAGCATCAACATTCTTCAGAGTAGCTGCCATACCCCCTTGGGCAGCCACCGAATGGGAACGAATTGGGTGAGTTTTAGCGACAAGGGCGACATCGAGCTTAGGCTCAGAGCGTTTAATCTCTAAAGCAGCGCGACATCCAGCTAATCCCCCACCGACAATAATGACATCGTGTTCTAGCATCTCGGTCGTATTATGGAATCCCAATTCCTATTTTAGGCTCTAGGTTCTAGCCTCTAGGCATTTACCCTCTAGGATTGCGGAAAAAGTATGAAGCGCCCCTCCTCAAGCACGGAGGCTCTCAACTCCCCTTCCCCGGGTTCTGAAAAAGCCGGGGATGGTCCGGATTATCTTCAACCGGTCGCCCCAATAGGTTTCTGTCTAGGGGCTCTGCCTCCAGCTGTTGATGTGGTTTCCTCCTCTTCCATCTGAGCAATTTCAATATGGTTTAACAATGTAGTCACGAAGGCAAAGAGCAGGAAGGGCAGAGATAGTACCAAAATCAGCCCGACAGTTGCCAGAGCGTAAATTTGGCGGTCAGCACTCCAAAGAGCTAAGGCTGAGGCAAGACTCAGGAAAATTACGATTAACCAAACCATAATTTGTCCATAAATGTCACCAAAGCTTAGGGTGCAGACAATGCGATATCGTTGTAAGTTATCCATGGCATCTCTTGACACATTTCTTTATTTTTCTTACCATATGCGTCTCATCCAGGTTTGGGGGATTTCTCAATAATTTTTAAGAGGAGCGCAACATCAGTTTACATTTAGATTTACATTTAGTCATTAGTCATTAATCCTTAGTCCTATGTATTTTGTGAGCCAAATTAAGCCGACTTTTGACCAATAACCAATGACCAAAGAGCGCCCTCGGTAGGATTTGAACCCACGACCCAGGGATTAGAAATCCCTTGCTCTATCCACTGAGCTACGAGGGCATAGCTATATCATACATCAGAAAAAACTGTTTTTGCTTGGCTGGTGATCGGGTACCAGTCTCTGTGTGCCTAATACCTAGTCCTATCAAGGCGCTTTGCGGGTATTCACTCCTGTATCTGTAAACCATAACCAAAAATTATACCAATTTAAAACGGGACAGTCAAGGTCAAGGAGGAACAGGGAACTTCGGATAAAGGAACAATGGCTCCGGTAACAGAAAGCATTTCCCGTTAAGCGTTGCCCGTTACCCGTTCCCGATCTCATACCGAGTTGCATTCAAAGATAGTAGATTGCTTGGATAGGGAGATAGGGAGATAGGGAGATAGGGAGATGGGGAGATGGGAACCCACCCCTAACCCCTCCCAGGAGGGGGAGATGGGGAGATGGGGAGATGGGGAGATTGGGGGAAGAGAAAGTTGTACGTTTGACCGCAACTTGGTATCAGGAGAGCCTTGGGCTTAAGTGGAGAGCCACCACAATAATTATCGATTGCTTGTCTCAATTAGCGGTAAGACTCAAGGCACTTAGCTCGAACCCGAGTTAAGGTAGGTACATAGTCAGTGTCACTGATCAGAACTTAGTCAGACTCTGTCACAAGGATTCTGATCAGGAGATAGTGACTATTACTCTGTCAAAATTGAATTGAGGGGTAAACTATACTTTTCCGGATTAGGCACGCTTTTACTAGGCATTAGGTATGACTTAACACCGTGCCACCGTGCCACCGTGCGACTTTGCCCTAACCCTCAAAACTAAATTGACAGAGTACTAGGGGGTTAGAACACTTCGTCAACAGCACCCCCTGACCCGGTCAGGAGTCATGTGCCAGTATCATGTTTATTTTGAAAAGGCAGGATGTTGAAATCTCTAGTATTCAGCACCCACAGAGGGAGCAGCAAATCCCGATTCTCAATTACCAGGGGCAAACCTTTCGCCTGCTCAGTGTATTTGGTGCCACTCAGGAAGAGGAAGCCATAGCTTTCTGGCGAGACCTCACCGATCATCGGGGAAAAGCTTGTGTATTGTTGGAAGAACCTGAGCGCTACAGCGTTTGGGGAAAAATCCGTCTGGATCAATTAGGCACTGAACCCAGCTCTGAGGGCACTAGGGTATCCTACATTCAAGCCTGTCTTTTGCTACTACAGACGGTGTATATGGATGTGGAAGACTTCTTAGGAGCTAGACAAGCTGGGTTGTTCCAGAAGGATATCGCCAAGATCTTGATAGATTCAAACTTTCCCCAGGTTCAATCGAACCAAGCTGTACAACAATTGCTCAAAATCGACCCCCTTACCAACTCTGATTTTCCTATCTGGGAAGAACATCATCTGATCACCCTGTTGCAAGAACTATATCGCTTAGGTAAAGACTATTTTGGCAATACCAACTTTGCTCAGGGGGTTAGCGATATCTTGCAGGATATGCCAGCTCAGGAGCAAACTCAGTTTATCAACTGGCTTAACAACTGTGATCTTAGTAAACTATGGCAATAATCTACAATTAAAAATAAGCTTAAGAATCATAGATATTTTAGCTGCCTAACCATAGTCTTATTGTGCTAGTCAGTGATAAGTGTGAAATTCCTTATGAGCAGCTCTGCAGAACGGTCATCAGGTAATCTATCCCCCCTCAGCAGCAATACCATCATCTATGGTGGTATTGCTTGGGCGATTATCTCCCTATTATTCTTCTTGCTGTTTGGGATTACATCCCCTGGGCAAGAAAGTCCATTTTGGTACCTGATTAGTACCTACTTTTTAGAATGTATACCCTTCCTAGTAGCAAGTATTCTCTGTTTCAGAAATTGGCGTAGCCCTCAGATTGCCAGTGGACGAAATGTCTGGCTAGGACTCGGTCTGGGGAATCTGTTCTATTTGATGGGTGACTTGATATTCGGTGTGTGGGAGCTGTATTTTCACCTTAACCCTGATGTATCACTAGCAGATGTGTTTTACTTATCCTCCTACGTATGTCTTGGGGTAGGCATGTTTTTAGCAGTTATTCCCAGACGCTTAAACTTAGAACTTTGGCAAGGGTTAACGATTGTAGCGATTGCCATAGTGGGGATGGCCTTAGCTGCTTTGCTGTTACTTGCCCCTTCCCTCGAATCCAGCACTCCTGAATCTGGTGATGTGACAATTGCGTATTCTATTTCTGACTCGACCACACCACTTCTGGTCAAGGAAAATAATGCTATGGTCATCTCGGCAGAGCCATCTGAAATAACCAACTCTGAGGCTAATCAGAGTACTGATCATAATTCTCCAAGGTGGGCTATCGAACTTGACAAGTCACTGAGTGCCTATTCAAACCAATTGACGACCCTCTACATTGCTTTCGATGTAATTCTGCTGATTATTGCCTCATCCCTACTGTTAGCTTTTTGGGGTGGACGTTTTTCCCAATCCTGGCAAATGATTGCCGCTGCAACATTTTGCCTGTACATTGCAGATATGTGGTTTAAGTATGCTGAGACTAGACCGAACTACGAAAGTGGCGGTTTACCAGAAGTCTTTTTTGTATTCAGTGGTGTATTGTTTGCAATAGGGGCTGCCCTGGAATATCAAATATCGAGCCGTTCCCGTCGTGGTTCACGCAGGCGAGCTGAAAAAGTAGCATGAGTCCAAGAAAACTATCTGATGTCGATAAACAGGACATCCTAGAACTATATCGACAGACAGCAGAGACAACCTCAACGCTGGCTGACCGTTATGGAGTTAGTAACTCCACCATTAGCCGTATCCTTAAGAGCAACTTGTTGGAGCCAGAATACGAGGCTCTAATTCAACAAAAGCGCTCTAATCGTACTGCTGATCATGTTTCCTCTTCTACTGTCAAAACGTCTAAGCCTGTGGTAGAATCAGCAGCTCAACCATCACTAGTTGGACTCGAAAATGAACCATTAGCAAATGAACCATTAGCAGAATCTATCAGTGATTTATTGACTTCAACCTCTACTGATGGACGTCGGCGGCGTAAGCGTTCCTCTGTGGCTGCTCAACCACCAGTGGAGGAAGAGGAGCAACATACCCAACTGCAACTTGATATTACCACATCAGGTTCAGATGAAGATAAGTCTGTTGATGACCAAGATGAATTCTTACCTGAGGATAAGGGACTAGCAACTAGGAGCTTCGCTGAGTTGCTCGACGAGGATTTAGGGGATTTGGATCAAGATGATGATTTAGAAGATTTAGAGGATTTGGATGACCTCGATGACCTCGATGACCTCGATGACCTCGATGACCTCGATGAAGATTGGGACGATGACTTGCCGGATTCCGAGATTCACGAATCCATCAGAACCTCTGTGGCTAAAAGCGGTTCTTACATTGAAATTTTGCCCCTCTCGGAAGCTTCTCTTCCTAAAACCTGCTATCTGGTAGTCAGCCGAGCGGCGGAGTTAATTGCTCGCCCTCTCAATGAGTTTAGCGACCTCGGACAAATTCCTGACGAAGAAGTTCAAGAGACAACCTTGCCAGTATTCGAAAACCATAGGGTGGCACGGCGTTTTTCTAACCGTTCTGAGCGAGTCATCAAGGTTCCTGATGCTCAGATGCTTCAGAAGACCTCTTCCTATTTGCAAGCTAAAGGAATTACCCGATTATTAATTGATGGTCAGGTCTATTCTCTTTGATATCAAGTCTGCTGGCTTCTGGGTGAGGGACTTTCGCCCTTAGGGTTTTAGGGAGTCGGGAGTCGGGAGTCGGGAGTCGGGAGTCGGGAGTCGGGAGTCGGGAGTCGGGAGTCGGGAGTTGGGAGTCGTAATCCTCCCTACTGCTGGCGGAAGGGTGGGAGGGGGGAAGTAAATTGAATGTACTTCATAAGTATGAGAAACGCTATAACTGTTGATATAACTTACTTGATATCACTTAATTGATATAACTTAAGCGCGTTGAGCCAGGGCAAATAGTTGGTCAGCTGTGGACTCAATCAGCTCCCGTTTAACCAGTCGGGAACGCCAAGATTCTGGTATCCCTTGGTCTCCATAAAATGCCCCTGCCAATTGTCCGTAAACTGCCCCGGTGGTATCAGCATCATCACCTAAGTTGACGGCTAACAGACAGCCTTCCCGAAACGAGCTACTGTGCTCAAAGGCCCATAAAGCGGCTTCTAAGGATTTCACTACATAACCTGTCCCCTTAATTTCTGGCGGCTGGCGGTATTTGAAGGATCCTGTGGCAATTTCGTTTATTTCCCCAACCATTGGGTTTTCTTGCCAGTATTGAGGAATGGGGCAATAGAGTTCCGAAAGCAGTTCTTCTTTGCTTACTCCATTAACTGCTCCGACTAGCAGGGCCCCCAAGTAGCGACAGGCATCGACAGCGGTTGCTACTCCATGAGTAGTGCGTGAACTATCACCAGACTTCTCGATCGCTTCTTTTGGTTTTTTAGCATAAAACAAAGGCACAGGAGCCAAGCGCATGATAGACCCATTACCAGCACTACGGGGAGCTGTGGACCCACAGTAAGGGTTTTGGGTGATTTGAAACTGCTGCAAGGCTTGGGATACTGTGTTTCCAATATCAAAACACTGACCTGTGCTACTTAGATAACCTTCTCGGTACCATCGCAGATACTGCTGTAATTGATCAACTGGATCAAACCCCTGTTGCTCAATCAAACTATGGGGTGACATACTCCCACACTGACTCTTTGAGTTCAGTGTGGGCTTCTTACCAACTCCACCCAACGGTATCGGCTTTCGCCGACGCTGCGCGAACGGATACTCGGTAAGCTTTATTAACGACACGGGATGCCCCTCCGCGCCGGAACAATACAATAAGTTGTATTTTTGATTAGTAGGTGGCTGACAAACCAGCATTTAAGGCCTTTGGCCACGCTTCGCGAACGGCTTTGTTTATCAGTAAATATATTATAGCAATTTTTTAATACCCTGTGCAAAATTCATCCCACACCTATGCTACGCATATTTGTGTGGGGCTTCTTTTGCCGGACAGCTAAACACAGAGCCATGGATGTATCATCAGTCCAGTAGCCAGGCTTTAAACCAAAAGGCCCACCACCCACCATATCTTCAATCGGGGTGAAGGAGCCTGGTGCCTTAAACTCTAAAGTAGTACCGACTGCATCCCCGACAGCCAATCCTAAGAGACTGCCACGGTAACGGTTAATTAGCTCCATATTAGCTCCATTGGATAATTCCTCTTCTAATCCATAACCTCTGCTAATCTAGTGTCGTGTTCTTTGCATCTTCGCGGTTAATCACAATCCTGATTAACCTAACACCCTCACCCGGAGCTTGTTCAACCAATGAAACCGTTACTCAAACTCTGGCCTATAGCCTTGGTAAATAGACTGGTTTCCTTTCAGCAAACCATTAAACATCAGGGTTGGTGGATTTTGCTATTTGTGATCGGGATGATAATTCCTCTATGGCAGCTTTCCCCATCCTACGCCAGTAGCACCTTTAAAGATGTCCCAGAGAATTATTGGGCTCAACCGTGTATCACTAAATTAGCACAACAAAATATTATCAGGGGTTACCCAGATGGTACCTTTAAACCGAATGCTCCGATCACCAGAGCTGAGTTTGCTGCACTGCTTCTGAAGGCTTTCCCTAGTGCTCCTCAAGTGCGCAGTGACCAAAAATTCGTAGATGTACCAACTAATTACTGGGCTAATCAGGCTATTCGTAATGCTGATAAAACGGGATTTTTGGCTGGCTATCCTGGTAGAGTTTTCCGCCCTAAGCAAAATATCCCTCGTGTCCAAGCGTTAGTATCTTTAGCTAGTGGATTGAAGTATAAACCGGTTAACCCTTCCCTAGAGACTTTAAAGGAAGCGTTTACTGATGCTACGGCAATTCCGAACTATGCTCAAAATGCGA
The DNA here is from genome assembly GCF_010672065.1 of Moorena sp. SIO4A1. Classification (NCBI taxonomy): domain Bacteria; kingdom Bacillati; phylum Cyanobacteriota; class Cyanophyceae; order Coleofasciculales; family Coleofasciculaceae; genus Moorena; species Moorena sp. SIO4A1. Next base: position 88,095 of record NZ_JAAHHX010000023.1, on the reverse strand, counting down.
TCGCAGCAGCTACGGAAAATCAGATTGTGGTCAATCCCCCTAATGTGAAGCAATTCAAACCTAACCAACAAGCTAGTCGAGCTGAGGTAGCTGCTTTTTTGTGCCAAGCTACCCAAACCACTGGATTGATTCCTAATCAATACATTGCTAAGGTTGAGCCACCAACTCCTGGTTCTACTGAAGCGGAGTTAAGAGGGGTATGGCTGACAAATATTGATAGTGAGGTACTGTTGTCTAATAGAGCAGTAACGGATAGCCTACAAAAACTTAAGGAGCTCAACTTTAACACGGTATATCCTACAGTGTGGAATTGGGGTTATACACTATATCCGTCTCAAGTAGCTAAACGGGTAGTGGGACTGGAAGCACGAATATCGACGGAGTTAGAAAAAGACTTATTTGACCCAAAGAAGGGGGTACAGGGAGGACGAGATGTTCTCAAAGAGATTGTCGAGGTGGGACATGAAAATGGTTTGAGAGTTATTCCCTGGTTTGAATTTGGCTTCAAAGCACCTTCCTATTCTGAATTAGCCAAACGCCACCCAGATTGGCTGACCCAAACCAAAGATGGGGTCAAGACTCAAACTACTAAAGGATTAGAACCAGAGGATGAAAGACTACAAGAGATTGTTTGGCTCAATCCTTTTAAACCAGAGGTACAGCAATTTATTCAAGATTTAGTTATCGAAGTTGTCAGCAACTATGATGTTGATGGTATCCAATTCGATGACCACTTTGGCTTGCCAGTGACCTTTGGTTACGATGATTTCACAGTAGAATTGTACAAAAAAGAACACCAAGGTAAATCTCCCCCCACTGACCCAAAGGATGAGGAATGGGTACGCTGGCGAGCCAACAAAATTACGGATTTCCTAACCAAGCTGTTTAGAGCAGTTAAAGACAGTGTTGAAGACAGTAACAATGATGTGATTATTTCCCTATCTCCCAATCCCCAGCGTTTTTCTTACCAATTCTTTTTAGCTGACTGGGCAACTTGGGAACAACGGGGTTTAGTAGAGGAACTAATTGTCCAGATTTATCGAGATAATTTCAGCACTTTCATCTCGGAATTAGACCAGACAGAACTCAAAAGAGCACGGAGTCATATTCCGGTAGGAATTGGTATTTTAAGTGGTCTCAGAACTCGTTTAGTTCCGGTATCACAAATTCAGCGGCAAGTGGATGCTGTCCGACTGCGGGGATTTGCTGGTGTGTCGTTTTTCTTCTATGAAACCTTGTTGAATATGAGTGATGAACCAGCTTCTAAGCGTCAGAGAGGTTTTGAGGTCATGTTTCCTGAATTTGTGAAAGCACCAGATATAGAGGATTGGAAGAAATCCAATTGAGGCGTTGCTGAATTGAAGTATGAATGCGCGATCGTCTGATTTTGGTAATGGCACCATTATCCCCCAACGTTGGGGGAATTTAATTTACTTTTCTCCCCCAGGATTGGGGTTCAGGGGACACAATCATACCCATAATTAGCAACCCCGCTCATACTTCAGACATACCTTACGCTGCATTTACTGAGGATGATTTTGGATATGTTCGACTATAGGAATATGTTGGTATAAACACTCTTTTCTATCAGTTTACTACAATTTAATTATTTTTCGGAGATGTCTAATAGGCTAGTATGCCATCAGCAGCGAAGTTACGAGCAATACTTTTAGTTAAGTTACTCAATGCTGCTTTGGAGGCTGCATAGTGCATATACTCTGGGGTGTCACCACGATGAGCTGCACGACTAGAGATGTTAACAATAATTCCTCCTCCCTTGGACTTAAAGTGTTCTATTGCCCGTCTGGTGATGGAACTAACAGCAATCAAGTTAACCTGAAGAGTTTCGATCCATTTCTCTTCCCAGACTGAGGGATTATCATCCAAGCTGAGTTCGGTCATGATGGCGGCATTATTGACAACACCATCCAGGGAATATCCCAGATTAAGAATTTCCTCCACTAATTCTTGTCCTGCTTGGGGCTGGGATAAATCTTTTTGAATGACAACACAATCAGTTTTTGCTTCGGAGGCTAACTTCTGGGCTTGCTCAACATGAGAATTACAGTGGAGCACAACTCGCGCTTCTGAAGCAATAAGACATTGGGCAATGGAGTAGCCGATTCCAGTTACCGCTCCTGTTACCAGAAATGTTTTTTCTGCGATCTTGATCATTGCATTAGTTCCATTAGGTTAAGATTCAGGATTTCTGGCTAGGAAAGAAATCTGGTTTCCAATCTGCAGGCACTTCTCCCACTTCATTCTTAAAATCATGAAAGCTGTTTGGCGAAGAAATGGCTATAAAGTGTAGGTCATTGCTTGATTCATTCCTAATTTGATGCAGCGCTCCCGGAGATATTAGTATGCCATCACCCGAATTAAGAACATGTGTTGTGTTCTCAATTACTATAGATGCTTCACCCTCAAGTATAAAGAAAAACTGTTGGGCAACTTCGTGGTAATGTTCTACTCCCCTGCTGTTGGGAGGCATAATTTCCTGTGCAACGGTTAAATTGTCATTGGCTAATAAATGCCATCCTTGACAGCCAGTTCCCCATTGAAAATTTTCGGCAGTAGCTTTATTGATATTTGCGTGGTTTGACATTGCTTTTTTATCTTAAATCGAAAGTTACTTTAGCATGAGCAAAACTTAGGAGTTTACTCATGCTTTCTTGGCACGGATAAAATATAACTGCTGATAGAGATTGCCCTCTTGTTCTAGAAAGGGGGAGGGTTCTCCTTCTAGATCTGCTAGTTTTTGATAGCTTTGGACAAACTCTGTGTGATAGTTAGCTAAGGCAACATTAATTCTGTGGACAACAGCCCAATTGGCATCACCCCGCTCTTCCCAGTTAATACAATAGTCTAAAGGATTGTCACTATCGCTTTGAATTCCTTTTCCCCAGTATTTTTCCATTAACCTATGGGTTAGTCTGGGGCCATTTTTACTGGTGGCGATGAAGAGAATTTCCCCTCCTGGTGCCAGGTAGGAACTACCTTGGGTAATTAAAGTGTCCATTACTAGCCTGCCGCGATCGCCATTGCGGTTCCATTCTTCACCCCGAAATTGGTCAGCAAACTTCAGCCTTGCTTGCAATTTTTCCTCCGTATCAGGTAGTGCTGGCGGGTTGCTATAAATGCGATCAACTTTCCCTTCAATCTCTCGATTCCCTTGAATTGCAGCAAAGCAGTTAGACTCAAAACTTTGGAAATCCTTTGGGTTAAGACCATTCAATTCCCAATTGCTTCCTTGCAGGGTAACGGCATAAGGGTTTAATTCCGTGCCAATTACCTGAGCTGCACCACCTTTTCCGGCGACTATGCCAAACATGCCTAAGCCACCAGCAAAATCCATCACCACCTTGCCCCTACAATCATCAGCAGCTACTAGCTCACACATTGTGAGGGAAAATAGTGAAGAAGGTGTCCAAGCATTAGGATGGGTTTCTAGTAAAATATCTAAGTCATTACTGAGATGATATTTGACAATCGTGCCCGCCTCTAAAGACTGATAATCAATGTTACTGTCCGAATCGTAGGTAATAATTGTTTTTTTTGCACATAAATCTTTGTCTGTTTATAAATTTAGCTCGGGAGTTTTCATGAATTCTATTTGTACTCGGTAAAGCTACACTAATTGGAAAGTTTAAACTGTTTTTTCTAGGAAATAATATGCTAGGATTTCGAAAATTTCACTGTAAGAAAATAGTTCTATTCCCAAATCCTCCATTTGATTAACTTCTTGGTAAGTGGGAGTACGATAATATGTTCTTTTACTAAGATCCTGTTTTCCCTCCCAAGAAAAAGGAAAAGAATATCCTTGAGCTAACTCATCGATGTATTCTAAAAAGATTTGGGCACCTTTTTTGTAAATCAAACATAAATTTTTTAGATAGCTGTAGTTTTTATTAAGATCTACAGAGTAAGCTCCTATGATGCTACCTGTATCAATTCCTTCCTCAACAATATGTAAAGTTCCGTAAAGAGATTTTCCTTCAGCCATATCCCACAAGGAACACCACACGCCAGCACGTTCAGGAAGTTTTGATGAGTGAATATTGAAAATCTTCCCCACACCATACTCACTTGCTACTTTAATAATTTCTGAACTGATGATTAGATTGTTCCTTAAAGACAAACTAATGTAAGGTTCATGTTCTTGATAAATAGCAATAATTTTATCCTGTTCTTCTCTGTTTTTAGTACTTTTGATGCGATATAATTCGCATTCGTACTGTCTCGCCAGTTGATTGAATGTCATCAAATGGCATTTTTTATTGCCTAGATTTTTTTCAATGCAAGGAAAAACTATGTTACGGATATAATCTTTAGTCAAAAAATTAAACTTAGACAATTTTTCGACTTGGCTTTCTGCTTTTCTCGATACTTTTTGTGACAAAAATATATTAATTTTAAAGTTTCTCTCAAAAAAGGAAGCAAATAATTTAGAACTCTATTAGCGATAATATCTTCGTTACAAAAAATAATCATATTTTTATGCTGATTATTCTTGTCCCTTTCTTGCCTAAAATTGTGTTCAAAATTATTCATATTATTCTTGTCATTACTTGTCTATTAATATCCTCGCTTCTGAGTTTACTCTCTAAGTTTTCTGGATAGTTATCGGGACTAAGGTGAGCAAGTTTAGATAGAATGTCTCTTTGTGTTTTCCAGGCCAATTCATCTTGTAAATACGCCTCAAAACTTTGGCTTGTAACCACCTTTTCTAGTTTTTTGTGTCCAGTAAAATAAATTCCCTGGTCGAGGGGATTGGCAGTATTATTATCGAAAGTCCAACGCAGAACTTTTCTAATCTTGGTTTCGGAGTTAGTAAATCCTTCTCTACCATGAAAAGCGACTAAGTTTGCCAGCACTAAACTTTCCCTAAGTTCTTCTAGCAAAACGCTTGTGTAATTCTCTGGATTTTTATTAAAATTCCAGATCCAATCCATTGCTATTTTCGTCAGGGCGTTTTTACACTTATAGTCAACATCGCCATCGGCGCGATAACCCGTTGTAATGCATCTTTTTTCCTTATGGTAATTAATAATTGGTTTACTAAGATGACCATCCGTTCCTTCCCTAAAAAAGGTAACAGCATCTGCTTCTTTTAAAACAGCTAGATAAGGCAAAGGAATAGCATTTAAAAGATGCTGTCCACTCGCCACACGAGTTTCCCCTCCTGATTGAGCATTTTGTAGGACTGTAAACACCACCCAATCAGGAACGACTTTTAAGAATGTGCCGTCTTGATGGACTTCTAGATGACCGTTGTATTTATTACCCTTAACACGATCAGCTAGATTGGCCATCATCAAAACATCATTTTCTTTAAAATCAACGCCATAGTCAGCGAACACTTTTCTGGCTAAAGCATTCTCATTTGATTCTATTTTGCCAGAATTACTATAGGGTTGTCGCACTTGTTTCCCGAGCAATAAATGCAACTGATTTCGCCATTCCTTAAAACGTCGATTATCTAATAACGCATCATTTTCGTGAGTACGGAGAACAAAAAAACCATATAGATGTGTCAATAGCTGCACGTCCCGGCGAATTCCATCATCTGAAAGCTTTCCCCTAGCAGGAATCTGAATAGTTAAATCTTTTTTTGTTAATTTCCTGGGTTGATATAAAAAATCGTAATTGTTCTTTACAAAATTCCATTTCTTGATGTAATCCTCTAGAGCCATTGTTATTCCCTTGACATTCCTAACATTAAGATTTTTTATATTTCAATTTTTCTCTTGATGTTGAGAGGCTTTAACTACAGCCTTAGCTTTAACTACAGCCTTAATAGTATCATCATTTGCCTTTATTTCAATTATTTCTCTTGTAACTTTAACAGGGTAATCGCATTTTGTTTGGTATAAATTGTACTTGACAAAAACCAAGATATGTAATGTAACTAATTTTTGCCGTTGCCTCTGTCTTACAGACGCGCCAGCGGTTAACCATTAGATAAGCAAAAATTTAGATTTCACGGGTTTGGTCTGATGGCTATTGGTTTTGGCAAACCCGTTGTTAACCCAATCCAGGAGCGGGAGGTTGAGATCCTCAAAAAGAGTGTGCTCAATCATTTTGAGCATCTCTTGGTACCCCGGGTCGGCTCCAGAAGGGTACATAATCTGGTCGGGATTGTCTCCATTGCAATTTTGGCAGTGATTGCGGGAGCGGATGGGTTTGTGGCTATCGAAACCTAAGGCACACGCAAAACTTGAGTGGCCCCAAGACATTTTTAGATTTGCCCAACGGGATACCATCCCACGATACCAATGGTCGTGTATTTGGCCTTCAAGATCCCCAGGAACTCGAAACTTGCTTGCCTTTGTTGGGTGCGCAGCATCACCGAAAGCTTAGATATTCAACTCATTCATATTGACGGCAAGACAGCCATTGGCTCAATTGACCGGGAGAACCACCTCAAAGCGCAGCGAGCGTGTGAGCGCCGGTCGCGGTGTGAACATCAGCTGGTGTTGGCACAACAAAAAGTTGAGAGCAAATCTAATGAAATTACAGCGGTACCACTGCTACTGAAATTGCTTAACCTCTTTGGAGCGGTCGTGACTCTTGATGCCATGGGCACTCAAACCGACATTGCCCGACAAATTAAGGAAGCCGGTGGGGAGTATGTCCTGGCGCTCAAGGGCAACCAGGGCAAGCCCCCTCAGCAGGTGGAAGAGTGGTTTGCGCGAGGCCTATTACCAGAACTGGCAAGGGTAGAAATTGAGTTACCACGCGCGCGGTCGAGGCCGGGCATCACCGCCATTAAACCCGTCAGGTGTGGGCGGTGCCTGTGAGTCAACTACCCCCGTTGCATCGGCAAACACACCTGGCTTGCTTTAACCAGCGTGGTGATGGTGAAGCGAAGGCGACAGTTATGGAACATGCGCCACGACACAGACTCAGTTTTACCTCAGTGCCAAAGAACCAGATGGCCAGCAACACAACCGGGTGATTCGCTCCCATTGGGGTGTTGAAAATGGTCTACAAAGTGTCCTGGATGTCACTTTTAATGAAGATGCCAGTCGGGTTCGCCAGGGCTATGAGAAGCGAAAATCTAGGGCTGTTGCGCCGCCTGAGTGTTAACCTGCGTGGATCGCGAACCCTCCCGCGCCTTGTCGGAAAATGAAGCGTTATAGGGCGGGGATGGATAATGACTCTATCATCAAAATCCTGGCCGCCAGTGCGGCGAAGTGATGCATTTTTTGAGGGTGATGCAAGATTGTTGAGGAGCCATAAAAGGAGGTGATGGGCTGAATCTATTAACCGAAGCCGGTTAGGCTCCAGGAGTGTTTACTAACACTCCTGGTACAAACAAACGAGATCTTAAAACTTTTATCAGGGTATAATCAGCAATTCTACAGTCAAATTTTAGGTCAGGTTACTGTATTTTTAGAACTCTACTAAGATGCGATTACCCTGGTAACTTTAACAGATTGGTGTCACCTGTCAACATAAGATTTTATTAACTTTATAAAGTTTTGTTGATTTAAGTAACAAAAACACTTTAGCCCACCGCTACGGGGAGGGTGCATCTAATTTTTGCTGGGGGGGCGACATGAATGGCCAGGGTAAGCGCAAGAAAAAATTGCCCATAATGTGCATTGGCTGGATCTCGGTTGCTCGTGGCTCGAAACCCCTATAATCTCGTCGAACTGTACTCGCAATAGAGTTAATTTGTTGAGAATGACGTGGTTTTTTTCTCAATAAGCTACGGCTTATTGATTCTTGCGCTTACCCTGCATGAATGGCTATAAAGCTGACAGAACAAGCGCGGGTTGACTGACAAAACTAATCAACCACGTACTGGTACGTTTGTATTTTGAATTCCAGTCGATAGTCGTTTATCCTGAAGGGGTGACATGGAAGCTAGAATGTAGCCAAAATAAGGGACCTAGCTCTTATACCTCGTAAATAATACTCCAGTTTATTGGGATTTTACTTCATTAACTCCTTCACCAAATCCCAACACGACTCCATAAAACTCACCCAAGTTTGACCATATAAGCTGACGGGGCGACAAGCGCCCCGTCAGGAAAACGACTGTAATATTTACTTTATCAAAAGTCTCTCAAACCAACACTAATAAAGACTCGAAATTATTCAATTTCTTAGCTTCATTATTATTAGCATATCCATAGACGCGAGGAAGTTGCTTCGTGCTTAAAAGTACTTTTCTGACCTCAGAGTTGGATACATTACTTAGATTCCTGCCAGAAAGAAGGGCAGTAATGGCAGCTATCCCCAATGCCTGACCAACACCAGCATTGAATTCCACAATTCTACCAGCGGATGAAGCCAACCCTTGAAACCCAGAACCAGGACTGACAACAGCTAAATTAGTAACTGCTTTAATTTGGGGATGCTGGATGCCTATGTTGAAAATTGGCTTACTAAAACTTACACTTTTAAACCCGTTCTCAGAGGCTCTGGTACCAAGACCTTCGATACCCCCGCGCACATCAAAATGATAGCCAAAGGTTCCTAAAGCGCACCAATTGGGTGTGCCACCTAAGAGCATTTGGGATCCATAGAGAGGGTCTACTACACCAGTAATATTGCCTGCATGGAAGATATTATAAAGCTCAGATGCAGGCTTAACGGCTTTCGCTCCGATACCTTTGAGCCAAGTTTCCACGAAATTCATCTCTTCGAGAATCTTAGCAGAGGGTTTAGCACCTCCTTGAGCTAATTCCTCTGCTTCAGTGCCATTGACCTTACAGAGGAGGGCATTCCAGGACAGCCTACCCCCTGGAAGAATTGCCACATTTCCTTTTAATTTTCCAGGTGGGATATTTTCTCCTTAAGCAGACAAACGGTAATCTTAGCCTGATCAGTACTTATTTGCTACAACGAGATAGCTACCATAGATTGACATCAACGGAAAATGCCAACCTAAATACTGGGATACCCTACCTGATCCATATAATTTAACTCCTGAGAATCCATGCATTTGCAATCTCAATCGCAGAACTTCTGGAAAATGCTGAGTTAAATGGCTGACACCGTAAACTGACATTCCAATGATTTTATTTTTTATGTAATTAGGATTGGGAGTGGTAAGCAACAGCCTTCCGCCAATCTTCAACACTCTTTGGAATTCACATAATGTTTTATCTACATCGGCAGGATACAGGTGTTCAAGAAACTCACCAGCAGTAATCACATCAAAAAATCGATCTTCCATAGGTATGTCTGTTGAAAGACCATAGACTTTTTGTGAATAGCACTCAGGCAAAACATCTAATCTTTCTTGTACACAATCAAGACCAAATAATGTCAGGTTCGGGTTCAACTCCTTAAAACGTAATCCACCTCTACCCGTATTGCAACCTACGTCAAGAATCTTTACAGCTCCTTTCTGAAAAAAACTGAAGAACTGTTCGTACCTTTTCAAGGTAAAAGGGTCGTGTTCTGAACGATTTTGTTGAACATTCTGAACTTCGTACTTCTTATGCAGATTGACCATGTTTCCTTCTCCAATTCAACATAGAAATGACTAAACTCCAAAGCGTTACTGAATTACCGGATGAATCAGGGATAGACAGGTATGTGCCTCGGTGGCACCGGCACCTCCCAAAACTTCAGGTAATGCACTAACAGTCCGATCGAATGCTTCAGCATTTCTATTGACTTCGAGTCACACAAAGTCTTGGGATGTAGCCGAGCCAGATAGTGCCTCAATCGAGTGAAATCACCCTAGACTCGGGTCATATACAACGGGTTGACGATATCTGGTCACCATCGATGGATGTAGTTGGGATACACATTGAAACCATCTGTAACATAGAAGAAACACTCCCACAAACCCTTCGTACGCCCACACCAGTTCAAAGGTCATTGTACTACGCTCTCCGATTCCGTAAGCTAGAATACCAGTCAATAGTCAGTTTCTCGGGTTTCTTTTTCCCAGGTGGTGTTAAAGCCAGTAGCAGGTCGAGTTGTAGTCTAGTTAAGACCTCCACCGCCGCAGAGTGAGGAGCATTTCGCTGTAGAGCTGACGGCTGACGGCTGACGGCTGAATGCTTACGTTGAAATCCCTGGTAAGCGAGTTTAATTAAGGTCTCAGGGAGAAGTGTACATTGGTTAATTTGGGAAGTAGATTGCATAGTGAGACTTAAATTAAATGAGGTAGACAAGTTTGGGATTTTAGGGAATAGCAATACATCGCTTTTTTACCATTATTCCAAAATTTGCTCATTGTGTGTAACTAGGATTAACTAATGTTGAAGTTTCCCCCAAGAAGCATGTAAATCTCAATCTAACCTACACCCAACGCCTATGGTAAACAACCTAACAACCTTGGCCAAAAGGCCACGCGCTTCGCAGCAAAGCGGGACTTCGTCCATCGCGTTCAACCTTCAACCTAACAACCTTGGCCAAAAGGCCACGCGCTTCGCAGCAAAGCGGGACTTCGTCCATCGCGTTCAACCTTCAACCTAACAACCTTCAACCTAACAACCTTCAACCTTCAACCTTGGCCAAAAGGCCACGCAATCGCGTTCAACCCTTGAAATTAACCCCCAATTCCTAGCCTTCCTGCCAAAGCTGAATTAATGGGAATCAGAGTTGCGACCATTAAAAATAATGCCAATAACCCCCACAATGCTCGAGTATCATCGAGTTCGGTAATTTCATTGAGGCTAGGACGTTCTAAACTCCGCTGCAAGAACAAAATCAAGATTCCCCAGTACAAAATGATGGGATTGGCTGGATTGATTAAGGCCAGAATCCCCAAAATTACTAAGGTGGCAATGGTAGTAAGTCGAGCAGTTTTGCGTCCGTAGATAGCTTGGACAATTCGCCCACCATCGAGTTGTCCTGCTGGCATTAGGTTCAAAGCTGTTATGGTTAAACCTAGCCAACCGACAATGGTGAGAGGGTGAACATCCACTAAAGACTCTTGGAGAGCACTACCGAGCACTAACTTTGCCAGCCCTCCGACTAAAATTGACTCTTGGAAGAATTCCGCTGGCACCTGAAAGGCACTGCCTTGATGAGAAAGGAATAATCCCGCCATCAGCATCAGTAGAGACACTACACCACCTACGGCTGGTCCAGCTATAGAAATATCAAATAATACTTTTCGATTTGGTAATAAGGATTCAAAGCGAACCATAGCACCAAATGAGCCGATTTGCAAGCTGGGCAGGAAAAAGGGTATGCTGAGGCGAATGTCGTGAGCTTTGGCTTGCCACCAGTGACCGAGTTCATGGGTAATCAGAACTATCCAAATTCCGATGGTAATCGGTAAGGCTTCCCGAAACCGTTGGGGTTCACTGAATAAATCAAAGTCAAGCAGTAACCCAGATACTTCTAAAGTGGTGAAAAATGTGGCAATTACCAGAACCAGGGCTAATATTTTTTGCGCAACTGTAGTGGTTCGTGGGTCATTGGTACTGGGCAAGACAATGACAACTGGTTTCCCTTCTGGATTATCGACTAAAAATAGCCGATAGCGATCGCTTAATTTTTCCTTTAGATTAGCTGACAAACGAGAATGTACAACTTCTGCATCGTTTCCCCGCAGATTGCCTGTAAAAATTGCCCCTTCCTGATATTTTATAGTTTCCGTCGCAAAGAAGGTATCAATCCCAAAAATCTCTTTAATCAGTTGTAGGTCTTCATCAGGAATTGTAGCTACTCCGATCCTGGTAGTATTCGGACCCTCGGATACGGCAGTTAAATTGTTGTAAGCTGCAGTATCTTGCTCCTCAGACTTTTGGGCATCTTTGCTTTGTTGTTGATCCTCGAACAGTTTGGTGGCACGCTCCCGCCAAACCTCATCTTGACCTGCTGCACGTAAGAGCCTGCCCAAGTAGATGTATAGGCCGGTGGAAGCGAGTAGCAGAAATAGGATCCCAACGATATTCAGGTAAATTCCGATGCTGACTAAGCCAAAGAATAATAGCCAGGGCAGTGTCAAGACTACTGACTGTAACCAGGCTAAAATTCCCAGCTTGCCGTAAGAACGAGCGCGGTTATAGCCCCAACCTAGAACACCAAGGGCTACGAGTATGATTACCAAAGTGACAGTAGTCTGTGATCCGTTAAACATTATCAATTCAATTTTGATGGAGTACTAGTTTGTTTCCAACTTTGGAGAGCGGCTCTGAGATCACTTTGGTTTTGCTGTAGGAAGCTGGCTCCCTCTACTTGGTCTAATCCTGTCCAGTACATTAGTAGCGCTAGTTTTACCTGGCGTCCACTGCGCTCTAGTAAGTGAGCGCAGTCTTCTCGGCTGAGGTTGGTCAGGTCTTTGAGGATGCGCAGGGCTCGGTCATGAAGTTTCTTGTTGGTCACTGCCACATCTACCATGCGATTGCCGTAGACTTTGCCAAGCTTTACCATGGCTCCAGTGGAAAGGATATTCAAGGCCATTTTAGTGACAGTACCGGCTTTGAGGCGAGTAGAGCCAGCTAGGATTTCCGGACCAACTAGCAGCCGAATATCGATATCAGCATCAATACTGACCTGTTCAGGGGGGACACAAGCGATCGCAATAGTGGTTGCGCCCCGCCGTCGTGCCTCTTGGAGTGCGCCGTGGACAAAGGGTGTGGTACCACCTGCGGTAATGCCTACCACCACATCTAGGTCATGTACCCGGCGATGGGCGATCGCTTTTGCACCATCTTCCCGTCGGTCTTCCAAATCTTCAGAACTCCGCACCAATGCCCCTGCTCCTCCAGCAATGATCCCTTGGACTAGGTCTGGGGGTGTACAAAAGGTGGGGGGACATTCGGCAGCATCGAGGACTCCCAAGCGTCCACTGGTACCAGCCCCCACGTAGAAGAGGCATCCTCCTTGACGCAATGCCTTTGCTGTGCAGTCAATGGCTTGAGCTAGCTGGCTACGAGCTGCTGCGATCGCATCTAGGGTTTTGGTATCTTCTTGATTAAATAGATCGACTAACTCTAGGGATGTCAGCTGGTCAAGGTTCTGACTATTGGGATTAATCTGTTCGGTCAGTAGATGTCCCCGTTGTTCTAAATTTTGCATTATTTATTTAGTCATTGGTTGAAGGTTGAAGGTTATTTGGTTGAAGGTTGAACCGTTGACGGTTGTTCGCCTTTGCCGATTCGGTGTCTGGTAGGTTGTTTGGTTGTTTGGTTTACCGGTCAAGGGGGACAGTTAAAAAGTATTCCTCAAATTTTTATCAGTTTACAATAAATTTTCCAACTGACGGCGAATGCGGTCTAGCTCTGATATTTCTGGTTCTTCGGTTTTCTTGACGTCAGGTTGCCAATCAGTCTTTTCTAGATTTGTTTCCGGTGGCATGGCCAACATTCCTTCAGTAACCAACTCCGAGTCATAACCAGCCGATTGGCAAAACTCTTCAATCTCTTCTAGATCGATAGCTTCCACGGTTGCTGTTGGGAAATCCTGGGCTTCGAGCAATAAAGCAAAGCGGGTAGCATCGTCTTCCTCTTCAAACATCAATACCGTTTGCTTATCGCCAATTTGGATGGTGTGAATTCCCTCGTTTTCTGTCCGGGCATTAAATAAAAGGACGTATACTTGCTTAGGTGCCATCATAAATCTTATATAACCTTAAGTAATCGTTATTTTTTAATTGTTTTTATAGGATATCTGATACCATTTTGCTTTAATGCCAGGGAGAGATAGCAGGAGGGCCAAGAGAGGCAAGAGGGGCAATAAAAAATGGTCTATTTGTAGCATTCTTTGAGCTACTTGATTAACAATTCCACTACAATGCCACTGCTAAACCATCTTAGCAGCAACTGAGCTATCACCACGCTCCCCACTTAGCACGCTCCCCACTTAGGACTGACCGACTCTCCGACTCAGTACTCAGGACTCAACATGCTCCGCACTCAACACCACCATATCGTGCGATCAAGGTATTGGTTGAATCTTCTTGATTGCGCAGCCAAGCCCACATTTGGTCTCCGAGGCAAAAATGCCACCACTCTCTAGGATGACACCGGAACCCAGCCGAGTACATTAAATTTTTTAACAGCTGTCGATTGTGATGATAAGGCAAGTCTTGTTGATTGGCGTAATAATCGGGATGGGAGCGTGGTGAGACTTCATCAATCTCAGAGCCCATATCAATGGTTTCACCGGTAGCATCGACCAGGGTAATATCTAACGCACCACCTGTACTGTGAGGGGGTGGAGTCATAGGGTTAGAGCTGGGTACTGCCCAAAATTGATAGACTTGTTCCCAAATGGCTTGCTGTTGTTTTTCCGATAGGGTGCTTGGGTTGAGTTGTTGTGCCTGAACTACTTGGGCAAAGGTATGGTCAACCATGAATTGTTGGACTTCCACCGGTCGATAGCCATCAAAAATCTGGATGCGCCAACCTGGATGCTGCTGTTGGAGTTGGCTTTGAGCCACAAAGAGTGCTTCTATCACACTCTGGCGCAGATAATAAGGGGAAGCTTTACCATAAGGTGCCCCCAGTTTTTGGTAGGGATGAGGGGTACGAGCGGCAAATTGTTCTAAGGGAATGGGGATGAGGGGTTCTCCACACTCTACAATTGGGATTTGCTGATAAGGTTTCATAAGTTATAGCAGTTATCAGTTTTTTCAGCATACTCAAACCACAAGAGTCACTACTTCTTCTCTGTTCCCTGTTCCCTGTTCCCTGTTTCCTGTTCCCTGTTCCCTGTTCCCTGTTCAACACTTCTAGATTTATCGCTATTACCATTAGGATAAACGTCAGGCACGGGATCATAACCTCCTGGATAGAGAGGATGACACCGTAGAATACGCCGAATGCCTAGCAAACCGCCCCGAAAGACACCAAACCGCTCAATGGCTTGGATAGCATACTGGGAACAGGTTGGTTGAAAGCGACAGACTGGGGGAAATAGGGGGGAAATAAACGCTCGATAGCCTCGAATTAGCCAAATAAGTAAAAATTTCATGTAATGGTCACCCCATCTAATACAGTAATAAATAAGTTTTACAGTATGCTGCCATCAGATCCTTGTTTAATTCTGTACCCTCGATAGAATCAATACCAACCCTATGGCTGCAAATTGCACTGATTGCTGTCGGTCTCGGTGCGATTGTGCTGCTGGCGGAAACACTACATCAGCGCACCGCCCGGGATTCAGAAATTACCCGTAAAATTGTTCACATTGGCACGGGTAACGTGATTTTAGTGGCTTGGTGGCTACAAATACCTGCCTGGGTAGGTATTTTGGCCTCAGTTATCGCTGGTGCGATCGCTCTTTTGTCCTATTACATTCCTATTTTGCCTGGTATTAACAGCGTTGGGCGCAAAAGCCTAGGCACTTTCTTCTATGCTGTCAGTATTGGTGTCGTGATTGCCTGGTTTTGGCCATTACAACAATTCCAGTATGCCGCTATTGGTATTTTAGTGATGGCATGGGGAGATGGACTGGCAGGACTGATTGGTCAGAAATTTGGTCAACATCCCTATCAGGCTTGGGGGATGCAAAAAAGCTGGGAAGGGTCTGGAACCATGGCGGTAACTAGCTATGTAGTCAGTAGCCTGATCCTTTTCGCTGTTCAAGGTAATGTCTGGCAAACCTGGTTGATGTCAATTGCGATCGCATTCTTTGCCACAGTCTTAGAAGCCTTCTCCAAGTTCGGTATTGATAATCTCACAGTTCCTATCGGTAGTGCAGCAGTAGGGTTCTTTTTAAGTCAAATCCTCACCTTGGGTTAAAGGGTTCTTGAAATAGATCAGTTTATGAGCTTGTGCTTGAAAGTAGATATTAAACTAAGAATAAATCAAACGTTGATAGGAATGGAGAGTTGATTCAATGTTAAAGTTTTACAAAAATCCCATGTCCAACAATGCCCGACGGGTATGGATTGCTTTATTAGAAAAACAGATTGAGTTTGAGCCTGTTGAAATAAAATTAGATGGTGATCAATTTACGCCAGAATTTATTGAAATCAATCCTTTTCATCACGTTCCAGTCCTAATCGATGATGGATTTAAAGTGATAGAATCCTTAGCCATCTTAGATTATTTAGAAGCTAAATATCCAACTCCTGCTCTGATGCCCACTGATCCTCAAGCTATTGCTACAGTGAGGATGATAGAACTGGTCAATGTCAATGAGCTTGCTCCTGCTATCGTAACATTTATGCGCCATAACTTGGAGATTGAAGTAGAAGCAAAAAAATTAGAACAAGCTCAAAAACAAGTTGCCACAGTGATGAAATTTTATAGCGAAAAATTGGGCGATCAAAACTATTTTGTAGAAGGGCAATTTACGGTAGCCGATATTGTCGCCGGTTTGTCGGTATATTTTCTCAGCAAGATCGGCGTTTCTTTAGCTGACTATCCCTCAGTCCAAAATTGGCAAACAGCTTTACAGCAACGGGAAAGTTGGCAGCAAGTTCAACCAACACCAGAAGAGTTTGAACAGAACGTGAGACGCATTCGCCCACCTGGCCGTAGGCCACGCTACGCGAACGTTCAGGTTTTAAAGTTACCGTAAGAAGAGTAGAGCCTTTATGGTTGGTCGGCTATGTATAAAAGGTTGAAACTTTTGTAGTAAGGCTCTACTCTTCTAAGGTTTCGTCTCCATGGTTAGTCCACGCTAATAACAATAGCCAAAAACCTGGAACATCAATCAATCTATTGTCGTCTCCATTTTTGGATGCTAAAATGTTAAATATCAATCTTATTATAGACCAGTGAAAACGCCGACCAAAGTCATCAGAACTGACAAATGGAAACTTAATCCGTCTTCCGAACAAAAAGCCTTGTTTGCGGAGACGGTCAAAGTTTATCGTCAGGCTTGTAGGTACTTGGTTGGCATTATTTATACTGATTGGTCTGAGCTTGGTGGATTGACAGCAGATCAGTTAACTCCTGCTGTCGAAAAGTTAATGCATGAAACAGCCAAGCGTCCAAATATCAAATATCCACAATTCAATAAAGCTTTTTACAAATTTCCTAGCTATTACCGTCGAGCTGCAATTGCATTTGCGGCTGGACAGGTTAGTAGCTTTGTTACTCGATATCGGGAATGGCAATCTGGTAACAGAAAAAAGAGAGATAGTAAGCCGCCAAGACTAAATGGTGATGCTGGCTGCTATCCTGCTTTGTACAAAGGACAGTGTTACAAGCTGCATGGTTTCGACCAAGTAGAAATCAAAGTTTTTGATGGCAAAAACTGGGTCTGGACTATGGTTCAAATCACCGTTTTAAGAGAGCGCCACCAGGTGACTACAAACAAAATGATGTCTCCGTCGTTGATTTTCAATGATAGGTGCTGCCATCTGTCTGTTCCATTCACTTGTAAGCCAGAAAAACGCAAACCAGAGGCTAATGTTACTGCGGTAGATTTAGGTATAAACACTACGGCTACCGTAGCAGTCGTAACCCATGACGGCACTGTAATCCATCGTGATTTTATTCACCTTGGAAGAGACATAGACCGCAGGGATAAACGACTAAAATCCGTATCTGTACGAGCATCTAAAACTATGGGTAAAGGCGGCAAACTTCACAAGGGTTTCTGCTCTAAAACCTATAAAAAATGCCAAAGAATCAACAACCAAATCAGCCACATAGTTTCTAAGCGAATTGTTGAGATGGCTGAGAAATTTAACTCTGAAGCGATCGTATTTGAGAATCTTAAAGGATGGAAGCCGAAGGGTGGACGAAAGCGGTCTAATCTAAGGCAAAGATTCCACGGTTGGCTTAAAGCAAAGATTCGTGATTTTACGGAAATGAAATGGGCTGAATTAGGTGGCAGAGTAATAGAGGTTGTTGCTGCCTATACTTCAAAGTTGGCTTTTGATGGCTCTGGTACGGTCAAACGAAATTCCCAAAAATACTCCTTGGCAACCTTCCCTTCAGGTAAGCGGTTTAATGCAGATTTAAACGGTGCTTACAACATCGGTGCCAGAGGCGTGTTTAAACTCACTCGCAGAAATGGCGAGGAGGGTCGTTCCAGCAAAAGATCTCGACGACCGCCTAGAAGCTGGGCTTGTCTATGTGACCTGTGGACGCTTCGTAGTTCCAGGTTAGCATAGGACACCACCACCTCGTTCAGATGGTGGAAGCTTCATATGTTTAAAGCAAAGGTGAAAGCAATTTTGTCACGGTAAACCACTAGAAAATTGGCAACGCCTGAGTTAACGGGAGTAGGGAGTAGGGAGTAGGGAGTAGGGAGTTATGAGAACCGCTAAATTACCACATGACCTACATCACAGTGTTCGCTCCCAGCTTAAATCATCCCACCAATAGGCAACCCCACATTAGCTTTAGGGGCGCACGCTGTGCGCCCCTAAGGGTGTTGTGTATTCCAGCAAGAACCACTATAACTAGCGTTCAAATTCTAGCTAAAATCGAAGAATTTACCGAAGAATTTACCAAGATGCCTCTTTCTGCTCAAAGGGGTCACCGCTAAAGGGTTGAACACCAATAGCAGGATAAATGTCATCATTAGGACCAAAAATCCTAGCTACTGCTTCAGAAAGATATTGAATACTGCTTTCCAATAGTTTGTAAAAACCCATAAAATTGCTCTCCTGAATTAGTTGAGTTAGAGTTGAAAACAGCAGTGGCTATAATTAGCGCGAACCGATACTTTTTATGGTGGTTCACAATTACTGCCATGCTGTACTCAAATTGCTGTTCTCAAATTATTGAGTCTTAACTGTGAGTACAGACTGAAAAAGATTTCTGTCTGGTGTACTTTATCTTATCGAGGATTATCGATTCAGTGCCAGGGTTAGTAATATTTGTTTGGTAATATTTGCAATACTTTTCTCAAGCTTGACTAATCACTAAGATTTGTTTGGTAATTTTGAGATGCTTGTTAACAAATCTGTACCTATTTAAAGTTCCTTTACCTTATGTTAAACATTACTACTTAAACACTACTACCATGAATGATAAACACCAGGAATTAATACCTACACCTGAGGACTATAGCTTATTAACTGACCTGTATCAGCTGACCATGACAGCCTGTTATAGTGGTGAAGGCTTAGCCCAAAAACCAGCTTCCTTTGAACTATTTGCGCGACGTTTACCTAATGGCTTTGGTTACTTGATTGCTATGGGACTCGCCCAGGTACTCGACTACCTGGAACAGTTTCGCTTTAGTCCCCAGGCACTAGAAGCATTACAACAGACAGAAATTTTTCAGGGAGCACCGGAACAGTTTTGGTCACTCTTAGCAGAAGGAAGCTTCACCGGTGATGTCTGGGCAGTGCCTGAGGGAACAGCAATGTTTGCTAATGAACCGTTGTTGCGGGTGGATGCTCCTCTGTGGCAAGCACAGATAGTAGAAACTTACCTACTCAATACAATTAACTATCAAACCTTGATTGCCACTAAGGCAGCACGGCTAAGAGATGTGGCGGGGGCCGAGGCTACCTTACTAGAATTTGGCACTCGACGAGCCTTTAGTCCTCAGGCATCCTTGTGGGCAGCACGAGCAGCTATAGCAGGTGGGTTGGATGGCACATCTAATGTATTAGCAGCCCTGAAATTAGGATGTCAGCCTAAAGGAACCATGGCTCATGCTTTGGTCATGGCGATCACAGCAGTATCTGGAAGTGAGCAGGATGCTTTTACGGCCTTTTATCGCTATTTTCCCAATGCTCCCTTATTAATAGATACCTATGATACAGTAGCAGCCGCTAAAAGTCTGGCTCAACGAATCGCAGCTGGAGAAATCCAAGTGACTGGAGTACGTTTGGATTCTGGGGATTTAGTCACCTTGTCCCAAAAAGTGCGATCGCATTTACCCAATGTCTCAATTTTTGCCAGTGGGGATTTAGACGAGTATGAAATAGCCAGACTCAAACAGGCTGGTGCTTGTATCGACGGTTATGGACTCGGAACTCGCCTAGTCACTGGAAACCCAGTCAATGGAGTCTACAAATTAGTAGAAATTGATGGCATTCCCACCATGAAACAGTCCAGTAGCAAAGTCACCTATCCAGGACGCAAGCAAATCTATCGCCAATTTCACCAAGATACAGTGATCAAAGACCGGCTAGGATTAATGGCTGAATCCTGCCAAGATCATGAACAACCCCTGCTCGAACAAGTCATCAAACAAGGTCAACGACTCAAGCCACCAGAATCCTTAGACACCATCCAAAAACGCACAGCTGCCTCTGTTGCCAGTCTTGCCACGTCAACCCGACAACTTCATCAGCCAAGCCCACTACCTGTAGAAATTTCTGATGCCCTACAACAGCTCACCATAGCTACCTCCAAAAGGTAACCTGTCACATTAATCAATAACTTAGATTGAATGCCAACTGCTCTATTTCCTACTCCCTACTCCCTACTCCCTGCTCCCTAAAAAACCAGAAATATGTACTTAATAAAATCGTAAACCGCTATAACAAATAACTACAAATACCGCCAGCACAGAAGAGACGTATAAACTACCAAAATCACTGGAAACGCCACTCTTCCAAACTCCATTAATTTGCTAATCTTGATTTTACCAGACTGAAACCCCTCACTATTCCCAATCACCACCATCAACAACTGTAAGCCATTGAGTATGTAAACGATATAAAAGGCATAGTCGAGAGCCACTACATAGCCAACCCCCTCCGGTAGTCCTTCTATCAAGCTTAGATGGTAAAATACAATCGCTAGTAGCAAGCCACTTACTGCTTCTACGGACATGTGATCGAAGGGGAGAAACATAAACAGGTATCCCACCACCACAAAAAATAGTAGAGGCAAAAGATTCTTGATACTAAAACTGACTAAATCCCGCTTGATTTTAATAACCACATTGAATCGAGAATATTCGATATCCGAATCTGTGTCTATAAATCGTCGATTGCCCAACGTGGAATTGTTAATCACCGTATCCTGGAAAAAGGCAGCACTCTCAACACTCCAATCGGTAATCTGATCAAACACTTTAGCTGTCTTCCAATTTTTGAGAACTTCTTCTGTAGTGGTATCTCTCATTCCCACGAAGTCCACTACATAAATTAGCTTGTCCCGAGTTAGGTTGAGATGTCGAAATCTCGCTGATAGGGTCTGAAGGTCAAACGGGTAATCGTGAAAATCAAACTTTTCATGAAAATCGGCTTTAACCCGGTATACTTTATATTTTATATCATTGTTTAAATCTGTATCTATCGGTTCTTTTAAGGTCAATTTTTCTCCTGAATCTAGCCGCTCAATGCCATAATTTGTGAACTCGATTTGGTCGGCTGTAATATCCCCTTGGTACCTAAACCAAATGAAAAAATCAACCAAATATGAGGAGGTTTTTTCATCTATGTGACTAATCTCATTGATATCCATCCCGGTGTAAACGATATGGGTTTTTACCATATAGTTATTACCAACCTTTACAATTTCACCACTGTCGAGCTGTTCCTCCAGATTAGCAACAGCCCGTAAGTCCGGGATTATTTGCAGCTGGCTAAATGCTGAAATAAAATTTCTTCTATCAAAAATACCCACAAAAACGGGTGCTACTGCATTACCATAATAGTCAAAATAAATATTTCTGGTTGCCCCCTTGAACGCCGTTTCCTGGCTATTAATAGTTGCTAAGCTTTCTTTAAGCATCAAACGGTCTTTCGGTAAATCGTCCCAGGTAATATCAGAGCGTTTAATTGCCTCAACAATGGCTTTTGCCGCATCATAATAGCAAGTCGCCACCCATCCCGGCGCTTGTTTGTACTGCTTTTCAAATTCGTTTCTGAACTGTTGACCCCCATCATCAGAAATGTCAAAAATAATCGGAGCAATGGCATAAATTCCATTGGTAAAGAAGCCTGGTTCATCCTTCTCCTCTGGGGAGTATTCAAACCGTTGCGCCAGGGATATTTCTGCTAAAGAGTCACCGCCAAAAATGGGGAAATCCATCCCAGAACTCTTCATTTTGGCAATTAATCCAGCCACTTGATTGCGATTCGCTGTCATCACAATCACTCCTGGGTCTTTCCCACTATTTTTTAAAGCCAATAAATCTTGATAAATCGTTTCTATGCCTTGGTCTATATCATCCCCTAATACCCACTTACTGACTACTTCTCCCCCTAACTCCTGAAACGTCTCTTCAACAGTCTTCCCTAAGGTCAAGCCATAGCTGCTGCTGCTGGAAACTAGGCTAATCTTTGAAGATCCCAGAATCTTTTTGATGTAATTGGCAATAAAAGTACCCTGAGCACTGTTAGAAAAAATGGTGCGAAAATACCAACTGTTCGATTGGGTGACCCCATCAGCAGTAGCTGAGCCGGTCACCGCAGGAATCTTATAGTCTTGATAAACTTTGCCAGCAGCCGTAGATACCCCACTACTGTAATGACCAATCACTGCGATCGCATTTGATTGAGCAATCTTCTTCGCAACCTGCTGTGCCACATCCGGATTGCCTTGGTCATCATAAACTTCAAGCTTAAATTTTTTCCCCTTAACACCGCCAGCCTTGTTAACTTGCTTAATGTAAAGTTGAGCACCGTCTACCATTGCTCTGCCTGAGCGTTGGGCTGATTCACTAGCATTGCTTAACGGAGCTGCGATCGCAATGGTTATCCTCTCTTGATATCCCTCGAAGGTATCAATTGCTACAACTGTAGCCCAGGCAAGCAGTACTATAGATACTAATACGATGGCTTTTTTTAGCATATATCACCTGATCAGTTGAATGGTCACAGATTACAGGTTACAGGTTTAACGTTACAGGTTTAACGTTACAGGTTACAGGTTGTTCGCGTAGCGTGGCCTTTTGGCCAAGGTTACAGGTTGAAAGTTACAGGTTGAAAGTTACAGGTTGAAGGTTGTTCGCGTAGCGTGGCCTTTTGGCCAAGGTTACAGGTTGTTCGCGTAGCGTGGCCTTTTGGCCAAGGTTACAGGTTACAGGTTTAACGTTATAAAGTTTATATTTTACGTTACAGGTTACATGTTACATGTTTAACGTTACAGGTTGCCAGTTATACATCCGGCTTTCAGTTGTTAACCCTCTAATCTTCAACCATCAACCATCAAACCTTCAAACCATCAACCATCAAACCTTCTATCTTAAACCATCAACCATCAACCATCAAACCATTAACCATCAACCATCAAACCATCAACCATCAAACCATCAACCATCAACCTTCAACCTTCAACCTTCAACCTTCAACCTTCAACCTTCAACCTTCAAACCATCAACCTTCAAACCTTGGCCAAAAGGCCACGCGCTTCGCAGCAAAGCGGGACTTCGTCCATCGCGTTCAACCTTACCTGGCTTCGCGAGTGGGCAATCACGCCCTTGCTGCAATGGCGGCGATTAAACCTTTCTAAAAACCACGAATTAGAACTGTCAATAAAATTATTTAAAACAGGATAAAGGCTTGTGAAAAATGATCAATGATCAATGATTAATAGACTGAATTATAGCCAAGTCAACCTTTTTACAATCAACCTTGTCTAAAAAAAACATCCCTTAGGACTTTTAGAATAAACTAGGTGGCAATTTAATCAATATTTTTTTAATTTTATTCTCTCTATTGACTTTATTATATCTATTACTTATTTTTAATATAGCGGTTATGATATTAATGAGGTAGACATAATTTTTTACCTATTCCCTATTCCCTATTCCCTATTCCCTATTCCCTATTCCCTATTTTCTGTAATAGAGCCATAGCAATTGCTTTAGCTAAGATCCTCAGGGATATCACCGGCACTTCCGTGCTATAAATTCGATAAACTAATAGGTGGTAACTATTCATCTATCAGCTCCTCAGCCGTCAGCTTTGGAAGGGTTAACTTCTGTTGCTCTCATCTGAATGTTCGCTTTTCCAGGTTTAGATACTTGTTTAATTCTTTAATTAAATAAAACAATACACCATTAAACCTTTTAAGCAAAGCTTATGAAGCATAAGTAACAACAGGGATTAATTATGAAATAAATGTGAAATAAATGTGAAATAATGTGAAATTAAGCTCAACTGATGATCTGAGCTCAAGTTGTGATCAAATGGCGCAGATCGACCTAGAGGTCTCCTGTCCATGGAACACTGTCAAGAAAAACCTTTTGAAACCTTCATGAACTTCTGGCTATGAGGCGGTGGATGAACCTTCCTGTAGTGGTATCAATTTAATTGTAGTTAAGAATATAATTTATATTTAATAAGTAAAGTATTGTATTATACTGAAAGGTTGAGCTAATTTGTTAAGTGAACAACATAATTATTATCTTGGCTGAAGTCAGCCTGGTCATCGTAGTTTTCTGTCTAGTCAACTGGCTGGTGGGTATACTATTCAAGCAACTGATCAGAGTTGCTTGGTTCCAAAAGGTGAACAGCAATGCTAGAAACCTCCGCCAGAACCTCCAGGCGCTGATCGTTATCTGTTGTATAGCGCTATGCCTTCTAATTGTTGGTGGCAACGGTTGGCTGATCTATCGCGGGAAAGACCTCAAGGAATACACACTTGGGTTAGTGAGCAATATTCCCAAAGGATTCTGGATAACCCTTGGCACTGGGTTAGGCAAATGCATCTGCCTTCTGATGCTAGTTGCGTTCGCCATGAAACCCTTGCAGCGTTTGCTCAACTATGGCTGCGTTCGGGCAAAGAAACTAGAACAAATCACTGCTAGTGATGAAAGCATTGAGGATTTGTTCAGTTACTTAACCAAAATCCTTACCAGTGGACTCTGGCTGCTTTCCCTAATCTGGTGTACCCAGTTTCTGAAAGTGCCAGAATCCACAACTAAGTATCTGTACGTTCTTCTTAACATCTATCTGATTATTGGAATCGGGTTGCTCATTCTGAGATCCATCGTGGTCATTATCGATAGCATAGACAACCTGACTGTTCAATACTCTAGCCCTGATAATATCCTGCGATTCTATAGCAATCTCAGGCATCGGATTCCTTTCTTTAAGGGGTGCCTAGAATATATAATCTATGTTACCATGGCCACCCTGGTGGTTGAGCAAGTAGAGATAATTGCTAACTTAGCCACCTATGGATCGAAAGCTGTCAAAATTATCGGTATCATCTTCCTGAGTCGTGGCTTGATCGTGATCGCCAATTTGTTCCTCGAAGAAGCACTGCTTAGGTCCCCGAAGCTGACTGATGTGCAGCGAAAGAAGCGGTTAACGATTATTCCCATACTAGAGAGTTTACTGAAGTACTTGATTTACTTCGGTTCGGGTATATTGATCCTCGATACCATAGAAATTGACGCCACCCCAATCCTAGCGGGTGCTGGCATTGTGGGGCTAGCGGTCGGTCTTGGGGCGCAGAATCTCATTAACGATATGGTTAGTGGATTCTTTATTCTCTTTGAAAACTACTACCTGGTAGGTGACTATATCCAAACAGGGGAAGCCGAGGGGATTGTGGAGGCGATTGAACTGAGAACTACCCGTATTCGACACTTCAATGGTCAAATGCATATTATTCGGAACGGGGATATTGGCTCAATTACCAACTACTCCAAGGACTATATCTATGCTGTAGTGGAAGTTGGGATAGAATATGATGCTGACCTGGATCATGTGTACAGGGTGATCGAAAAGGTGGGACACCAGTTAAAAGAGAAGTATTCCGAGGTAATTGAACCGACCAAGGTGGATGGAATCGAGGACTTTGGGGATTTTGATCTGTCCATAAGAACCGTTACCAAAGTTAAACCTGGAAAGCACCGCCTGATTAAGCTAGTGCTTCGTAAAATGATCAAGGATTTCTTTGACCAGGAGGGCATTGAATTAAACTTTCAGGATCCGGTGTTTATTTTGAAACAATAGGGCCTAGGCAATGGAGGTGAGATCGCAGCAGTTGATTGGCCTTGGCCTTGGCCTATTGGCCACGCTACGCGAATGGGCCACGCGGGGCGCGTTTGGCCACGCTAAGCGAACGGGCGGTTGAAACTCCCACAGTTTGAGGGGCGTTGCACTTTTAGAGAGATGATTGGTGGTGGGATGGAACAGATGGAACAGCGGGAAGAGGGGGAAGTCAGCTGTCAGGCATCTATATCAGGCATATATCGGTCGCCTTTACATCTAATTGATTTATAAATTGAATCGTCAAGGGGAGAGGATTGTAGAGTTTTTCCCGCTTATTCAAAAATAGACAAGTTAAATAGGCGACAGCTTAGTAGGGTGAGTTATCAACTCACCTTACTCAAGGGAGTTACTAGGTAAGTCCTGATCAGTTGGAGTTCTGGGTAAATCCTATTTGAGTTGCCCCATTTCTCAGGTTCTGTCGATTGTACCTACTGTCATGCCCCCTAGTTGATTGACAAAAGTCTTTCAACTAGGGGGCTATCACCATTTGTATCAGGAGTTAAGCAAATAAGCTATATATAGCTTGTAGCAGTTCAAGCGTTCGCTGAAAGCGGGACGAAGTCCATCGCATTCTGTTTCCTTTGAGTGTACCCTAATCCGTGGCGCGTTTAAATTTTATAATTCTGAAGCTAAAACCCAACGCTAGGCTTAGATCACTTTTCACGCACTAGATGCTGAAGAGCAAACCTAATCTCAAACCCCTTTGAGCTTTTAACTAACTTTTAACTAACTATGGTCAATATTGCCCTGTTTGGTACCAGTGCAGATCCCCCAACTTGTGCTCATCAAGCCATTCTCCAGTGGCTATCCCATCACTATGACCAAGTGGTGGTTTGGGCCTCAGATAATCCATTCAAGTCTCATCAGACCACCCTAGAACAACGTTCCCAAATGCTCACGTTACTGATTGAGGAGATTGACCCGTATCAAAATCCGATCCGTGTCAGCCCCGACTTGAGTAGCCCGAGAACCTTGGAAACCATAGCACTAGTTAAACAGCGCTGGGGATTACAGGCAAACTTGACTCTGGTGATTGGTACTGATTTAGTCCGTCAGATGCCCCGTTGGTATCAAATTGAACAATTGTTAAAACAAGTACAGTTGCTGGTGATACCTCGTTCAGGATATGGAGTAGATCAGGCTAGTTTAGAAAAGTTGAAGCATCTAGGAGCACAATTAGCGATCGCTAATATTACGGTACCATCAGTTTCCTCTACAGCGTATCGTGAGAATGGTGATACAACAGCACTGACTCCTCTGGTTAAGGACTATATCCATCAAGAGCAGTTGTACCAATGACCCAAAGCAGCAATATAAAGGTCAAACTACCAGCTCTAGCCAACCTCCAGGTCAGGGCCCGTCATGTGATTTTTTCCGTCAATACCCAACAAAGCCGCCTTTTGGTACTCCAAGAGGAAGCCTTCCTCGGTAAATCGAGTTTACCAGGAACCTTGGTGTGGGACGGAGAATCATTAGACCATGCTGCCGATTGGCCTTGGCCTTTGGGCCACGCGGGGCGCGTTTGGCCACGCTACGCGAACGGATTTGGGCAGAGAAAATTCGAGTTAACAACGTGAACCTAGAGCAACTGTACACTTTCGGAGAACTAGGTCGTTATCAACCAAAATTGGTTAGAGTCGAGGTTACCTATAACCACCACTACGCCATGGGTTACCTATCCGTCAGTTACTTTGCCCTAGAGCGACTAGAAGAAGCTAAATTCAACACAGATGATGTCAGTGGTATTGCCTGGTATTCCATCGAGCATGTGCCGCAGCTCGCCTTTGACCATAATCAAATTTTGGACTATGGTTATCGGCATTTGCGCAACAAATTGGCAGACAATTCTGTCGCCTTTGACCTGTTCCGAGATGTATTTACCCTCAAAAATATCTATACTATTTATCGACTGTACACCACATTTTTTTGGGAAAACGTCTCTGATTATTACAATTTTAGCCCTCGTCTTTTAAAGCTATGCTTCCTGGCTGATACTAGTTGAAAAGTCTCTCAGGGAGCAGATCGTCCATGAATTTTGGACCGCTTTGATGCGGAGGCATATGCTCGTTTAAAGGATAAACCGTTGGTATTTATTTAGCAATGAAAAAACATCTGTAATTGTGGTTCATAAAATCCTATTCATTGAGGATGACGATTTTAATCGAGAAGTTATCACTGAATACCTTCAGTTGCAAGGGTATGACGTTTGCGCTTTACCCCATGGGTTAACCATTAAACGAGACCTCGCCGACTTTCAACCTGACTTGATTCTGCTGGATCTCAAATTACCAGAAGTTGATGGCTTTACCTTGATCGAAAAACTCAAGAAATCCCAATGGGCAACAATCCCTATAGTTATCCTTTCTGCCTACTCCTTCCCAGCAGACAAAAAGCGAGCTCTCAGACTAGGAGCTCGTCGTTATCTAGTCAAACCAGCGCTTCTCAGAGAAATAGAACAAGCCATAGAGGAAGAAATAACCAATTGATATCCAGTCAGCTTTTTTTGTCATTTGTCTTGAGAGCCACAAAGTTGAGCCCCCTGCCAAACACTCTTGTGGTATACAATACCGATGGTACCGGAGATGATATGAGTTTGAAGTCTTAGGCAGGACTTACGCAAAACTAGGCCAGAAGTTCCCTTAAGTAGTAAGTAGGGTTGGTTAATAACGCACCCTACAGATAAGGTTGTTGCGTAAGTCCTGTTAAGGAAATCATTGACATTGATTGTCTCATCAGTCATGGAATTAGTTTTTTTGATTCTGCTGTAGGAGAAATTCCTGAAGGATTTCGCTCAGGTTCTCTATAGACCGTCCCATCTTAGCAATTTTTGCTTCTGTCTGAGACAGTCCGAGAACTGCATTTTGAAGTTGGTTGGCTAGACTTTGAATCTCTTCTCGATAACGGTTTTCGAGTTCTTCTACGTTCATGATTTATTTTTGATTACTTAATCTACACTATCAAGTATTAGGTTTGCGTTAGGGTTTACGTTCGAGTTTACGTTTATGTTTAATTTCGTTAAAATCCTAGGATTATTTTTAAATTAAATATCAATAAATATAACGATTAAATTTTCATAAATGAGATGCCTATATAATTACCGGTATTAGGAATTATTAAAATTTATGTTTGTCCAGAAATTGTTCAAAGATATCAGCAGCAAGCTTTGGAGTTTATTTTCCAAGGTAATCAAAGAATAAAACCAGCCAAGCAATTTCCAAGAAAAATGCTAATCATGAGCCAGTTACTTTTTATATAAAAAAAATTTTTATATACGATATAAACTGTATATTTTCGCCTTTAATTACTAACCAAACCCAGATTACTAAAGATTGTGTGAAGTAGATGGCCTAAACTATAAAAAACAAGCAAAAATGATGAAGATTGCGATCGCTCAACTCAACCCCACCATTGGTGATATTACAGGCAACGCTCAACAGATTCTTGAAGTAGCCAAGACTGCTGCGAGTCAGGATGTGCGTCTGTTGCTGACACCAGAATTATCCTTGTGTGGCTATCCACCACGAGATTTGCTGCTCAATCCCAAGTTTCGAGAGTCGATGACTACACAAGTGCAACAACTAGCTCAGCAGCTACCAATGTCTCTAGCGGTTTTGGTGGGGACAGTAACACCGAATACCAAAGCAGAGCTTGCTGGTGGCAAACCTTTATATAACAGCATTGCTCTACTAGAGGGGGGAAAAGTACGGCAGATTTTTCACAAGCGACTCTTGCCCACCTATGATGTTTTCGATGAAAACCGCTACTTTGAACCAGGACGGGAGAGTAATTCCTTCACCATTGATCACCAACCATCACGAATCACAACTGAGAATGCCCACTCCCCAATTAAAATCGGTGTTACCATTTGCGAAGACTTGTGGAACGATGAAGAGTTTTGGGGCAAACGCAGCTATCAAGTCAATCCCATCACAGACTTAGTTCAACAGGGTGTAGACCTAGTGGTAAACCTGTCCGCCTCACCCTATAGCGCGGGTAAACAGAAAACTCGGGAAGCAATGTTGCGCCATAGCGCTAGCCGTTACCATACACCTATCCTCTACGCCAATCAGCTAGGAGGCAATGATGACCTGATATTTGATGGGTGTAGTGTAGCATTTAATCAGGCTGGTGAGATGGTATGTCGCGCCCGTGCCTTTGAAACAGACTTAGTCATTTTGGAATATGACCGAGAAACACAGGATCTGGTCACCCCACCAGAAACAACTATACAGTCTCCACCATCGGCAGCCATAGCACCAGCCCCAGCCAGCCTAGACGAAGAAATTTGGTCAGCCTTAGTCCTAGGAGTCCGGGATTACACCCGTAAGTGTGGTTTTAAAAAAGTCGTAATTGGTTTGAGTGGTGGGATTGATTCTGCTCTTGTAGCTGCTATTGCCACCGCCGCCTTAGGAGCAGACAATGTCTTGGGGATTCTCATGCCTTCTCCGTACAGTTCTGACCACTCCGTCAAAGATGCTCTCTCATTAGCACAAAACCTAGGTATTAAGACTCACACCCTAGCTATTGGTTCCTTGATGCAGGGGTTTGACCAAACCTTAGCCTCCCTATTTGCCGGGACAGAGTTTGGTGTGGCTGAAGAGAATATTCAATCCCGAATTCGGGGCAGCTTACTGATGGCGATCGCTAATAAATTTGGCTATCTCCTGCTCTCTACTGGCAACAAGTCAGAGATGGCAGTGGGTTACTGTACCCTCTATGGTGATATGAATGGTGGATTAGCTGTAATTGCCGATGTTCCCAAAACCCGGGTCTACTCCCTATGTCGGTGGCTAAATTCTAAGGCAGAGGAGTCCCAGGTTAATCAGGATTTGCAGGTTAGTAGGGTCAAGGTTGAACCTTCAGACTCCTCTTCTAACCTTCAACCTGATCAGCCTCAACCGGCTAACCTAACTGACTCGAACGCCAAAGGCGAACAACCTTTAAGCCAAACAGAAATTATTCCTTCTAACATTATAATTAAGCCCCCTAGCGCTGAATTAAAACCTGGTCAAGTAGACCAAGATTCCTTGCCATCCTACGATATCCTAGATGATATTCTGGAGCGACTGATCCACCAGCACCAAGCCCCGGAGCAAATTATTGATGCAGGTCATCAGCCCGAAGTGGTTAACAAAATCATCCGACTAGTCGCTCGTGTTGAATTTAAGCGCCGACAAGCTGCCCCAGGCTTAAAGGTTACTGACCGCGCCTTTGGTACTGGCTGGCGGATGCCAATTGCTAGTCGTTGGCTATAGGATTAGTCTATCTCCAACGTATATCTGCTAACAGTCAGCATATGTGGAAACTCATTGACGATTTGCTAGAGCTTTCGAGAGTTAGCGGTGACCCGATGGAGCAACCTTTTATTTTACCTTTCCACCCTTCACAAATTATTGGTTATAATAACACCATTGCTTCGTCTCCTCCACACCTGAAAACTATGGCCATCACTACTGATCTAATGATTAGCACTAGTTAAATTACAATTGATGATCTGTTTGCAAACATAAAAATGGCAAAATGGCAGCCATGTGTTTCATTTTTAATGCAAATCCAAACATAAAAATGGCAAAATGGCAGCCATGGGTTTCTTTTTTATGAAAATTCAGGATTGAAGATGGCTAAGGTTAATTATGGCGCTTAGTAAATTTAAGCTGTTAGGAATTGAATTTACAGAAATCGCAGCTTGTTTGCCCCCATGCTTGACGCGGGGGATGAAAATAAGTTAGGGGATGCACACCCCTGGTCTACTTTGTTTGTGATTAGGAGGTGATCTAACTAGTGCAATACGGGACAAAGAAAATATTATTATCTGGATTATTGTCTGGGAACATACCAGATGAAACTAATGACCTACTTGTTTTATGGTGTGAACCAGCCAACAACATGTACAAGCAGGCTTGGTAGGCAGTAAGACAGACTTCTAAACGAAAACTGTCAGTATTACACTTACTTTGATGCTTATGATATGTACCGAGTTGGTCGAAAACACAAGAGTATTCCTATGGTCAACTTTGCAAAGATTTCCAGGATAATCCGCACTACAAAGCACCTCCTGTTCACCAAGGTCAACAGGAGGTGCGACCCGTGGCGAATTTAATTCTTAATGGGTCAAGCGCACCTATACTAAAGTCGGTAGTTGAAGCCTGCTTTTCTTATAACCAATTATAATCTCCTGTGCTTGACGCGGAGGATAGTTCAATTGTTTTAACTAGTTCTAGATCTGTTGGGATTAAACCTAAAATTACCTGAATTATACATAACCAACTATCCTCCGAGTCAAAAGCTTCGAGTTAGGAGCTTCGAGTCAGAATAATTGATTTTCCAGGAATTTTTAGGAGAAATTGGCTTGGGAATCCACTAATCGTTATTGCTCCTCCCACTAACCTTGCTAAATTATTGTCCTGATTTCTGAATTTTGGATCATGTATACTCATCAAAATTTGCCCATTAATTACATCAAAATGAGGTAAACTTAAGCTAGTTGTATTTCTATAAGGAGATTACTTATCTCCTAAGACACAATCTTTCTAATCAAGTAGAAAATTATTGATGAATAGATAGGGTAAATCTATGAATAAACCACTGCGAGTTTTGATTGTCGAAGACTCAGAAGATGATGCTGAGTTGCTAGTGGTTGAACTAAAAAATGGTGGCTACGAAGCAATTTATGAACGAGTGGAAGCACCAGGAGCAATGAACGAAGCCCTAGATAATAAAGGGTGGGATCTGGTGATTGCTGATTACTTCATGGCTAAGTTTAGCGCCATTAGTGCCTTACTCCTCTTACAAAAAAAAGGCTTAGACTTACCGTTTATTATCGTCTCCGGCTCGATTAAGGAAAATATGGCAATCGCTGCTATGAAAGCGGGAGCCCATGACTATTTACTTAAACACCAGTTAGCACGATTAGTTCCGGCGGTGGAGCGGGAGTTAAGAGAAGCAAAGGTGCGCAAAAATTACCGGAAGGCAATCAAGAGGTTACAAGACCTGACGTTTTATGACGAATTGACCGGTTTGCCTAATCGGACATTGTTTTTATACTACCTTCGCCAGTGGTTTAAGCCAGTAAAGCCAATTCACAATCGCAAATGTCTACCGATGGCATACCCGATTCTACCAACTCTTTGCTGGGATGAACCAATTGTTGGAAACACTCAGAAGGATAATGTATTTGCTGTGCTATGTCTGACTCTCAGTCGCTACCTACTTATCCAATACAGTCTAGGTGATCTACTCAGTGAACAACTCCTAGTTGCTACTGCTCAACGCTTACAGAAATGCATCGGTGATCAGGATATAGTGGCACAGATGAGAGAGAATAAATTTGGGATTTTGCTCTCGAATATCCAAGACTTAGATCAGGTGAAAGAGACAGCTGAGCGTATCCATCAGGAGATTTCCATCCCATTTGAACTCAATGGGCGAGTCGTGTCTTCTAATTGCTACATTGGTATTGTCCTGAGTACCATGGGGTATGAGCAACCGAAAGATTTGCTGCGAGCGGCAGATACGGCGATGTATTATGCCAAATTAGAAGGTATTGGCTCCTCAGAAGTTTTTCATCCTAGTATGCAACAGAGAGCTATTGAGCGACTACAGTTAGAAACCGACTTACAACAGGCAATTAAATACGAAACATTGCATCTGAATTATCAACCAATTGTGTCCCTGACAACGGGCAAAACTATTGGTTTTGAAGCCTTGGCGAGGTGGCAGCACCGTACTCGCATCAAGGTTAGTCCTAGTGAGTTTATTCCGGTAGCAGAAGAAACAGGACTAATTATCCCCCTTGGGGAATGGATTTTGCGGGAAGCCTGCAAACAGTTAAGCTTTTGGCAAGACCAGTTTCCTGATTATTCTTCTTTGAGTATCAGTGTGAATCTGTCTGGTATTCAACTCAACCAACCCCAGCTGATTGACCAGATTGACCAAATCTGCACCACCTTAGAATTGAGTGGGGCGAACTTGAAGCTGGAAATTACTGAGAGTGTGTTGGTAGATAATGCCTCAGTTGCTAGCACTATCTTGCAGAAACTTAAAGACAGAAATATAAAATTGTGTATCGATGATTTTGGCACCGGATACTCATCGTTTTCCTATCTAAATGATTGGCCAATTGATATCCTGAAAATTGACCGTTCTTTTCTTAGCAAAGGATTTCAAAAAAATGGCAAAACTTTTGATACGCTAGAAGCGATAGTTAATCTAGCTAAAAAGCTAAAAATTGAGGTAATTGCTGAGGGAATAGAAACCCAAGAACAAAAAGACATTTTGCAAGATTTAGGATGTGAATATGGACAAGGATTATTATTTGATGAAGCCCTCACTGCAGAAACTGTGACCAATTTGATGTTAACCAAGCCAGATAGGTTTTGGTAATCGCTATAGTAGGAATTAAGAAAGGCAAAAGGTTATCCCCCAATATTCACCGAAGATCGGGGGGCAAGCTTGCATGTAAAAGAGGCCAAACATGAAACCTGACTTGGAAAACAGATCCTACACTGCAAGAGCTGAGCATAAACTAGGTGATTCAGTCTTGAGCACGTCTTACGACTTAGGAAAATGGGCGTTGCTCAATCAAGTAATGAATAGGAGTAGAGTGGGCATCCTGCCCGCGCGAAATAAGGAGGAAACTGGCAAGATGCCAGTTCTACGCAAGATGCCAGTTCTACGCAAGATGCCAGTTCCACCAAGATGCCCATTCTACCTCACTCTTAAAATCATTCCATTATTCAGCAACGCCGGAAAATGCACTCAAGACAATGGACTGAGCACTCAAAACTCAGCACTCAGTTTGCTTAAACGTTTACTAATTGCCACAGCGGTGCTGTTGGCTGTTGTCCCTACCACAACTAGTTGCAGTCTATTGGAACGGCAGCCTCGGTCAAACTCTACCTTGGTCTACAAAGGACCAGTTAGGCAGGAGGTGAAAGCTGGTTCATTGATACCAGGGACTGATATTCGGTACATCAGTAGGACGGAGGATAAAACTGCTGAAGTGTTGATCAATGGACAGCGGGCATTTAAGCGCAGTGGTGACTCTCTAGACTGGACTGGAAGTCCTCTGAGGGGAGTCGAAATGCGCCTCAACCAGCGGGTATTAGTTTATAGTGATGAACGCCTACAGGCTGGTGGTACTGTTCGTCTAACGGTAGATGGGGTATCTTCTAAACCTGGTTGGGTACCGCAGGTACCGGCTCAAACAAACCCCAGTCTAGTGGTTTACAAGGTTCCAGTTTTATACCGAGTCAAGCAGGGAGAAACAATTCCTGGTACCACTTTGAGTTATACCGGCAAAACCGACAAAGGTGCGCAGTTGGGTGGATTACCGACCGGAGAGTCTCCCTACCGCCAAGGGGGTGACTCGATTAGTTGGCGAGGAGAATTACGCCCTAGAGTTTATCTCGATTTAGTAGTGCGTACTACCTTATATAACGAAGACCGTCTGAATGTGACTGGCTTTGCAACAGTTATCCTAGCAATCGGTGGTTGAGGGTTGTTGGCTCTTGGCGTCCCTTTTTGGAGTTTGGATGTTAGAGTTGAGAGTTGAGATGGCTACTTAAATGGCGGGAAGACCCTACATTGGTCGATGGATAACTCTAATGCGATCGCAACTGATAATCAGCATGCCCTGAAAAAACTGGCGTCGGCAGTAGAAGCCTCTCAGGGACAGTTCAAGCTGATTTTAGCCCGCTGTAATTATATTAGGGTGCGTTTCCGTTTGGTAGCGCAATTATCAACACTCTGGGACCTTGACATTCATACCGTAACCCTTAAGCCATCAGACAACGTGCTCTATGACACCATTCGGTCAATAGTGGGAGAAGAACGCCCTAGTGCTGTGATGGTGTTGGGCTTAGAATCGGTGCAGAATCTAGCACAGATGCTGAGTGTTACTAATCAAGTGCTCGAAGAGTTTCAGAAAAATCTTCCTTTCCCCTTAGTGTTATGGATTACAGATGAGGTTCAGCAGCAACTAACCCAGTTTGCTCCAGATTTCGAGAGTTTGGGGACACCGATAGAATTTGCGATGTTCCTTTGGAACCGCTACGCGATCGCAACAGAAACCTTAATTACTGAACTCAAAGAGACTACCGATGCTATCTTTGACTATATTTTAAAATCTAATATTATAGCATATTTTGTCCCTACTGATATAGGTATTCTACGTTACCGGGAAATTGATGCTGCTCTGAAGGATTTACAGCATCGCGGTGAAACCCTAGAACCTGCGCTCAAAGCTAGTATAGAATTCCTTCGCGGTCAACAGGCCTATGCTAACTCTCAGTTGGGTAGTGCAGTAACTCACTATGAGCAAAGTTTGGCATTTTGGCAACCAGCGCCAAGGGAGACTGAGAGATGGGGAGATTACCAGATCAGGAGATCAGGAGATGGGGAGAGTGGGAAAAATGTTTCTTCATCTAATTTAGATAATTTAGAAGATGTAAATAACTTAGAATATCTAGATAACTTAGAAGATGTAAATAACTTAGAATATCTAGATAATTTAGAAGATATAAATAACTTAGAAAACGGGAGTGATACTACGGTAAATGAGATTACCGTTTCTGATCAGCAATTCCTGGAGCGTCAGGGAATCGTCCTGTTTTACATTGGGTTGTGTTATTTCCAGCAGGGGGAAAAGTCTCGGGAACCAGAAAACTGTCTCTATTGGAACGATGCTAGAGGATTATTCCAGCAGTGTCTTGATAGGTTTGAGCAGTTGAATCGTCATGATTTAGTCACTAAGTTGATCAATCAACTAGGTGAGGTGATGCAACGTCTAGAGGATTGGGATGATTTGTATCACTTAGCTCACAATGCCCTAGGGTTACAGCAACGCCAAATCCTATTAGGGGCGCAAGGTCTGGCACCACTAAAAGCCCAAGCTTACGGATTTTTAGCAGAAGTCGCTCTTAACCAATCTCGTTGGCAAGAGGCTAAGCAAAATGCTCAGAAAGCATTAGACACTATAGCGACAGTTTCCTCTGGTGTGGCACAAGAGGGCACAGAGGAAACAGAGGAAACAGAGGGTACAGAGGGCACAAAACCATGTCTTAACTCAGGAGTCGGCATTCAGGAGAATGCACTCCAGACAATGCACTCACTTCAAACTAGTCTGTATCTACTACTGTTAGCTCAATCTGAGCAACGGCTAGGTGAAGCTGAAGCTGCACTCCAACACCTAGAACAGGCAAGGGTTATTGCACCTCAGGATAATCCTCGGTTTTACAGTCGGATTTTGCAGGGATTGCGATCGCTTTATTTCCAGCAGGGGCAGTATCTCCAAGCTTTCCAACTTAAGCAATATCAACAATCGTTAGCGCAACAGTATGGTTGGGGAGGGTTTATTGGTGCTAGTCGATTACAGCCACGACAACGGATAAGGTTGGTGGGGTTGCCAACAAATTTGATCGGAGCGCAACGCCTTGCCCCCCTAGAGGAGGAGAATAGAAAAACTATAGCGCTAGAAATTGCGGCATCTGGGCGACAGCAGGATGTGAATCGCTTGATTGAACGGATTGGAAGCAATGATTACAAGCTAATTGTGATTCATGGGGAATCGGGGGTGGGCAAGAGTTCTCTGGTGAATGGGGGATTAGTACCAGGGTTGAAACAGACTGTGATTGGTACAGAAGATGTGTTGCCTGTAGTGATGGCAGTCTATAGCAATTGGGTAGAAGAATTGGGACGGTTATTGGCAGAGGCATTAAATAGAATAAATTTAGAGACATTGCATGGAACATCTCTACAAAGTCCAGATATTATTATACAGCAATTGCGGCAAAATGAACAGCACAATTTGCGGACAGTACTGATTTTTGACCAGTTTGAAGAATTTTTCTTTGTTTACCTGGATAAAGCTGAGCGACGGCAATTTTTTGAATTCCTAGGAGAGTGTCTTAATACTCCGTCAGTGAAGGTGATTCTGTCGATGCGGGAGGATTATCTCCATTATTTACTCGAATGCGATGGACGTTCGCGTAGCGTCGGCTCTGCCGAGAGTCCCGCTTTCAGCGAACGCGCAGCATGGTCGGGTAGCGCTAATCCCATGCTGAGTATGGAAATTATTGGCAATGACATATTGAGTAAGCATGTGCGCTATCCTTTAGGGAATTTTTCCCGAGATGATGCCAAGTCGGTGATTGAGCAATTAACTAAACAATCGCATTTTTACCTGGAACCAGCTTTGATTGAAGAATTGGTACAGGATTTAGCTGGGGAGTTCTCGGAAGTACGTCCGATTGAATTGCAGGTAGTAGGAGCGCAATTGCAGGCGGAAAGTATTACTACCTTGGAACAATATTGGGAAGGGGGTTCAAAGCAAGGATTGATGGCGCGGTATTTGACTGGAGTAGTGGAGGATTGTGGACCACAGAATCAGCAGGTGGCGGAACTGGTGCTATATTTACTGACAGATGAAAAAGGGAATCGTCCACTGAAGACCAAGGCTGAGTTAGCTAATCATTTAGGAACAGAAGCTGATAAATTAGAGTTGGTGTTAAGGATTTTAGTAGAGTCGGGGTTGGTGGTTAAGGTACCGGATATTGTTGCTCACCGCTATCAATTGGTGCATGATTATCTTGTTTCTTATCTACGACAACCAGCACTGAAGTTAGATGAGTTAATTACAAAACTAAAACAAGCTGATCAGGCTAAGCAGGTATTGGAAAATACTAACCAAAAAGCCACCCATCAGATTAAGATTGGGTCAGCAGTATTGAGCCTTACATGGGTTAAGTAAAAGGACACAACAAATTGGCTCTAGCTTCGGTGACACTGATAATTTTCATGAGTCATTTTACTAACGTACAACAAATTGTACCACTTCCACAAGCAATGCAGTCGCTCATGGGCAGCGACTGCATCAACATAATATAGCAGGCAAAGGAAAGGAAAAATTGCCTCAAACTCAGACATTCAGGATCTGCAGCTGCTAAACCTAATCACCGCAAAACCCTATCGGTATTAGCGGCTTTGGGAGGCTGACTACGACGGATATCCCGCCAAATTTGAGTAGCTGCTAATGCTCCATCGGCAGCAGCAATGACAACCTGAT
This sequence comes from Moorena sp. SIO4A1, assembly GCF_010672065.1. NCBI lineage: Bacteria > Bacillati > Cyanobacteriota > Cyanophyceae > Coleofasciculales > Coleofasciculaceae > Moorena > Moorena sp. SIO4A1. The sequence goes on along the minus strand of NZ_JAAHHX010000023.1, from coordinate 49,285 downwards.
TCAGTCCTACCTTTAAATCACCAATGGCAAAGATACGAGGATGGGAAGTGCGGGCCATCTTATCTGTAACCAGATTCCCTCCCTTTTTCTCCAAATCAAATGTATCTAGATATTGGGCATGGTATTTGGAACCCATGGAAATCAAGCCAGCTTCTAACTCAATTACTCGACCATCGGTTAATTCCACTCCAGTCATCTGATGGTCTTCCCCTAAAAATTGCTCAACTGGGGTTTCTATGATTTGATAACCCTGTTGTTGTATTTTTTGTCCCAATTCATCATTTACCTCGAACAATCCTTGGGTAAATAAAGTAATTTCAGAAGTAAACCAACCCAGAGGAAAAACTACTTCCGCATTACCTGCAGTGCTAGCAAATACCCCCACCTTTTTATCAGCCATTTCATAACCATCACAAATGAGACAGACCTGGAGGTTATAACCTGCGTAATCATAGACATTTCGCATATTTTACAAGGCTGGCAAATAGTCAATAATGCCACTAGCAGCAATCAGATATTTAGCCCGAAAGGTATAGTATTCACTATTGTTTCGACCGACTTTTACTCGCACAGCAAAGGTCTCACCCTCATCAATTACTTCTTCGACAAAAGCATCTAGTAAATCGCCACCGATAGACAAATAATGCTCTTTACCTTGTCTAAGAACAGAACGACCAGGGGTATCGGGAGGTAAACCCAGGTAGTTGTGGAGTTCCTGCATCCAAAAAGAGCGGGCTTTGCCTTTATCGATAATCAAAGTATTGAGTAAGTAACGCTGGAGATAGATTCCCGCAGAGAGACCTCCTGCGCCACCTCCCACAATAATTGTGTCGTAAATTTTGTCAGTGGATTCTTGAAGATTTTGTTTTTTGAGTTTCATGATATTATCTCTGTAGTGATTTGGAAGATAGCAATTATCTATGCCATGAGGTACAAAGGGATCCCCCTAAATCCCCCTTATCAAGGGGGACTTTGAGGTTGATAACCATACCTCATAAATCCTAGAAACGCTATAAAAACTATTAGAATTAAATTTACATTTAATTTAAATGTCCTGTTTTAACGTAAATTAAACAGCCTTCTTTACTAAAGGGAGTATGAGTACTGCCATGAGGATTACGTATCCAAGTTCCTTTAGGATAAGTTCCATGTTCATCTTCAAACACCCCGTCAATTACATAAATTTCTTCTCCCCCAAAATGACTATGGTGTTTAAAAACAGTTCCAGGTTCCCATTTCACTAGGGCAACATTCTCTGTACTATGAGTATGTAATGGCATTACCTGTAATCCTTTAACTAAACCTGGAACCCAAGAGTTGTTAGTTGTATCGATTACTACTCGCTCTTGATCTTCAGGAGACATTTGCCATAGTTTCACCAGAATCGTACAACCTGATTCACTCTTAGGAGTATGGCTTGAACCTACGGGATTGCGGACATAAGTACCAGGGGGATAATCTCCTTTTTAATCAGAAAATATGCCATCTAAAACCAGAAATTCTTCACCACCACCATGAGTATGAGCAGAAAAGGAACTACCAGTTTCATAGCGAACTAGAGACGTTGCTCTGGCTACTTCCTCTCCATCCCTTTCCAAGATCCGACGCTGTACACCGGCCATAGGAGAATCAACCCAAGGTAGCTCTTCGCTATAGACAACAACTCGTTGACTTAAATCTGCATGAATCTGCATGGTAACCTCCTGAAATTAGGTTTATTGTTGGAATCTCTAATTATTGCTTGAGATTGCTACTATCATCACCTGTCCGACTACTTATAGCGGTTTTTAATTGGGTGAGGTACAGAGTCCTGGGTTTTAGGGAATATTGATTGAGCAGTTGTGGGTTGTTATCAATAACTTGAGCTCTTCCCCAAATCTTTAATCGGCGACGGTGAGCGTAATCCATCAAAAATAGAAAAACGCGATCGCTTTCAGACAAGTTACCGACACTGATGTATTGCAGATTTCCTTGAAAATCCACAAAACCCAAGGTTTTATCGTCCAGAACTTTGAGGAATCCTTTAGGTCCTCCACGAAACTGGATGTCAGGCCAACCGTTACTGTTGACTTAGTAAACTATCGAGTTGTCATAGCAACCAGCACTCCCAGTAACTCATCCACAGGTGTTAAATAGCGGTCATTAAGATCCACCATCGCCTTGCCTTCTTGTGTAAGAGCCAGGAATCGCCACACTTGTCCGGTTGTAACAGTTCCATATACTGTTCGCTCAGCCATCTCTGGCTCTTTTTGGTTAACCAATAGAGCTGCATACATTGTGGCGAGGCATTGAGGGAGTCCTTCATTAATATTTTCGTTTTTTGCCTCTACCACTACCACCACTGGAGCTTTGATCGTTAACTTATCTGGGTTATCAGTAAGGATGAAATCAAAAAATCCAGTAAGTCCCTGTGCTGGATCTACATTAAAGTTTTTGCCAGAAAACAGACTAATACGAGGGTTTATGACTGTAATTTCACTTAAAATAGGAGCGATTAGATATTCAGAGCGAGCTTTTTCAGTATTGATAGCAGTTGCTAGTGGCACAAAGCGTCTGAGAGCTTCCTGAAGAAAGTCACTGGGGTAAATTGGGTCTGCTTGAATCAGAGATGGCACAGGTTCTAGCATATCAATCCCTAGAGAAGCTAGTGTGTCTAGAGATTTAAAATCACTGTAGGACATTCACATCTCTCCTAGGTTTTAAACTTGACACTTGTTACTTGTTACTTGTCAAAGGTCAATTTTAAAGTAATACTTAACACTTAACAAGTAATAATAATTCAGCCAAATAATCGATAATTCCTGGAAATAATACCGAATTGTTTGGCTGCTCAAGCTCTTATTTATAGCTAATTAACCTGGATTTATACCTTAAAAATTACTAACTCAGAAACGCAAGGTACTAGACTTGGTGTAGCTTTCGTCCCCCGCCCCAAGCACGGGGGTTTTCAGCTTTCAAGAACTCTTCATAAATATGAAAGAGAAGATGGAAATTAGGACAAAACCAATAACGAGATTCTCGACAGGTAGGGTAGATTGAGGGTTTTCAAGAAAATTAACTGTCGGTCTGACCACATTTTCCAGATTTATGGGATTGTTAAACTGGACTTCTTGGAAATAAGAATAACTAGGTTCATAACTAGGCTCTTGGGGATTGATAAACACTAGAGAAACAGCTTGATCCATCGGACTCACTTCGGCTAATTCTTCAAAAACCAAGTTACGGCTACCGTTAGCAGTCCTGGCGATGGCTGGACTGGTTGAGTTATAATAGATATCTGTGGTGAGAGACACTTGACTAATAATTATTACTATTGGTAAGGTTACAGGTAAAGCACCGCCTAGGCTATAGGGGTTTCTAGCCCAATCTTAGCATTTATAGATAGGATTTATAGATAGGATTTATACATAAGTCAACTGCGAAGACAGGAAGAAAAATAAGCTCAAAGGAAGTTTAGGGGCTAAGACTGTTGGCATTTTGCTCTTATCAGCACGAGACCGATGTACACAGATACCAAATAGACTCAGATTAGTCGATCGGTTAGCCTATCCGGTATCTGTGTGTAAAAATCCATGGTGTGCTTTTCTGGTTGATCAAATGCATTCAGGGGGGACTATATAAAAGCCTGGTTTTAAGCCATAGCTGGATAAAGCATCACCCCTAGAGACACCACACCAGCAATGATCATGAGTCCAGCTGGCATAAACTTGCGAGTTTTAGCGAGCCGGATGGCAAACACAATCACCAGTGCAGCTGCTACGGCTATCCCTAAAGTTTGTGCCCAGGGTTGTCCTTGAAGCTGCATTATTCCAGCAAATATTAGCAATAAACCGCTGATTATACCAGAAATGAGAGATATTTTGCTTTTGGCTTTAGCATAGCCCATGATTCCCCCGATCAGGGCTAAGATTCCGTATAAGAGTACTGCTGCAATACTTAGATTCATCGTTAAATTTTTTGTCAAACTGAACTAAGTTATACCTCTAGCTCGATACCTCTATGGTCAGTTCAGCAGAAAACTTAACATTAGGGAGTAGGGAGTAGGGAGTAGGGAGTAGGGAGTAGGGAGTAGGGGTAACTAGTTGAATGTACCTTATAAATATGGTAAACCCTATAACGGCTATAGCAATTATCATACTCATCAGGTACACAGGATTTTTGTTCACTCCCCCCCCTCCCTGGCTCCGGGTCTCCAACTCCACAAATATTACACCTACTCCCTACTCCCTGCTCCCTGCTCCCTAAAACCCAAGGATTTGTACCTCACCCAATTGATAACTGCTATTATCAAAATAAGAAGTAACGCTGTGCCATGGGTAAAACCGTTGCGGGCTCGCATGTTAATAATTCCCCATCAGCTCTGACTTCATAGGTTTCTGGATTGACCTCAATCTGTGGCAAGGCATCGTTGAGTTTCATGTCGGTCTTGCTCAAGTTTCGGGTGTTGGAAACGGCAACAGCAGATTTTTGTAAGCCAATTTGAGCTGGGATGTCTTGGTCTAAGGCAGCTTGGGAGACAAAGGTAACGGATGTGGCTGCGATCGCACCACCAAAACTACCAAACATCGGACGCATATGAATCGGCTGGGGTGTCGGAATACTAGCATTGGCATCACCCATTTGGGACCATGCGATCGCACCACCTTTAATCACTATCTCTGGCTTGACTCCAAACATGGCTGGACGCCACAGACACAAATCGGCTAGCTTCCCTTCTGCGATGGAACCAACATAATTAGCAATTCCGTGAGCGATCGCAGGGTTAATCGTATACTTGGCAACGTAACGCTTGGCTCGGAAATTGTCATTTTCCCCAGTTTCCCCAGTAGTGGTGGATAACATTCCCCGTTGCACTTTCATTTTGTGGGCTGTCTGCCAGGTACGGATAATCACTTCACCCACCCGTCCCATGGCTTGAGAATCAGAGGCAATCATACTAAAAGCCCCTAAATCATGAAGGATATCCTCAGCAGCAATAGTTTCCCGACGAATCCGGGACTCAGCGAAGGCCACATCTTCAGGAATGCCCCGGTCTAGGTGATGGCACACCATGAGCATATCGAGATGTTCTTCTAGGGTATTAAGGGTATAGGGACGGGTAGGATTGGTAGAAGAGGGCAATACATTAGCTTCACTACACACTTTAATAATATCTGGAGCATGACCTCCCCCTGCTCCTTCGGTGTGGTAGGTGTGAATGACTCGGTTTTTGAAGGCAGCAATGGTATTTTCCACAAACCCGGCTTCATTTAGGGTATCGGTATGAATTGCCACCTGGACATCAAACTGATCCGCCACACTTAAACAGGTATCAATAGCGGCTGGAGTAGTCCCCCAGTCTTCGTGCAGCTTCAATCCCATCGCACCTGCTATCACTTGTTCCTGTAATCCCTCGGGTTTGGCACTATTGCCTTTACCTAAAAACCCTAGATTCACAGGAAATGCATCCGCAGCTTGCAGCATCCGGTGAATATTCCAAGCACCAGGAGTACAGGTTGTGGCGTTAGTGCCAGTGGCTGGACCTGTACCACCGCCGATCATAGTAGTGATACCAGATGCGATCGCAGTTTCAATCTGTTGGGGACAAATAAAGTGAATGTGAGCATCAATCCCCCCAGCCGTGACAATCATTCCTTCCCCAGCAACTGCTTCGGTGCTAGGACCAATAATAATAGTGACATTGTCCTGGATGTAGGGATTTCCGGCTTTGCCAATGTTGACTATTTTGCCATCTTTAATACCAATATCGGCTTTAACAATACCCCACCAATCCAGGATGAGGGCATTAGTGATCACCAAATCCACAGCACCCTCAGCGCGGGAGATGGGGGATTGTCCCATTCCATCTCTAATCACTTTACCACCACCGAATTTAACTTCATCACCATAGGTGGTGTAGTCCTGTTCCACTTCGATCACTAGTTCTGTATCAGCCAAGCGGATGCGATCGCCTACGGTAGGACCATAAGTTTCGGCGTAGGCACGACGATCCATACGATAACTCATCAATAACTCCTTGATTGAGGGTAATAGGTAATGGGTAATGGGTAATGGGTAATGGGTAATTTTATCCCCTTGGCCAAACTCTCGGATTACCTGTGGGTAGGGCTTGCTTTAGAAAAAAAATAGTAATTATATATCAAGTTGAGCTATCAAGTTGACCATTTATTTTGCCATTGAAGCCGTAGACCTGACGACTACCAACAATAGTGACTAATTCCACCTCTCGTTCGTCTCCCGGTTCAAAGCGGATAGCGGTGCCAGCTGGAATATTTAAGCGCATGCCTTTAGTGGCTTCCCGGTCAAATTGGAGAGCTTCGTTGACTTCAAAGAAGTGAAAGTGAGACCCTACTTGAATAGGGCGATCGCCTGTATTCGCTACCCGTACTCTGATGGTTGCACGACCAGCATTGAGTTCTATTTCCCCTGTTTGGGGAATGATTTCGCCTGGAATCACTAACTAACTCCTTAAACCCTGACTAGCTTTTTATTATCTCGTGAATTAGTTGATTATCTCGTAAATTCGATTTTTTTTGTAGCCTTAACTGACACACTGAAGCAGGGCAAACGCATCTACCTCTCTTCTGTCACTCAGGGAGTTGTAAAATGAAGAGCAAACCTATTAAACCCGTCAGTCGAGTATGGTAGAGGCGAGACAGGCTGCTTCCACAGTGAGAAAAGTAGATACATACTGTGAACTGTACAAAAACTTATTTGTAGAAGTAAGAGCCTAGGAGTACTTTAAATACATTCATTTGGGACGTGCTTAGTGACTTTGAAATAGTTGACCAGAGATAGGTAAGGTAGTAGGGTTAGAAAATGCACAAGGATTACACCATTGTCTTGATGCAAAGCGCGAGTGGGGGAAACCACGGCAGACGAAACGAAGCGAGAGGGTCGCCTTATTCAAAAATATTTAACCCTTTTCTGCATAACCTGCTGACTATAAAGGCGACCCTCTCTTACGGTAACTATCGCCAAAGGCGCGCTTGGCCGTAGGCCACGCCAAAGGCGAACGCGAACAAACCACTCGCCCTTTGCATCAAGACAGAGAAGTTATTTAGGGAAAGAGAGGATTAAGACAATATTGGGAGAGCACAACGGATAAAGAGAGAATACCAGCCGATTCAACTTGGTTTGTCATGACGAAAATTCCCAAAATCACCTATGACCAAGTTGGCCAAATATATCAAATAAGAGCTTGGTTGGAATATGGATTTAAACAAACTAAAAGTGAATTAGGTTGGGCAGATTTACCCGTAAATAATTCTGGTTAAACCATTTTTTTATTCTTGATAAACTTCCATATTTATTACTTATTTAATTCGGAGAGTGACAGAAGAGGAATATATTAACTGCTTGTCCAGGATAAAGCTATATCGTTAGCCGACTGCTAATAGTTGACTGTTTAGATCAGATCAAGTCTGCTGGCGTCGTTCGTTTATAGTCTTAGTTTTTTGGTCAAAAGTCCGTTGTCATTTGTTATTGGTATTGAGAGTCCATAGCCTCAACACCTGCAGAAGACTCTTGTGTTATACAATACCAATGCGCTTCGGACTTGATATCATGCAAAACTTTCTTGTCGCCATTGATTTTTCCGAGATCAAGCCAGTAGTGATTGCCCAAGCCGAAATACTTAATCCTTAATCCTTCATAATAAAATTAATGCATCCAGTTGATTACATCATTGTTACTATTTACCTGATTTGTATAGTTGTTTTTGGGGTTATTCTTCAACGGAAAGCATCTGAGGGTATAGAATCCTACTTTTTGGGAAATCGCAATCTGCCCTGGTGGGTTTTGGGGGCTTCTGGAATGGCCTCCAATACTGATTTGGCTGGGACGATGGTGATCAGCGCCTTAATTTATGCTCTGGGAACGAAGGGATTTTTCATCGAAATCCGGGGTGGCGTTGTCTTAATTATGGCTATTTTTATGATATTCATGGGCAAGTGGAACCGACGGGCAAAGGTGATGACTTTGGCGGAATGGATGCACTTGCGCTTCGGCTCAGGACGGGAAGGCAATACGGCTCGGATCATAAGTGCTGTTGCTAATATTATCTTTGCTATTGGCTCAATGAGTTACTTTTCGGTTGGGGGGGGCAAATTCTTGGGGGAATTTCTGGGTATTGATGACCGCTATGCTTCGATATTTTTGATTTTGCTCGCCCTGGTATACACGGCTGTTAGCGGTTTTTACGGCGTGGTATGGACGGATGTATTTCAAGGTATTTTGATTTTTATTGCGATTATCTATATTTGTGCGATCGCATTCTCTACGGCAACTATCCCGGATACCTTCTCGGTCTCGATTCCTGGGGCTGAGCAATTGCAAACTTGGAATTTCACAGAGTGGAGCAGCATCTCGCCCCCAATCACAGTTGATCTACCGGGAGACTATGCCATATTCAACTTGTTCGGTGGCGTGATTTTATTCTATCTGTTCAAAGAAATTATGGTAGGGTTTGGCGGCGGGGGTGGCTATATGATCCAACGCTATTTTGCCGCAAAAAGCGATCGCGAAGCCGGGTTACTGTCCCTATTTTGGATAATCTTGCTTTCTTTCCGTTGGCCCTTGGTTACAGCCTTTGCAGTATTGGGTATCCATTACGGAACCACTAAGGCGGTAATTGCTGACCCTGAACTTATCTTACCAACGGTGATCGCAGAATATGTGCCAGTGGGGATAAAAGGGTTGCTGATAGCTTGTTTTATTGCAGCAGCTATGTCTACCTTTGACTCAATCATCAATGCTAGTGCTGCTTACTGGGTTAAGGATATTTATCAAGCTTATATCAATCCCCAAGCCTCTAGCCAACAACTAATTATTCAAAGCCGCTGGGCATCAATTGTAATTGTAGTGGTGGGATTGCTATTTAGTTTCAATATCACCAATATCAATGACATTTGGGGATGGCTAACCCTGGGACTAGGTGCTGGACTGTCTATTCCTCTGGTGTTGAGATGGTACTGGTGGCGCTTTAATGGCTATGGATTTGCCCTTGGGACAGTGGCGGGGATGGTAGCGGCTATTTTAACCAAGGCAATAGTAATACCCAATTTAAATTACGCTCAATTTCAGGAATATGCGCTGTTTCTCATTCCCAGCGTTTGCTCATTACTAGGATGTATCCTAGGGACATTTTTAACTGAGCCAACTGACCGGGAGGTGATGGATAATTTCTATCGAGTCACTCGACCGTTTGGATTTTGGGGAGTAATCCGTCAAAACCTCCCAGCTAATAGTCAGGCAAAAATCAGGAACGAAAATCGGCGGGATATTCTATCTACATTGATCGGAATTCCTTGGCAGATAGTGTTGTTTTTAATGGGAATCATGTTAATGATGAAACGTTGGGATAATTTTGGTATCCTGTTGTTTTTATTTATTATCCTATCTATTTGTTTGTACTTTAATTGGTTTAGACACCTGTCAAAAGAGGTGAGACTAGATTAAGTTTTAAAGTATAGCAAAGGGAATAGGGAATCGGGAATCGGGAATCGGGAATCGGGAATCGGGAATCGGGAATCGGGAATCGGGAACAGGGAAAAGTAGGAAAGACCGCGCTGCATCACTACTCCCTACTCCCTACTCCCTACTCCCTACTCCCTATTCCCTCAAACCCCCCGATTACCGATTACCGAAACAACTGGACAGGATATCAGAGGACAAAGAAAAGTCCAAATCCCAAAATAATTGCTCCAACTGCAACAGTCAATGACCAGAAACGATGGTAACTGTTGACAGTGGCGCTATTGCTTTCCAAGTGGATCAAGTCTAGCCAAGGGGCAATTCCTCTGCGGAACCAGCCAACTACATTGACTTGGGAGCCAATTAAGTTCTGCACCTTACTGCTACCAAAGAGGAAGTTACCGATTGGACCAAAGCGAGAAGCATAGCGGGTATAAATCATCCCACTGCGGTCTTGAAGCTTGAGATCGGAACCAAATTTATAGCCAGCATCGCCGCGACCAATTAACTCACCTTGGAGTTTCACGGGACGACCACGCAAAGGACTGGCGTACGGGTCACACATTAAGGTGAAGATATCCGATCGAGACGATTGCTTGAAATCTGGGTACATCACCAGGGTCTTAATCAAGGTTCCCACAGCAAAGCCAAAAAGCATAAAGCTGGGCAATACTGTTACCTGAGCAGTCCAACTCAAGACGATAGAAGCAATCATTAAACCAGTAATACTACCAATGAATTGAGCATTGAACAATACGATATCCACGGCAAAATTACCATAGAGCTTTTTCTTACTGAGCTGATTGCCTTCTCGGACGACAGTAGCCATATCAAATTCAGTCTCTAAGTCCATTTGCTCAGCATAAGTAGGTGAACTACCCCGACCTACTACGTTGTTCGCGTTCGCGCAGCGGAGGCCGTAGGCCACGCTTCGCGAACGGCTTTGCCGAAAGCGTGGCCTACGGCCAGGTCGGGGCTTCCAGTTTCACGGAAGAATGCCTTAACTTGGACGGGCGTCCACGTCTTGGTCTTGCTTCTTCTCCACTGGCGTTGACCTCCTCCGTCCCAGAGGAGGCTAGCATTCTGATGCCTTCTGCCCTAATATTCTTTGCCGCATTACCATCTCTATCGTGATGAGTTCCACAATTTGGACAAGTCCAAGTCCTGATATCCAGTGGCAACTTTTTGATTCGGTAATGACAATTAGAGCAGGTTTTGGAACTAGGGAACCATCGACTTATTTCGACCAACACTTTCCCCTCTTTCTCGCACTTATAAGAAAGAAAATTCACAAAAGTTCCCCAACCTAGATCAGATATTGCTTTAGCTAATTTATGGTTACGTTCGCGAAGCGTGCGCGTAGCGCACAGCATGCCCTTGACATTTAGGTTTTCGACTACCACTACTTGGTTGTTGTCAACTATCTTCCTAGATAGCTTATGGAGGTAGTCTTGGCGGACATTTCCAATCTGTTCGTATACCTTAGCTACAATCTTTTTGGCTTTTTTGCGCCCATTACTGCCTTTTTTCTTTCGGGCAGCAATACGTTGCTTTTTGGCCAGTTTATTTTCGTACTTAGCTAAGTGCCTTGGATTCCTAAACTTGGAAATCTTTTCGCCATCGTAGGTAATAGCAAAATCCTTAATGCCCAAATCAATTCCGATAAACTTTCCCTTTGTGGAAGGCTGTAAATAATCCGAATCATATTCCATCAACACAGAAGCATAGTACTTCCCAGAGGGGGTTTTACTGACGGTTACAGTTTTGATTTCTCCATCTAGTGGTCGGTGAATTATTGCCTTGACAAATCCTAATTTACCAGGAAATTTAAGGCAGTCATCAACTTGTTTTACGTTCTGGGGATACTGAATCGATTGGCGCTGATGATATGATTTGAACCTAGGATATTCAGCCCTAGCCTCAAAGAAATTTTGATAGGCACGACTAAGATTGAGGCTCACAGATTGTAAAACCTGAGAATAACATTCTTTTAGCCATTCAGTCTCTTTTTGTTTTTTGAGTTTTGGTAGCATAGAGTTGAGTGCAGATTGTTTTAGCCCTTTGCCAGTTTCTTTATAGGTTTCTATACACTGATTTAGCGCATAATTCCACCACCAACGAGCACACCCAAAATGTTGGGCAAGGATTTGAACCTGTTCTTGGGTGGGATAGATTCTGACTTTGACGGCTCTATGTTTCATTACACTCAACCTCTTTATCGACCTTAATTACTATTATATATATTTTCTATTAAGGAGTCAAGGTATAAAGTCAAATCCCTGGCTCGCTATCCATCCCCAACCTACAACGCACGAGGTTGGGGAATTTCGCGAGTTTTGTTAAAGCGCGGACTCGTTTACCGGTTAGGGGATGAGTAGAATTCAACTCCATCCACCAACCCCAGGGGTTAAAGATATCCCATAGAAAAACTCGTCCAACTTTCTGGGAGTCTGAGGCGATACGATAGGCGGTACCAGTGGAAGCAGCAGCTTTGTGGTCGCAAATACCGAGGGCGCGGGTTCCTTCAATCAATTTACTGGGTTCTTTTGCTCGTTCCCCTTCTTCCACGATACCGTAGGCAATCTTCACCAAAGCTCGTGATAGAGCATTTGGGTTACCGGTAGTTTCAGCAGCAAAGTGATCAGCATAGTACTCTCGGGTTCGGGATAGGTACAGCACCAGGTAAGTGCCGATGATGTAAAACACATAAGCTACCATTGCTGCTGTTTGAGCAGCATCTTTGCCTTTACTGTTACCACCGCCGCGACTGATCCGTCTAGCGAAAGAATAGATCAGGTAGGTGATTTGTACCAAAGTCGCCGCTAAGGTCATTACGGCAAAGTCCCAGTGGACAATATGCCCTAATTCATGGGCATAAACTGTGGCGATTTCATCATCATCAAGGTAAGTAAATAAACCCTGACTAACGACTAAACGAGCGCTGTTTGGTAAAGAACCATAGGTAAACGCGGTGGGATTTTGGTCGTCAATGATACCCAATCGAGGTTGTTTGATATTTTTTTCTTGACAGACCCGCTCAATCACCTCTGCGCTTTCAGGACTATAGCGCTGGATATCTGCTAGGGTTACCCAACGGGTTTGGTAAAGCCACCGTTGGGTTAAGTCCATGATCCAGGGAGAGATGAAAAAGGCAGCAACATTAAAAATTAGGGTGATGGCAACTGAGATGATTAACCCAGTAACAGGATTGTTACTATTTAGGATTAGCAGCAAACTCAGAGATAAGACTAATACCATCCCAAATAGTAAAGAGATGGTAACACCAGAGGCAAGGGCAAGATTACCGGCAATGCCTTTCATGGCTAACCTGATTCCAGTTTGCGCCACTCTTCCGGCTTTGTGACGGGATTTTGACATGGCTTTAGCTATTGTTTTTGTTAGGGTTGTTTTTGTTGACTTTGAGGTGAGGGTGGTCAGACATTTTTTTGCCCAATTGCTGACCTGGGAATTTGGGTGATTTTCTAACTTCCGACAGAGGGCGATCGCTTTTTTGTTCTCACCATTGCCGCTATAGGCTTTCACCAGAGCTGCTTGGGCTTGACTATACTCTTGAGAATGGTGATCGCGAGAATGTTGGCAATAGTGGCAATAGTCTTCTAGCCATTGCACCGCCTCTGCATAACGTTTTTGTTTGAGAGCATTTAATCCATTTTATAGTGACATCGGCGTCTTCTCATCATCTCCTAGTTCAGTCTGGCCCTACACTTCTATGAACTGTTATATGAACTGTCATTGAAGGTAGTCTGGTCTTGGTTGGGCTTATATAAACTATTCCCATCTAAGGACAGAGTTTCCTGATTTAGACGGATTTCGGAAATATAAATTTACTAGAGTTAAGGGAAAATGAGACGACAATAAATAGCGATCGCATTTCCCCATCACAGCAGTAACCTATACTAAGTAATCAGGAGTAGCTAATCAAGTTATGAAATGTTTTACATAACTTAATATTTTAGGGGCATACTTGAAGGGCGATTACTCTATAGCTTTTGTGATCTGCTGCTGTTGCAAATTGCCATGAACGGCTAGCCAAATGCAGGGTGGCTCAGCACTGGTATATTCCACTCGATGCTTTTGATGAGCTTTAATAAATAGATAATCCCCTGGTTTGAGCTTGACACTGGAACCGTCAACGTAGCTAAGGGTTGCTTGCCCTTGTAACAGGATTACCCATTCATCTTGGTCTTGGTCATACCACTCTCCGGTTGGTGTGGTTTGTCCAGTGGAGATGATGCGCTCGATTAATAGGTTATCGGTAGATATCAACGGTTCAAACAGTTCTTCGGTAGGAAGTTCAGGAGGTAAGTTGAAAATGTTAGCTATCTCTTCAGTGTTCATAGATCACCTTATTAATCAAGTTCAATGGAGACAACGACCTGTCCGTGATCAGATTGCCAACTCTCAATTTTCTCGTCACTCAAGGTTTCGTCGATTAGATGATCATTGAAAAGGGAGACATACCCAACTCTGCCAATGCGTTTGGGATTTTGAACCACGAATTCCTGACTGACCAGGATGTGATCTAGGCTCTCGTGGTGGCCATTATGGATGTGGGTGTAGTAGAAGTCACCATAGTTTTGTCGAGCTTGAATGTCTTTGACGTAATACAACAACACATCCCAGATCATCTGCTTTTTCTGAAACCAGAGTTTTCTCAAAGGGGGCTCTCCAGAAACAATTTGAGAAGTTATAGCCACACCACTATCATTGACATCACCCATCACTATTACCGGATGATCCCTGTGCTGTAGCTTATCCATCAAAATTACCCGCAAAGCTGTTGCTTCAGCTGCTCGGAGGATTAGAGATCTCGCTTGTCCTTTGGCTTGTTCAATCGGGTCGTTGCGGTCTACTCCATCTGGGATGATCGGACGCTTGGACTTGAGGTGAATTACAAAAACTGTACAATCAATTGTGTCACTCAGCTTGAGATGTGCTTCTAACACTGGTCGAGAAAAACGCTTGAGTGGGATGTCTGTTCCCTGGATATCCAGGCATGCCGTAGTGGGAAAATCTTTGATGACGTTGTATTCAAGCACTGGAAACCTGGAGGTCAGGGCAACAACTGGACTTTTACCGGTAGGCTTTGCGAACACAGTGGTGGCATTGTCATAAACTTGGCTCTGAGCCAGTGCTTGTTGGAGAGCTTCTTGATGAAATACTTCTTGAAAGCCAACAATGTCAGCTTTCATCTTCCTCAGTTGTTCACCAATCCAGGTGGTCTTAAGAGCGTACTCTGTTTGGGTATATATCTTTTTCCTATAGTATAGGACATCTGGTAGTACTAAGTTGCATAGGTTAAAGGTTCCAACTTTGAAACGGTTTCGATGCATGATTCTTATTTGTGCTTAGAACTATTTCTCTAGCTTGGCATTTCTCCATCTAAAGATGCGGGGATTCTCTGTTCTTGGAGTTGCTCTAACCTCGCAGGCTTAGGCCATTTGTAACAACTTCAACCAAGGGCTTAGATCATGTCAGGATAATTACCCTTAATCAAAATTTCCCCCATCTCCCGATCTCCCGATCTCCCCATCTCCCGATCTCCCGATCTCCCCATCTCCCCATCTCCCCATCTCCCCATCTCCCCACACCTCCGTTCTTTGTTACAAATATGAGATGCACCCGTTGGACAAGCTTAAATCCTATAACCAACACTCCTCAAGGTGAGAGAATAAATTAACCCTCATCCTCCAAATCGATAATACTCCCAAATTCATGCCATCACGACCAACTAGAGTTGGCAGGTGACCCACTGGAGCCCAGATTACGGAAAATGTCAGGTCTTCATAATTTTTCCATCGTCTTCTGAGGTGCAATCCTTTGCGCTGTCGCCATCCCACACGATGACCAAATTGTTGATAAAGCTTAGTTTGATACGCTAATAGGTTAGGGAAATAATTACTGCGGGAAATACTGTTTGGGTTGTAATAAGAACTTAAAACATAAACGCTTCGGTTGAATTCCAGTTTATCAACGTTATTATCGTCACTATCAAGTTTTCCCCCAAGCTTCTCCCAAATTTCTTTTTGCAAACTGAAGCCGAATTGCCCACTGCTATACTTTAGCCAAAGCCCCTCAATGGTGTGTAGATCGGTACAGGGAAAATTCTTGATTGACTCAGGGTCGATATTGTTGTCTTCTTCTCGATCAACTGCTTTGACCATCAGAGCAAAAGTTTCCTGATCGGCTTCTTTCCATTTACCGGCTCTTAGTAAATCTCGCAAGTTAGAGTAGTCTATGCCTTGATCAGAAATGAGTTGGTCAGGTTGGTGTAGGTCAACAGTTATCCCCAACTCCTTGTGTTTTTTAGTTAAGGTATATTGAACAATTTCAGGAATTTTACCATACCGTTCATAGTTTTCCACAATTTTGCGATACTTGGCTTCGATTTTGCGATACTCACTATCGGGATCATCGTTGGGGTCTTGATTCATTAAAATAGTCAGTAAAATATCCAACCCTTTATTATCGAGAAACAGGGCTGGCTCGATCTCGGGCTTAATAGTCTGGACTTTTTCGGTGGCATAGTTATGTAATTCACGAACATAGATTAAGCCAGCCCTATCTCGGTCTGCTGCACCAGTTTCAATTCCTTCCACTAAGTACTGGGTGTAAAGGGAAGAATGAGCTGGTTTCTGTTCAAAAGAGGTTTGTGTAGTTGTGGAGGAGGTGAGAACTGCTCGCCCTGGAGCACTGAGTTCTTCCTTGAGATTGACACTCACAGGTTCTGTCAGCCAACCGTCAACTGAAGCACTATAGTAATCACACTCAAGAATTACTATTTGTTGCTGAGCATCACTACGACTCAATTGCTGGTGTAAAAAAGAAGCAGGCAATGTAGTACCTTCAAGGTTGTCTTTAGTCGTGATGCTAGTTGTTAAATACAGTTTACCATCCTGATTAATAATTCCTTTGCCAGAGAAAAAAACTAGGGCTAAGTCATTGACACCACATTGGTCAACTAGCTTCTGAATTGCCTGTTTTAGGGTTTCCAGATTGGGATTGATCAGCAACTCTACCCGATTAAAATCCCCTAGGGTTTTCTCTTGCAAAACTCGCTGCATTGCTTCTACATCATTGGAGGCAGCTTGATGGGTAGTTAAACCTTCTGCATACTGATCAACCCCGATCAGCAGTGCTACTTTCTTAGCCATTTACTTTTTCACTAATGCCATCTCTTATCTTCTTATAGCATTTCTAAAATAGGTGAGGTACACAAGTTTTTGATTTTAGGGAACAGCGGATCTCGGAATCGGGAATCGGGAATCGGGAATCGGGAATCGGGAATCGGGAAAAAATCTTGTGTACCTCATCAAGAGGAGAACTGCTATATAATAATTAAGGACTGATTAGATTGTCAGAGGGTTCCTACTCCCTACTCCCTACTCCCTACTCCCTACTCCCTACTCCCTACTCCCTACTCCCGACTAGTCACGGGTCTTGGTTAACCATTAGAATCGATTTAATTTTTCTTTTGATTCGATTTCCGTTTTTGTCCACTCTCCCATAAACGGTTTTGCCGTTATAATAAAGAGCGGAGGAGCTTCCTCCATCTAGATTCATGGCTTTTTCAACCCCGGCAATTTTCAGGAAGGTAGCCAACGCTCTGAAGGACATACCGGAATTTCTGGGAGCTTCTGCTTTTTGAGCCACCATTACTAACAAAATGCTGCCATCAGGAGTAATACCGACTGCACTTCTAGCATTGAGTCGGCTGCTCCCTAGGGCATCTCGTATGACTTTCCCATTTTCTACAGCTACAAAACCTTCGGTGACTGATGTAATTTGTGGAACCAGCAACGGACCACTGCCTAGGGCATCTAATAATTGACAACCGGGGGGGGTCGGTTCACTGTGTAGAGTAATATCGTAGCGGACTGTTGACCCACAACGGTATCGCCGAAATTCTGATCGATTGAGAATTTTATCCATGTAGGGCTGTAAGCTGGGATTTTGGATCAGCCCCTGGTTGTCACGGGGATCTGCTACTAGTTGCCCTTGCTTGATTACAATCGAGGTGGTCTTCTGATTTTTTGGGTCAAAAAAACCGCCGTTGATGGCAGCTACAGCTTGGTGCTTTTGGGCTAAATCTTCTAAGGTGATTAACTGTTCCGATATGGCGGGAGTAACGGAAAATCCACTATCAGCTGGAATTAATAAGGTATGAACCACACTAAAGTCTAGAGGATGGGATTGGTATTTGATCTGTTTCTGGGGTGGCGAAACATCTGAAGAAAGGGCATCGGGTGGCTGGTGATCCTGGATAGATAACCACGCAACCGCTAAACCTATGGCAATCAAGCTCAGCCCAAGGATTTTTCTCACGTTCTTTTAAAACCAAGTAACTATAGCAAAGGGAACAGGGAGTAGGCAGCGGTGCGACTCCCCGCTTTTTTAAAGCTAAGCTTGAACCCGGAGCGTAGGGAATATAGCATCAAAAATTATCACAATTCCTACACGGATCCCTATTTCGTTGAGTACATCAAAAAGATTAATGGTAGACCATTGCGGGAGGGAGATTTTGTACGACAGGGTGAATTGCTGGCAAGAGTAGACCAGCGTAAGTTAGCGTCTGATGTAACGGTGGCGGCAGCAGCGGAGGTGGAAGCTACCAAAGGGGTAATCACAGCCATGGCTAGTTTGCAACAGTCTCAGGCATCGGTGCGGGCTGAGCAAGCGAATCAAGCCAGAGCTCTGGCAAGTCTGGCTCAGGCTAAGGCAGATATGAAAAAGGCGATCGCAGCTCGGAATTTGGCGGAAACTGAGATGAAACGGTACCAAAGACTGTGGCAACAGGGGGTTGTTTCTGCAAGCGATCGCGACCGGGCGGTCACCCAATTCCAGGATGCGCAAGCAGCGGTTTAAGCAGCGGAGGCTGGGATTGTATCAGCCCAGAGTCAGATTCGTGCAGCCCAAGCCAGTTTAGAGGCAGCGCGAGGTGAGTTGATTGCGGCTCAGGCTCAGATAGATACCGCTGAATCTGCGGTTAGCTCAGCTAAAGCCCAGCTTAACAAGAGGAATGTTATCCTCAAAGACACGGTGTTAAGAGCACCGTTTGATGGTATAGTTGCTTATCTTAACATCAGGGAGGGCTTGTGACAGGTCATGCGATCGCTTACGACCAATCCTGACAACTAGTGCTACGACGATAATTGGTTTATTGCCCCTGGCGTTTAGTGAAGCTAATTGGTTTCCGTTGTGTATGGCAATTATCTTTGGCTTGATGTCGTCTACGCTAATTGCATTTCTGATTGTCCCTGGTCTGTATTTACAGTTGACTCCTAATCATAAGCCTCAGGATTCGTAATAGGAATTATAGCAGTTTTAAATTAGGTGAGGTACAAATTTTTAGGTTTTAGGGAACAGGGAATAGAGAAGAGAGAACAGGTAAAAAATCCTGTGTACCGCATAGTTTTGAAAAACGCTGTAGTTGCTCCAGCAGAACGAATAACGCTAGACTTTCATAGCTATGAACAGCAATAGCTACGAAGCTTCAAAATAGATTGGTAACGTAATAACTATGGCCTTTTCGGTGAGGAAAAACAAGACTCTACCCAGTGTGGGTGATACCGATACCTCTGATAAACATCTGACCTGTGCAGAGTATTTTGCAGGAATTGGTTTGGTCAGATTGGGGCTAGAGCAAGTAGGCTGGAAAGTTGTCTTCGCTAATGATTGGGCCTATGACAAATTTGAAATGTACTCTGCTTACTTTAAGGATGCAAGCAAGCACTATAGAGTTCAAGATATTTTTTCGGTTTGCCATTCCGATATTCCCAATACTTTGCTGGCGACGGCTTCATTTCCCTGTATTGATTTATCATTAGCAGGCAATTTAAAGGGTATTCATGGTCAATACTCTAGCGCTTTTTGGGGTTTTACTCAAATTCTTGACAGTCAAGGGAATAAGCCTCCCCTTGTGATGCTTGAAAATGTGACGGGTTGGCTTACTTCAAATGGTGGGCAAGACTTCCGAATTACCATTGAGGAGTTGAATCGGTTGGGTTATGCCTGTGATGTTTATGCCATCAATGCAGCCCATTTCGTGCCTCAAAGTAGACCACGAATTTTTGTGATTGGGGTGCATACATCCGATGTGAATCAGAACATGTTGATTTTTGCAAGGCGTTCTTCGTCACTTAAAACTCAAGCACTTGAAAAAGCGATCGCAGCTAATCATGATCTGCGCTGGAATTTCATAGAGGTTCCACCACTGCCTGAAAAGGTGAAAACTGGCTTAAGTGGTGTTGTAGAGAATATATCGGATCATGACGAGCGTTGGTGGCTTGAAGATAAAGTGCAACGCCACTTAACTATGATGTCCCCTGTAAATCTAGACTATCTAAAAGAATTTCAGGATTTATCCTATTACTCTTACTGCACCATGTACAGGCGTGTTCGTGAGGGCAAGCAAAGAGCAGAACTCAGAAAAGATAGCATTGCAGGCTGCCTAAGAACTGCTAGAGGTGGCAGTAGTCGGCAAATGTTGGTCAGAGTTGGAAAGGGAACTATCAGAATGCGTCTGATGACACCTCGTGAATATGCAAGGCTACAAGGTGTTCCTGATGATTACCCCATTCCATCACATATCAATCAAGCTTTGAGTGGATTTGGTGATGCTGTCTGTGTACCTGTGATTACCTGGATTGCTTCCCATATCTTGAATCCTTTGGTTAAGTTGATTCCAGAAAATACCTTAGCACTCCATCGCTGATCTCCAAAAGCTTAACACCTTGATTCTTGACAAACCCATAAGTTACTGAGCGTCGAAACCGCTGTCTCGCTTCGGCTTGATAATTTTGAAGGAGTTCGGGTAACCATTTATCAAATTTGGAAAGCATTTTGGCACGCTCGACTAACCAAACTTCAATATTGGTATATGCTTGACTTCTGGCAATAAAAATATGATCAACAGATTTATCATCAGCTAATTTATCCAGTCCGTGATTCCTGTGATATTGGTACTCAAAGCTGCTTCCAATAACAGCAGATTTAACTTCATAGTTGATCAAATCTGCCCCGTCTCTTCGTCTTGCTCTGTCATTGACCAAGATTGCTGCAAATACCTCCCAATCTTTTGAACCTACGCTTCCTTGTACAGTGAAGCCGTATCTTTGATATATTTCAGCTTTATCTTGACTATATTCCAGGATAAATCTTCTATAAAAAGAATACGCTTCTTGGACTTGCAGAGTCGGCACTTAAATCTTCCTCATCTATGCTAACTGTTGCTTGCTCCAAGCTACTCCCGACTCCCGACTCCCTATTCCCTTTGCTAAACTAATCAACCGGATGTCACATCATACAGCATAATCCGATGACCGTCGTAATCGCAGAATGCTTGTTCAGTGAAATGGAGGTTTGGTGGTCTAGTAAAGTAATTGGGCTCAATGGTGTCAAGTCCCAGTTCACGGATTTTCTGAATGGTTAGGGTCAGGTCTTTTACTCTGACCACCAGTGCTAGACGATAGGGAGTGGTAGGGGTGGGTAATTCAATTCCCTTGACTTCGGTCAGAGCCAGGGCTCTAGGTTCGTCTTCTGTACTGAGTGATGCAAATTTGAGCTGAGCACTTTTGGGAAACTGAAACACTTGGTAGAGGTAAGAGTCTGGGGATGCTTCAGCCAGATAGTCGAGCCTAAATCCTAGAATATCTCGGTAAATGGTGAATGCTCGTTCGAGATCAGCAACGACTAAGCAGGGGCGCTTGATGTGAAGCCCATCTAGATTAGGGGTATTGGGATTGACTGAGGGCTGATTGGTTTCCATTCACCCACTTAATTTTACCTTAGCTAATTATATAGCAAATTGAATAGGGAGTAGGGAGTAGGGAGTAGGGAATAGGGAATAGGGAGTAGGGAGTAGGGAGTAGGGAGTAGGGAGTAGGGATAAGAAAATTGAATGTACCTCATATAGTTAATTATAGCTGAAAGTTACCTATCAAAAAATTTTGCGATCGCATTCGCAAATCCATGAAATGAGCTGTAACTTTCGGATACAATAGAAACAGTTAATCCCAATTTTTCAGTATTAGCAGCGGTATAGGGACCAAAGCAAGCAACGACACAATGGTTATAATCCTGGGGGGAGTTAACCATTGTCAAAAAAGCGGTTACTTCTGCGGTGCTACTAAAAGCGATTACATCTATCTTGCCTTGACTAATCAGATTTAATTCTACATCATAGATAGTTTGATCCAAAATTCGGGTTTGATAGGTCAATACCGGAGTGACTTTCATGCCTAATTCCTGTAAACCCGAAATAAAATTTGGGATGACATTAGGCTCTGGTATCCCGACCACCTCTGGAATAGGAACTAATATAGTTTTCTGATCAATAGTTGGATAGTTAGACAATTCAGTAACAATTCCTGTTGGGCTAGCTTCAGCGGGAACTAAATCAGCTGTTACTCCAAAATCATACAATCTTTCGGCATCTTTTCCAATCGCAGATAGTTGACAATTTTTCAGCACAGATGTAGAAATACCCAAGGATGCCATGCGCTCAAAAAAAGCGTCTATTCCGTTGCGACTAGTGAAAGCAATCCAATCAAATTTATGAATTTGCCTGAGAGCAGCATCTAATTCAGGGGAATTTTCCAACAGACAGGTTTCAATAGTTGGCATCACTATGGGAAGTCCACCCTGATTAATGATTTGTTGAGATAACCGAGACCCATAGTTTCTCGGTGCTGTTACAATGATTCTTTTGCCATAGAGAGGGAGTTGATTGGAAGGAGATAGAGGGTGCATCTTTTTATTGTAAATCTATATCAATACAGGGAACAGGGAACAGGGAACAGGGAACAGTAGTCAAGAGCTCCAAGGATTTTTTAGTATTATGCTAAATTAGCATTAAGTTTAATGATTATTTTATAAATGCTATAGATAACAGTTATAAAATAATTAAAAAAATAATTACAGTTTTTGTGAATACCAAAAATAACTATATAATTAATTTAATCTTGCCTCTTGCCTCTTGCCTTTTCCAAAGAGATTATGTTCACAAATCAAATGGAAATGCTATATAACCGTCCTAGTGCGAAACTAGTACAAACATTAATATAGCGTTTTTCATACTTATGAGGTACATTCAACTTTAGTTACCCCTACTCCCTACTCCCTACTCCCTGTTCCCTGTTCCCTGTTCCCTGTTCCCTTTGCTATAGATGAATAAATTAGCACTTACCTTAAAAAATCCCTTTTTCACGGATATCAAGTGGATCCTAAGCCTTTTCCTGGCTGCCCTTTTCCTTTGGGGTATTTTTCTGGGAAACGTACCCCTACGAGACTGGGATGAAGGCACCAGGGCCCTGATCGCTAGAGAAATCTATCGTACGGGCAACTGGCTCCATCCTACTCTGTGGGGACAACCTTATCTACTTAAACCCCCTTTGATGGATTGGTTGATTGCCTTAAGCTATAAACTAGGGGGTGTCCAAGAATTCACTACTCGTCTGCCTGGTGCTTTTTTGTCAGCTTGTGGAGTACCACTGCTCTATTTAGTAGCACGAGAACTATTCGTTGAACGTGTCAGTGCAATATTTGCCGCTAGCGTCTACTTGACCCTGTTGCCAGTTGTGCGCCACGGACGTTTGGCGATGCTGGATGGCATGATCAATACTTGGTTTTTGCTGTTGCTATTGTGCTTACTTAAAGCTTGTCAGGCTCAGTCTTATTGGGCAATTGGGATCGGAGTTTGTTTAGGACTAATTACTTTCACAAAAGGTCTATTAGTTGTGCCTCTAGGGGCAATTGTCTTGGTCTTTATTCTGGCAAATAAAACGTTATGGTTGTTGAAAAGTCGCTATTTTTGGTTGGGCATAGTCCTAGGTTACGCACCGGTTTTGGTTTGGTATATTGCCCAATGGCAGCATTATGGAGCAACCTTTTGGCATGTTCATTTTATCTCGCAAGGATTCGCTCGCATCTCTCAAAAGGTGGAAGGGAATCAAGGCTCACCATGGTATTATATTTTGGAGTTAATTAAGTATACTTTCCCTTGGCTATTGTTTTGGCTAGGAGGATTCTATCTAGCTTGGCGAAAACCCCTCACCACTTGGGGGAGTTTGATTTTAATTGGGACTATCGGCTATTTGACGATTATTTCTATGATGGGAACCAAGCTGCCCTGGTACATTATGCCTGTGTATCCCTTTTTTGCTATAGCTGTTGCGGCTCAACTCACCCTATTTTGGCAACATTGGAGTCGTTATCCTAAGATTTTAACAATTATTTTAGGATTTATCGGAGTAGCTGGTTTAGGGGGATGTATTTATTTTATATTGGCAGATCCCCAACCGGTTTTAATCATTATGGGTATGGTGGTAAGCCTAACCATGACCCTAGCGGCTTTGAAAATTAAACAGCATAACCGCAATTTTATCCCAATTTTATTGATAGGGATGTACATGGCTTTGGTATTATTAATGAGTTCTCACTCTTGGCTCTGGGAGTTAAATGAAGCATTTCCAGTTAAGCCAGTGGCGGCTTTGATTCAGGAAAATACGGCTCCAGGGGATATTATCTATACGTCTTTTCCCTATCAGCGTCCTAGTTTGGATTTTTATAGCGATCGCAAAGTAATTCCCCAAGATGAAAAGACTTTAAAACAGTTGTGGTCAACTCAATCTTACCTGCTGTTGGACAACTCGACGTTGGCGGCTTTGCAATTACCTAACCAAGTATCTTTAGGAAGTGCTGAAGGGTTTACGTTAGCTAGAGGGGTGGGAGTCGGGAATCGGGAGTAGGGAGTCGGGAGATGGGGAGATGGGGAGATGGGGAGATGGGGAGATGGGGAGATGGGGAGATGGGAGTGTGGGAAGCGATGGCCTTTCGGCCACGCTACGCGAACGCATTAAACAATCTCACCAATCCCAGCATTCTTATACCTAATTGAAATAAGGCATTACTTTCAACCTCATAACCTCCTAACCTTCAACCTTCAACCTTGGCCAAAAGGCCACGCTACGCGAACAACCTTCAACCTCCTAACCTTCAACCTTGGCCAAAAGGCCACGCTACGCGAACAACCTTCAACCTCCTAACCTTCAACCTCCTAACCTTCAACCTTCAACACAATAACCTTCAACCTCCTAACCTTCAACAAAATAACCTTCAACCTGCTAACCCCAAAAAAATAGCCGCAGAAATACTATCCACGGCTAGGAATGTTACCTTATGTCATTCAGTTTTTTCACCTATCCAGACGTGACCCTATGGGATTAGACCCGATGAGTTAGCTGGGGGCAAAGCCCCCCAGGAATTTAACGTTTTACGGGATAATCAAGTACTTGACGGTAATTGTGATGAACTCTCCCGGAATCCCCGTCGGCTGAAGAGGAGTCCAGTCGGAAATTTCCGTGTAACGGAGTACATACAGGGTATGCATCGTATTAAGTATGGCCTTGCGGGACCCCTTTAAAATATGCTGAACAGGGATTTTTTTTGGGGAAGACTCGTCAGGATTATTATCTGAGTTAGGCGGTAATTGTGAAGGCATAAGGTGAACCTCTTGCTTTTTGTTTACATTTATAATAGTAATGATTATATATTAATTTGTCAAGGGTTTTGAAAATTTATTTTTGGGAGGGTAAATTTAAATAAAGCGATCGCATCCCATCAGCAATCTGTTTTTTTATGAGTAGTAAATTTTGGGAATTGGGAGTCGGGATAATAAATTTACTGGATATAATAATTATTTTTACTATGAGGGACAAAAAGAACCCACTAAATTCCTAGTGAAAAGGGGTACTTTGAGAAAGAGATTCCCCTAAATCTCCCTTAATAAGGGGTACTTTGAGAAAGAGATCCCCCTAAATCCCCCTTAATAAGGGGGACTTTGAGGTTGATAAGTGTACCTCATACATCCAATAAACGCTATATCATAAGTATGATCAACCCTAGGAAGCGATCGCGTATCGTTTCTGTCAGAGCATCGCTTTTTATTATGAGTAGCATAGGGGATAGTAAATAGTGAAACTATTAAACTTAAGTTGCATTTTTAGTTGTGCTATGCTAAATTACCAGGAGGCTAAATTATCGATTAACAAATCCTATAGAATAGCGTTTCCATATAGTAATGAACTAAACAGTATTTTCCCCGATTCCCTACACCCTACACCCTACTCCCTACACCCTACACCCTACTCCCTACTCCCTACTCCCTACTCCCTTTGCTATCTATGATTAACTCTCAATCCTTAAAAGCTATTCAAAACGCTAGAATAAATGACCACATTGGTAAGCCCCTTTATGACTCCTATTGTTTCTCCCAGATTCCCCAGATGATCTATCATCTGCTCACCGGTCAAGGAAACATGGGTTTACCTAGGAGTGTATTAGGAGAATTACCGGATCGCTATGATAAGGTTATTCTGATTTTTGTTGATGCTTTCGGGTGGCGTTTTTTTGAGGACTATGTTGAACAATCGGAATTTTTGAAGCGGTTTGTAGTAGAAGGTGTGGCTTCTAAATTGACTACCCAGTTTCCTTCCACAACTGCTGCTCATGTGAGTACTATTCATTCAGGGCTTCCGGTTGGTGAGAGTGGTGTCTTCCATTGGTTTTACTATGAGCCGCTGTTGGATGATATTATTGCTCCCTTGATGTTTTCGTTTGCGGGTGATAAGCAACGGGGAACCTTACACACAACTGGTATTTCTGAGCAAAGCCTTTTCCCTACCCAAACTCTCTATCAAAAATTGCAACAGTATGGTGTGCAATCTTATTGTTTTCAACACTACAATTATGCTTACTCTCCTTTTTCACGAGCGGTGTGTGATGGGGCAACTACTGTTTCCTACAAAACTATTCCTGAAGCATTAGTTAACCTGACTGAAGCAGCGATCGCTGAATCCGATAAGAGCTACTTTTTTCTGTATTTGGATACTATTGATGGGATGGCTCATAAATACGGTCCTGGCTCCCTCCAGTTCCAGGCTGAAGTTAGCACGCTTTTGCTAACCATGGAGCGACTTTTATATCAAACCGTAGCTGGTAAGCTGAAGAATACATTATTACTAATTACGGCTGATCATGGACAAATAGAAGTTTCACCAGAGACTACTATTTATTTGAATCAGCTTAGCCCTTCTATTGAACAGTTTATTAAAAGGAATGCCCAAGGTAAACTGTTGGTGCCAGGGGGGTCATGTCGGGATATGGTGTTGTACATTCAGGACGACCATTTGGATAAAGTCTATGATTTGCTGACGGAGCAGTTGGCAGATCGAGCAACAGTGTACCGCACCACGACATTAATTGAACAAGGGTATTTCGGTATAGGTGAACTCTCCCCATTATTGCTTAATCGGTTAGGTAATTTAGTGATTTTACCCCATAAATATGAAACGGTTTGGTGGTATGAAGAAGACCGTTTTGAACAACACAAGTTGGGCGCTCATGGGGGATTGTCACGGGAAGAGATGGAAACGATTTTGTTAGCTATTGATTTTTGAAGGGTTAAGAGGGTTGAAGGTTGTTCGCGTAGCGTGGCCTTTTGGCCAAGGTTTGGGAAGGTTGAAGGTTGTTCGCGTAGCGTGGCCTTTTGGCCAAGGTTTGGGAAGGTTGAAGGTTGGTTGGTTGTTCGCGTAGCTTGTAGGGTGGGCAAAAACCGTTTGCTTCAAATGAGTATTAATGATTAGATGACTTTGCCCACCCTACTTTAATTGCTATTTTTTTTCCCTACTCCTTTGAAGCTTGTAGGGTGGGCAAAAACCGTTTGCTTCAAATGAGTATTAATGATTAGATGACTTTGCCCACCCTACTTTAATTGCTATTTTTTTCTGATAACTGAACCACTACTCCCTAGGGTCTACTCCTTACGGCATATTCCCTAAGAGATATAGCGTTTTTACTAGTTATGAGTTACGCAAGAGTTTTTTCCTAATTGCTCCAAATAGATAAAAAAAGATCTAAACTACAAAAGAATCTTCTGTACTGTGCTATTGAGTCGTCAAATTATAGATGACTACTTCTGAGCTAGAAACTGCCCTTAATTGCTATCAAGAAGCACTCTCTAACCTAAAAGAGTCTCAATCTCCTCAAGTAAAGGAAGTGCTAGAGATTTTCAATGCCAGGGATGCTGTGCAGGCGGCTTGGAGTCAGTGTAATCACCTATCTGCAACTGATCAACAGCGACTGGTTGAGTTGGACCGTGAGCTTAAGAGCAAAGCAGGGCAGATTACCAAAGTCATGGACTTAGCTGAATACCGAAACAGTTTTCAGCCTCAAGCCGCTGCGTGGTGGTGGCGATTGGAAACAGAAGCACCACCTCATCTCTGGGACCGCTGGGATTGGTTGTGGAGAGGGCTGACGGTGGGCAGTTGGACAGTGAATCTGAGCTTGTTGGTGGATATTGTGCCCCGATTTCTGAGTGCTGGGACCGGAGTTGCGGGAGTGGCAGTGGTGGCGTTTCCGAGTATCTTAACCCTATTGCAAGCCAGAAGCGAACTGACCCAGGCTGGAAAAGAAGGGTTTGAAAAATTACTCAACAGGCTGCGTATTCCCAAGCCTTACCATGAAGAAGCCAAATTCGCTTCCACATTGTTGCTGTTTGGGGTTCTAGTCCTATTATCGTTGAACAAGCCAGCTTTTTCCGATTGGTACAATCGCCAGGGAGTCAAGAAATATAATCAGGGGCATTTGGCTGGTGCTGAAGCTAACTATCTTCAGGCTTTGGCTCTCCATCCAGACAATGCCAAGGCTCACTATAATTTAGGGTCCCTCTACGAAGACCTGCAAGACTTCGATAAAGCTAAGAGTCAATATCAATTCGCTGTTAAGGAGAATTTGATTAAGGCCAAGAACAATTTGGCTCGCTTGTGGATATTGGAAAACAAACCAGAATTGGCTACGCCTCTGCTGTGGAAGAGTTTACAGGAGACGGAAAATCAGCCTTTGAGAGTCAGATACAACTTGATGAAAAATTTCGGTTGGGCATTGTTACAACAACAGGAACTAGACCAAGCGGAGACCATTCTAACGGGAGCGATCGCTTTAGCTAGCACAGCGGAGGGAATGGAACAAATCACAACTCGCGCTTCAGCCCATTGTTTGTTGGCTCAGGTCTATGAACAGCAAACCCGCAATGGCGAAGCGCTTCAAGAATGGCAAAAGTGTTGCCAGCTAGGTTCAATTGTTAATCCTGATCAACCGAAATGGTTAGTTTTAGCTCACAAAGCGTTAAAGGAGGCAGGTAAACGATCATGCAATGGCAAAAATGGAAACTTTTGATTGGCTTAATCCTGGGGCTGAGCTTGGTAGTCAGCTTAGCTAGACCAGCTCGTCCGATCGGAAATGGTTTAAATCTAGTTGTGGCTCTTCGTCCTCAAGGTCAGGTGAAACTTAAGCGTTCCAGTTGGCCGGATTATCAGCCAGCCTTTATTGGTGCATCACTGGGGGCTAAGGATCACCTCTTACTGGCCAGCAATAGTTTTGCCAAAGTACTATGCCAGAACTTAACGGAGTGGCAACCGGAAGCTGGCAGAGACTATATCGTCTCTGAAGGCTGTGCTCCTACCTCAACGCCAAAGCTATTGGAATTCGACGAGGATACACTGCCTGAGAGACGAAACAATAATCCAGACATTCCCTATATTCTCAGACCTCGGGATACCTTCCTGCTCAATCAGCAACCGCTCTTGCGCTGGCATCAGGTTGAGGGCGCGAGCACTTACCAGGTGAGAGTGACTGGTCCAGGGGTGGAGTGGAACCAGCAAACTAGTGCAACGGAGATAGTTTACTCAGGAAAGCAGTCCCTACAACCAGGGGCTCGTTATTGGTTGATTGTCGAGACTGACCAAGGCAAAAGTTCTAAGGACGAGGGAGTGTTCGGCTTTACCATCCTCGATCAGGAAAAAGCCCAGGAGGTATCAGCAGCAGCGGAGGAAATTAAGCAAAAGCAGTTGAGTAAGCCAGCAGAAGCACTAGCTTTGGCTCATTTGTACCGCAGCAATGACTTGAAAACTGAAGCCATTAACCTGCTGGAAACAATTTTGGCTGATGGATCTGAGTCGCTCCGGGTTGATCAACTTCTGGGGGACATTTACAAACAAGTGGGATTAAATCGCCTAGCTAGGGAGCGTTACCGGCAAGCCCTAGAACTAGCCAAGGCAGCAGGAGATTTAGACACTCAAGCTCAAGTGCTTGGGGGACTGGCAGTCACCAGTGCCATCATCGGTCAGAAGAATGAAGCGATCGCGTGGCTAGAGAAAGGGAAAGAGGTTTATCAAACCTTGGGAGATCAGGTCAGGGCAGGTCAACTGGAACAAAAAATGGTTAAGATTTTAGGGGGCTAATCGTTGATGAAGGCAAGGATCTCAATCAAGCAAGGGCTGATGGCGGCTACGGTAGTGGCTGTGATCGGAATGAGGGCAGTTCCCGTGCCACCATGGGGACAGACGGGTATAGCCCAAGCTCAAGAAAGCTCACCATCAACTGAGTCAAGGGAGTCTGTCATTAAAAGAAAACTAGCAGAAGCATCTCGACTTGTTAAGCAAGCGTTGGAGCTTTATGAACAAGGAAAGTACTTAGAAGCCATCCCCCTAGGGGAAAGAGCATTAGGGATTCGACAACAAGTCCTAGGACCAGAGCACCGAGATGTGGCAGAAAGCCTCAACTACCTGGGGGAACTGTACTTACACCAGGGGAGGTACTCAGATGCTGAACCCCTCTACCAGCAAGCCTTACAGCTAAGAAAACAGTTGCTAGGACCAGACCACCGAGATGTGGCAGAAAGCCTCAACAACCTAGCGGAACTGTACTTACACCAGGGCAGGTACCAAGAAGCCGAACCCCTCTTGCAACAAGCCTTACAGCTAAGAAAACGGTTGCTAGGAGAGGAACACCCACAGGTAGCATTAAGCCTCAACAACCTAGCGGAACTGTACTTACACCAGGGCAGGTACCAAGAAGCTAAACCCCTCTTCCAGCAAGCCTTAAAGCTAAGAAAACGGTTGCTAGGACCAGACCACCGAGATGTGGCAGAAAGCCTCAAAAACCTGGCTTTACTGTACTTGAACCAGGGCAGGTACCAAGAAGCTAAACCCCTCTTCCAGCAAGCCTTAAAGCTAAGAAAACGGTTGCTAGGAGCAGAGCACCCAGATGTGGCAGAAAGCCTCAACAACCTGGCTTTACTGTACTTTAACCAGGGGCAGTACCAAGAAGCCGAACCCCTCTTCCAGCAAGCCTTAAAGCTAAGAAAACGGTTGCTAGGAAAGGAACACCCCCATGTGGCCACCAGCCTCAACAACCTGGCTTTACTGTACTTTAACCAGGGGCAGTACCAAGAAGCCGAACCCCTCTTGCAGCAAGCCTTAGAGCTGACTAAACGGTTGCTAGGAGAGGAACACCCCCATGTGGCCACCAGCCTCAACAACCTGGCTTTACTGTACTTTAACCAGGGGCAGTACCAAGAAGCCGAACCCCTATTCCAGCAAGCCTTAGAGCTGAATAAACGGTTGCTAGGAGAGGAAAACCCACAGGTAGCATTAAACCTCAACAACCTGGCTTTACTGTACTTTAACCAGGGGCGGTACCAAGAAGCGGAGACCCTGTTGCAGCAAGCCTTAGAGCTGACTAAACGGTTGCTAGGAGAGGAAAACCCACAGGTAGCATTAAGCCTCAACAACCTGGCTTTAGTGTACTTTAACCAGGGGCGGTACCAAGAAGCCGAACCCCTGTTGCAGCAAACCTTAGAGCTGACTAAACGGTTGCTAGGAGAGGAACACCCACAGGTAGCATTAAGCCTCAACAACCTGGCTTTAGTGTACTTTAACCAGGGGCAGTACCAAGAAGCGGAACCCCTCTTGCAGCAAGCCTTAGAGCTGACTAAACGGTTGCTAGGAGAGGAACACCCACAGGTAGCATTAAACCTCAACAACCTGGCTTTCTTGTACTTTAACCAGGGGCAGTACCAAGAAGCGGAGCCCCTATTCCAGCAAGCCTTAGAGCTGACTAAACGGTTGCTAGGAGAGGAACACCCACAGGTAGCATTAAGCCTCAACAACCTGGCTTTAGTGTACTTGAACCAGGGGCGGTACCAAGAAGCGGAGCCCCTGTTGCAGCAAACCTTAGAGCTGACTAAACGGTTGCTAGGAGAGGAACACCCACAGGTAGCATTAAGCCTCAACAACCTGGCTTTAGTGTACTTTAACCAGGGGCGGTACCAAGAAGCCGAACCCCTGTTGCAGCAAACCTTAGAGCTGACTAAACGGTTGCTAGGAGAGGAACACCCACAGGTAGCATTAAGCCTCAACAACCTGGCTTTACTGTACTTGAACCAGGGCAGGGACCAAGAAGCCGAACCCCTATTCCAGCAAGCCTTAGAGCTGAATAAACGGTTGCTAGGAGAGGAACACCCACAGGTAGCATTAAGCCTCAACAACCTGGCTTTAGTGTACTTGAACCAGGGGCGGTACCAAGAAGCCGAACCCCTGTTGCAGCAAACCTTAGAGCTGACTAAACGGTTGCTAGGAGAGGAACACCCACAGGTAGCATTAAGCCTCAACAACCTGGCTTTACTGTATCACACTCAAGGTAAGATCAGCCGTGCCCTTGAGCTGTTGGAGCAAGGATTGAAGGTAGAAGAACGGAACCTCCACTCCAATTTGGTTGCTGGTTCTGAGCCTCAAAAGCGAAAGTACCTTGATACTATCTCTGGTAGCACAAACACAGTCATTTCTCTGCACCTCAATACAGCTCCCAACAATCCCAGAGCAGCACGTCTGGCCTTGACTACCGTCCTCCGGCGAAAAGGTCGCGTTCTCGATTTCATCACCAACAGCCAGCAAATCCTGGGTCAACAGTTAGACCCTGAAAGCCAAAAGTTACTGGAAGACCTCAACGCTACCCGGACTCAACTAGCTAACTTGTTCTACAGCCAAAGCTTAGACCCTAAAAGCCCAAAGTTACTAGATGACCTCAATTCTAACCCCACTCAAGGAGCCAATCTGATCTACAAGCGACTACCAAATCTACCTCTTAAATACTATCAACAGAGGTTGAATTATCTCTCTGAACAAGCCAACCAATTAGAGGATAAAATTAGCCGTCGTAGCCCTGACTTTCGCACAGCTAACCAAGCTGTGACTCTCGAAGCCATTCAAACGCTGATTCCAGCTAATACAGCCCTAGTGGAACTGGTCAAGTATCAACGGGGTTCCCCTCGCTACGCTGCCTACGTGCTTCATTCCCAAGGAGACCCCCAAGGCATTGACCTAGGGGAGGTTAAGTTGATTGAAAAAGAGTTAGAGCTGTTTCGCCTCTCTATTCAAGACAAAGACACACCCACCGCTCAGTTGAAGCAAGCTGCACGGCAAGTGGATCAGAGGTTGATGGATCCTGTGCGCCAACTGTTAGGGTCTACTCGACAGATCTTACTGTCCCCAGAAGGAGAGCTCAATCTGATTCCCTTTGAAGCCCTGGTGGATCAGCAACAGCAGTATCTGGTAGAAAACTATCGCTTTACTTACCTTACCTCTGGCAGGGACTTACTCAGATTATCCCAGGAATCTGCTAGTCAAACAGCTCCAGTGATGTTGGGCAATCCTGACTTTGACCGTTCTGCTGGTGAATTAATTGCTAATCAGGATCATAGCAATCTCGCCAGTGCCGACCTTACCCGTTCCATTGACCTATCAACCTGGGACTTTTCACCATTACCAGGCACTGCCGATGAAGTAAAAGAAATTGCTGACATGCTAGGAGTAGACCCTCTACTGGGTGGTAAGGCCACAGAGTCAGCAGTCAAAGGAGTCAATAGTCCCAGGATACTGCATATTGCTACCCATGGTTTCTCTGAGAATGCTCCCAATCAAGAACTGCCCACACTCTATGACAATCCCATGCTGTTGTCCGGACTAGTGCTAGCAGGGTTTAAGCAGAAGCGAACTGGTGCAGAGAATGGGGTACTCACTGCTTTGGAAGCCGTAGGACTTAACTTGTCTGGCACGGAGTTGGTGGTCTTATCCGCTTGCGATACCGGTTCCGGACGGATTAGTTCAGGAGAGGGCATCTATGGCTTGCGTCGGGCGTTTGTAATTGCTGGTTCACAAACTCAGCTAATCAGTTTGCGCAAGGTACAGGATAAAGCCACTAAAGAGCTGATGCTGGCTTACTATCAGCGCTTGCTAGACGATAACATGGGGCGCACCGAGGCTCTGCGGCAGACGCAACTGGACATGTTGAAAGATGAGAGGTATCAGCATCCTTATTATTGGGCGAGTTTTATTGTTTCGGGGAATTGGAGACCGATGGGGGGTGTGGGGAGATAGGGAGATAGGGAGATAGGGAGATGGGGAGATGGGGAGATGGGGAGATAGGGAATAGGGAACAGGGAACAGGGAACAGGGAACAGCTTGTAGGGTGGGCAAAAACCGTTTGGTTCTTTTGAGTATTCTAGATTATATTAGTTTGCCCACCCTACTTTAATTGCTATTTTTTTCACTCCCGACTCCCGACTCCCGATTCCCGACTCCCGACTCCCGACTCCCGTTTTAATATGGAGAATACACAAGACTATCTACAAACCAGTGCAATCATCGATTGGCAACATCCTACAATTCTGGAACTGGCGAGGACAATTGCCCTAGAGCATCAAACATCGAATGCGATCGCCTTTGGCGCGGCTGAGGCCTTTGGCCACGCTGCGCGAACGCCGATCGCAAAAGCCTGTTTTGAGTGGGTTCGAGACCACATTTGCCATAGCGTTGACTATAAAATGAACCCTGTCACCTGTCGTGCCTCGGATGTACTTAAGCATAAAACCGGTTATTGTTACGCAAAAAGCCATTTGCTAGCTGCCCTATTACGAGCCAATGGAATTCCAGCAGGCTTTTGTTATCAGCGATTAAGCATTCATGACGATGGTGAGCCTTACAGTTTGCATGGTTTAAATGCCGTTTACTTAGCTGAATTCGGTTGGTATCGAATTGATCCCAGAGGAAACCGTGAGGGAATTGATGCTCAATTCAATCCCCCAAAGGAGCAATTAGCTTTCAGCATTCGACTTCCTGGAGAAGCTGATTTTCCTAACATTTTTTCTGAACCACTTCCTATAGTTATCGAAGCATTACAGGCTGGTAGTACTTGGGATGAAATGCTTGGTAGTCTTCCAGATGTTTTGTTGGAGGAATGGGAAGAATTAAGAATGAAGAATTAAGAATGAAGAATTTAGAATGAAGAATGAAGAATTTAGAATTTAGAATTTAGAATTTAGAATTTAGAATTTAGAATTTAGCTGCGTAGGGTGTGTTAGGGGCGGAAAGCTTCTGATTTTTAACCTCCTACCAGGGTTGGGATAGTCCGCCCCGTAACGCACCACCTGTAAAGCTAGGGAACAGGGAACAGGGAACAGGCAAGATGCGCGTTCCAGCAATAGGCTTCCCTTAAGCGTGGTAAATATGGTAAGTGTTGTAAGTGTGGTTAGGGTGGGTAGAGAAAAAAAATGAGCGATCACAGAATTATAAACTAAGCGATCGCTACATCCAAAACAAGCAATCTGTCCAGTATTTTACCATTCGGAAACCTTAACCTATCCACTATTAGCTATCAGCTAATGCACTAAGCGCACGCCTGAATGCTTACCCGAAACCTGGACAGGCTACGGGATGCTATTGAAGAGCCGGTACTGGAACGCCCTAAAAAACTTTAACAAAACTCGCGAAATTCCCCACCCTCTTCCAGGGTGTTGAAGTTACCGTAAGTAGAGGGTCGCCTTTAAGGTTGGTCGGCTATGGGAAAAAGGGTTAAAACTGTTTGATTAAGGCTCCACTCTACTAAGGTGCGCGTCTCTAGGATGGATAGCGAGACAGAAAATTTCTTTTATCCCTTGACACATTACTGTGAAATACATATAATAGTAAGCATGGTCGATTTTGAAGTTACCGTAAGAATAAAGAAGCCTTAATCACAAAGATTTAACCCTTTTATGCATAGCCGACTAACCATAAAGGCTTCTTTATTCTAAGGTTTCATCTCCAACAAGTTTGAGTGCAATGAAACATAAAGCCGTCAAAGTTAGAATTTATCCCACACAAGAGCAAATTCAAGTGTTAGCTCAGCATTTTGGATGCGCTCGTTGGTGGTGGAACTATGCTTTGAATCAGTGCATAGAAACCTACAAAGAAACTGGCAAGGGGCTAAAACAATCTGCACTCAACTCTATGTTGCCAAAGCTCAAAAAACAAAAAGAGACTGAATGGCTAAAAGATTGTTACTCTCAGGTTTTGCAATCCGTGAGTCTCAATCTTAGTCGTGCATATCAAAATTTCTTTGTTCGCGTCAGCGTGGCCTACGGCCAGGGTAGGGCTGAATATCCTAGGTTCAAATCATATCATCATCGTCAATCAATTCAGTATCCCCAGAACGTAAAACAAGTTGGCAACTACTTGAAGTTCCCTGGAAGATTAGGCATTATCAAAGCAATAATCCATCGACCACTAGATGGAGAAATTAAAACTGTAACCGTTAGCAAGACTCCATCTGGAAAATATTATGCTTCGGTGTTAATGGAATATGAGCCGGATGATTTGCAGCCTTCCAAAAAAGGAAATGTTATCGGAATTGATTTGGGTATTAAGGATTTTGCTATTACCTACGATGGCGAAAAGACTTCCAAGTTTGGGAATCCAAAGCACTTAGCCAAGTCCGAAAAGAAACTGACTAAAAAACAGCGTATCGCTGCCCGAAAGAAAAAAGGCAGCAATGGACGCAAAAAGGCCATAAAGATTGTAGCCAAGGTATACGAACGGATTAGAAATGTCCGCCAAGACTATCTGCATAAACTATCTAGAAAGATAGTTGACAACAACCAAGTGGTGGTAGTCGAGAACCTAAATGTCAAGGGCATGCTGTGCGCTACGCGCACGCTTCGCGAACGTAACCATAAATTAGCTAAAGCAATTTCTGATATGGGTTGGGGAACCTTTGTAAACTTCCTGTCTTATAAGTGCGAAAAAGAAGGAAAGGTATTAGTTGAAATAAACCGATGGTTTCCTAGTTCCAAAACCTGCTCTAATTGTCATTACCGAATCAAGGAGTTGCCACTGGATGTCAGGGCTTGGACTTGTCCAAGTTGTGGAACTCACCACGACAGAGATGGTAATGCGGCAAAGAATATTAGAGCAGAAGGGATCAGAATGCTATCCTCCTCTGGGACGGGGGAGGTCAACGCCAGGGTCGAAGAAGTAAGACCAAGACGTGGACGCCCGTCCAAGTTAAGGCATTCTTCCGTGAAGCTGGAAGCCCCGACTTGGCCTTTGGCCACGCTTCGCGAACAAAGAAGTAAGTCGGGGTAGTTCACGCTAGAAACTGTAGGATTAAAGTCAGTAACTGCGAATGGCACGATGGTTAAAACCACCTCCAAACTCACGTTTGACCAATACCTGGAATATGATGACGGCACAGATAACCGTTATGAGCTGGTTGATGGGGAGTTAGTACAATTGCCACCGGAGAGTGAATCAAATAGTTGGAGGGCGATGTGGCTAATGTATCAATTAGCCCAACACATTAACCCTCGTTTAATCAGGATACACGATTGCGAATTGCAAGTTCCAGGAAATCCTCAAAACCGCTATCCTGATTTGGTAGTGCTTACGGAAGCACATCTTCTCCAAACGGAAAAACGCCTAACTATCACCCTTGATATGGAACCCCCACAGTTTGTTGCGGAGGTAGTTAGCCCCTACAGAAACCAAAATGATGAAAACTACCAACGTGATTACAGTGATAAAGTAAAACAATACCAACAAAGGGCTATTCCTGAATATTGGATTATTGACTCCCAAGACCAATTAGTAACTGTCCTAGTCTTGAAAGACGGTAGTTATCAAAAACAAGAATTTAGTGGGAATCAGCAGATTGTTTCTCAGACTTTCGGTGATTTGAACTTGACCGCTTTACAGGTAATCAATGGGTAAGCTATCAGCTATCAGCTATCAGCTATCAGCTATCAGTTATTAGCTATCAGCCGTCAGCTATCAGCCGTCAGCTATCAGTTATCAGTTATAAGCTATCAGCTTATGCGCTACGCGCACGCTACGCGAACAGCCATTGGCTGTAGGCCAAGCTACACCGAACAGCTTTTGAATAAAATAAGCTGACCACTGACCACTGACCACTGACCACTGACCGCTGACCGCTGACCGCTGACCGCTGACCGCTTACATGACCTTTTGCATCCTAAACCGTTCAAACCCTACCCCACTGAGGAATACAGTCTCCGGTTCAATAATAGTAAATCCCTGTTTGAGAAAGAAATACTTAGAAATTCTGCTAGCTTCAGTATAGAGACAAGTAACCCCTTGCCTTAACGCTTCATCTTCTAATTGTTGGTAAATCGCTGTAGCATAACCCTGGCGAGAGTAGTCTTTTGCCGTAAACAGTAAATCAATGTGATTAGCGGGATGTAATTGACCAAAAGCCGCTATCTTATTGCCATCAACTGCAACAAGTGTTATTCCCATACTCAGCCGTTTCGTAAACTGGTCGTTATCCTTAGGATAGGATGACCAAATCTCTACTTGTTTACTATTATACGCTTGTGAAGCTATTTCCATGATAGCATTTTTGTAGACATCGACAACAGCTTTGGCATCTGATACTTGGTAGTTACGAATTAACATTTTTTTCTCGGATATCCCGATTCCCGATTCCCGACTCACGATTCCCGATTCCCTTTCAATTTAACTTATAGCGAGCAGTCCACTGTATTTTCCTGAAAAATGGAATATCTTTCAAAACTCTCAGCAAACCAAGTTTATTTTCTGGTTCGTCAAGATAAAACCAATCATCCAGGAATTCAATACCTGGATTCCAACCCTCCAAGTCTTTACTATCTCGAATTCCAAACTTGAACGTAGCATCGTTTCCCAAATGCAAATCCCGTTGTAATTTTCTGTTCATTATTCCTTGCAGGGGCGGCTTTAACCAAAGAGCATTGAAAAATTCAGCAATAAGTTCACAGCCAGGAAACGTTGATTGCAGTTTCAACACTAATGATTTTACCTCGTCTTCTTGAAGGTACATAAGCACCCCTTCTGCCAGAAAGAGTAATGAATCAGGGTTCAACTGTGTTATTGCTTCCATCCATTCATAATTCAAGACCGAAGATGGAATAAAGCGATAGCGGTCAGTTTCTGGCAACAGTTTCTTTTTAACCGCTATCACCTCTGGGAAATCAAGGTCATAGAATATCACCTTACCGTTATCGATCCGGTGGAAACGAGGATCCAAGCCACAACCAATATTAACAACAATTCCGTGATGCGATCGCTCCAGGAAATTTCTGACATAATCATCATAGCGTTTGGCGCGCATAGCAATATGAACCACCAATTTTTTTTCTACCTTGCCCTTAGCCAAGCTTTGATAAAACTTGTTATCTGACTGGGATAATTCAGGGTTTAATTTATCAGTAATTTCAACAGCTAATGGATCCAATAAAATTGGGTCTTTTGACTGACTTTCTAGGGCATGGCAATACAAAGTCAGTAGGGATGTTGCTGCTACATCACTGATTTCAGTGTTGAGTAATTTCGGAATTTCCATATCAGCTATCAGTGGTGCGTTACGGGACGGAATTTCCCAAAACTGGCTACCGAGAAAATCAGGGCGAGCCCGTCCCTAACGCACCCTACGCAACTCGACCAGATCTCGAACGGGCAGGATGCCCATTCTACAGGTGCGATCCGTGGCGAATTTAATTCTTAATGGGTCAAGCGCACCTAAAAACTTTTCCAATCATTCCATTATTCAGCAACGCTGTTTTTTTTCCGATTCCCGATTCCCGATTCCCGATTCCCTATTCCCTACTCCCTACTCCCTACTCCCTATTCCCGACTTCTGAAAGAAGTGTAAGCTGTGTTGAGGGCGTATATACCAATCTACTATGGCAAGCATTAACGATAACTACCTCAAACTCAAAGCTGGCTACCTATTTCCCGAAATTGCGCGACGGGTCAATACTTTCGCAGAAGCCAATCCCGATGCTAAGCTAATCAAGCTGGGGATTGGTGATGTTACCGAACCACTACCAGCCGCCTGCCGCACCGCCATAATCAAAGCCGTTGAAGAAATGGGCGATCGCGCCACCTTCAAAGGTTATGGTCCAGAGCAAGGCTACCCTTGGTTAAGGGAAAAAATTGCTAGCCACGATTTCCAAAGCCGGGGGTGTGAGATTGACCCTGGGGAAATTTTCATCTCCGATGGCTCCAAGTGCGACACTGGCAACATTCTCGACATCTTTGGCAACGATAACAAGATTGCCGTTACTGACCCAGTTTATCCCGTGTATGTAGACACCAACGTCATGGCTGGTCATACCGGGGATGCTAATGATGCTGGTAAGTATGAGGGTTTAGTTTATCTACCGATTACCGCCGAGAACAACTTCACCGCTGAGATTCCCTCCCAGAAGGTTGATTTAATTTACCTGTGCTTCCCGAATAACCCTACCGGAGCAACCGCTAGCAAAGACTACCTCAAAACCTGGGTAGACTATGCCAAAGCTAATGGCTCGGTCATTTTCTTTGATGCAGCCTACGAAGCCTTTATCACTGACCCAGACCTACCCCACTCCAT
Source organism: Moorena sp. SIO4A1 (assembly GCF_010672065.1). NCBI lineage: Bacteria > Bacillati > Cyanobacteriota > Cyanophyceae > Coleofasciculales > Coleofasciculaceae > Moorena > Moorena sp. SIO4A1. The sequence goes on along the minus strand of NZ_JAAHHX010000023.1, from coordinate 9,208 downwards.
CTACGAGATTGAGGGAGCAAGGGATTGTGCCATTGAATTCCGCTCTTTTTCCAAGAATGCAGGCTTTACCGGCACCCGCTGTGCATTAACAGTAGTACCAAAGACCCTAACAGCCAAAGCATCCGATGGTTCAGATGTAGAACTGTGGCCACTTTGGAACCGCCGCCATTGTACTAAATTTAATGGGGTTTCCTATATTGTACAACGGGGCGCTGAAGCCGTTTATTCTGAAGAAGGCCAAGAGCAAGTTAAAGCACTAGTTAACTTCTATCTGGAAAATGCCAAAATTATTTGCGATCAACTAACAGCCGCTGGATTAACAGTATATGGTGGCGTAAATGCCCCTTACGTTTGGGTCAAAACACCTAATGGTCTATCCAGTTGGGACTTCTTTGATAAATTACTCAACACTGCCAATGTAGTCGGAACCCCTGGTTCTGGATTTGGTGCTGCCGGGGAAGGTTATTTCCGCATTTCCGCATTTAATAGTCGGGAAAATGTAGAAGAAGCGATGCAGCGAATTACCGATAAATTCAAAGTGTAGTTTTAGGGTAGGGTGTAGGGTTACCAGGTGTAGAATTTAGTAATAAATTAAATAAATTTAATCTGCTATATCCTACGCTCTACACCCTATTTAAAATTATAATTCGCCCCAGTTGTCGGTAAATTAAAATCGGCAAATTCCCTACTCCCTACTCCCTACTCCCTACTCCCTACTCCCTACTCCCTATTCCCTTTTTTTAAAATAAGGAGAAAAATTATGTCAATTAAAGTCTACGGTATCCCCAACTGCGGCACTTGCAAAAAAGCATTGAAATGGCTCGAAGATAACAGTATTGAATATGATTTCATCAACACAAAAGAGCATCCACCAACTGCAGAGATGATTAGCAGCTGGGTAGAAGCATTGGGCTCTAAACCAATGCGTAATACCTCTGGGAAATCCTATCGTGAAATAGGTGAAGAAAAAAAGACTTGGACCGATGAACAGTGGGTTGAAGCCTTTGCAAAAGATGCGATGCTCCTGAAGCGACCCCTATTTGTGAAGGATGGCACAGCGGTATTGGTAGGGTTTAGGGCAAATGAAGAAACGATTCGAGAGAAATTGGTAATATAGAATTTTTATAGCAATTATCAATTGCTTGAGGTAATTGTGTTATGGGTTTTAGGGAGTAGGGAGCAGGGAGCAGGGAGCAGGGAAAAGCGGATGACCAGAACAGTACCAACGCCCTATTTGGAATGCTATTTCACTTTCGATTTAGCATAAAAAATAAATGATCAAACTATCAAAGCGATAAAAAGCGATAGTTCACCATAACAGATACTGAAGAACCGTAAATTTTCTTACCCCTACTCCCTACTCCCTACTCCCTACTCCCTACTATAAAATAAACCAAACTATCGAGCCCAAATTTCAATGAGTAAAGAAACAGATATAGTTGTAATTGGCAGTGGGATTGGTGGTTTATGCTGCGCCTCTCTTCTAGCTCGCTACGGTTTTAACGTCACAGTCTGCGAGAGCCACTCAATCCCTGGTGGTGCTGCTCACGCTTTTGAGCGCAATGGATTCAAGTTTGACTCCGGTCCGTCTCTTTACTCAGGTTTGTCTTATAGCCCTTCTTCCAATCCTCTGCGACAACTGCTAGATGCCATTGGTGAGGATTTATCATGGGAAACCTACAATACATGGGGTTGCCGTTTGCCTGAAGGGGACTTTGACACCTCCGTTGGTGCGGATCAGTTTTGTGAGGTTCTAGCCAGGCTTCGTGGTAATGATGCTGTAACCGAATGGCGTGAGCTTCAGCGGGTGATGGAACCCCTAGCTAAGGCTGCGATCGCAATTCCCCTCACTGCCATCCGTTTTGATCTCGGCGCAGTAGTCACCCTCAGCCGATTTGCCCCCTCTTTCCTACGATATGCTGGGGATTCTATCAAGCTCAGAGGACCCTTTAGCCAGATTATGGACGGTGTTCTCAAAGACAACTTTAGCCGTAATTGGCTCGATTTGCTTTGTTTTCTATTATCTGGACTACCAGCGGATGGAACCATTGCGGCAGAGATGGCCTTTATGTTTGCGGAATGGTATCGACCAGGGGTAGTGCTAGACTATCCCATTGGTGGTAGTGGTGCCCTGGTTGATGCCCTGGTGCGGGGATTAGAAAAACATGGCGGTCAGTTGATAGTTAATGCTCATGTTGAAGAAGTGATAGTCGAGCACAACCGTGCCGTAGGTGTGCGTCTGCGGGGCAGCAAAGAAATCCGAGCCCGTAAAGCAGTAGTGTCTAATATCTCAGTATGGGATACCCTCAAACTACTGCCAGATTCAGCAATACCAAAATCCTATCGAGCCAAGAGAAACGCTACTCCTGAGTGTGACAGCTTCATGCATCTCCACTTAGGGATTGATGCTCAAGGACTAGAAAAAGACCTAGCCTGCCACTACATTATCGTTAATGACTGGGAAAAGGGTGTTACCGCTCCCCAGAATATAGTAGTGCTATCGATTCCATCCCTTCTAGACCCATCCCTAGCACCACCAGGAAAACACGTGATTCACGTTTATACTCCAGGTAACGAACCCTATGAACTCTGGCAGGGGATGAGTCGTAGCAGTGAAGCCTATGCACAACAAAAGCAGGTGCGTGCAGAAATCATGTGGAAAGGATTGGAGCGGATCATTCCAGACATTCGTTCCCGTTGTGAAGTCACTCTAGTCGGTACACCGCTCACCCACGAACGCTTTCTGCGCCGCCACCGAGGTTCCTACGGTCCAGCAATTCGAGCAGGAGTTGGCATCTTTCCTGGTCCTGGCACACCCCTACCTGGACTAATGTGCTGTGGAGACTCAACCTTTCCCGGTATTGGTTTACCAGCAGTTGCCGCCAGCGGGATGATTACTGCCAATACCCTTGTACCGGTTTCAAAGCATTTGGAAATGCTGAAAACGATTGGGTTATAGCAAGGGAAGTATAGTTTAGGACATAGTATTTGAGTTTAAAGGGAACAGGGAGCAGGGAGCAGGGAGCAGGGGGAAGAGTGTGGGGAGAGGGGGTAGTGTGGGGAGAGGGAGGAGAGGGAAGAATTAGTTTGAGATTAATTTAGTATCTTTAAATACTTTTTTTCTCATTGTCTTGATGTATTTTATCATCTGAGTCAGGATCTCCCCATCTCCCCATCTCCCCATCTCCCCATCTCCCCATTTCCCCATTTCCCCATCTCCCCATCTCCCCATCTCCCCACACCTACCTCCCTACTCCCTACTCCCTACTCCCTACTCCCTGTTCACGGATCACCAACTAGCAGGAAAGCAGCCCAAAAGTAGGGATGGCTAAAGCTTTGATTTCCAAATTCTGACAATTGTGAAGATAACGCAATTCTCTTACCAGAGATATATAAGTGATCATTCTCAATCCGGACATTGCCTCGAATCATTGCTAACTGTGCCTGTCGCAAGGCTTCAGTTTTACTGGGTGTCTTTCTTAACTGACGGTAAAACTCAGTAGTCAGCCCCATAGCCCCTTGGTCACTGACAGACCAAAGGGTTGCTAAAGTGGAGTCAACCCCTGCCTGAAACGCTGATCCAGCAAAACCTAGCTCTGCTTCCCGATTGCCTAAAGCAGTTTGGCAAGCGCTGAGTACCAACAACTCTACCGATGGCTCAGAAAATAGATTTTCCAGTTCATCGAGCCCCAGTTTTTTGTCCCACATTTGAATATAAGAATTTTCAGGAGCTCCCTGATTAAACTGAGCATGGGTAGCTAAGTGAATGATGCCAAATTTCCGTTTTTTTCGTTGAGCCTTTAAATTTTCCAGAGTGAAGCTTTCGTTGAGAAAATAGTTACCTTTCCACAGTTTGTTGATAATTGTTTGTAACTCGACTTTTACCCAAGGCAAATCCTCTTTATCAGAAAATTGGGAGGCTCCCATCGCCAGCAGTCGGAAGGATTGAACATTGGTAAACCGAGAATAGGTCAAACTAAGACTAGGCACCAGGCTGACACTATAATTTTCCACTAGATAGTTCTTTTGATCGTGCAGAGCAGCCAGGGGTAGGGAGCGCAAACCCTGATCCATGGCAAATATCAGGCTGTCGATCTTATTAGCTTTTAACTCAGACTCCAACGGTGCGATCAGCCATTGGTAAAGTTGCTGAGCTGGTTTGAGATGCTCCTTATCATCAAAGCTTCGGGGATTTATCAGTGTTCGATGAAAAGTCCTGATCTTAGCTAGGACCTCAGCACGATTTGCGTTATAGACTCGCCGCAGAACTGGATTACCCTCTGCTGTGATCAGCAACAGTTCTAGCTGGTCATCGGTTTTTTGTAAGCATTTTTCCGGTTCTGAAGATAGATCAGAGGCTTGGTAACCAAATCGTCGGTCAATTTCGGCTGCTGGGATTGCTGGAGTTTGGCATCGCGTTCCTGGTAATGTCAGGGAGTTTTTGACAAAACTGACATAAATAACCCCACTCTTGAGACCCGTCTCCCGCTCAAGCTCACGAATGCGATCGCGCACATCATTCTGAGTATAAATTTTGGTCTTGAGCTGTCGCAGAAAGTATGCCTGATATTCTTCTGTGAAGGCTTTTTCTATGCCATAGACTAGGTCACTTTTAACAGTCGCCTCCAGTGTAATTGGTTGCTCTACCAATGGTGGAACCTCTGGCGGTGTTATTGATGAGTTATCCGGTGTGGGGATTTTTGAGTCTACCTGTTGTGAAACTTTTAGATCATCCGGTAGTAAAACCGTTACATCATCTGGTGGTGTATCTGTACCGGTGTCACCATCGGTTGGTGTATCGATACCGGTGTCACCATCGGTTGGTGTATCGATACCGCTGCCACCATCGGTTGGTGTATCGATACCGCTGCCACCATCGGTTGGTGTATCGATACCGCTGCCACCATCGGTTGGTGTATCGATACCGCTGCCACCATCGGTTGGTGTATCTGTACCGCTGCCACCATCGGTTGGTGTATCGATACCGCTACCACCATCGGTTGGTGTATCTGTACCGGTGTCACCATCATCCGGTGGTGTACCGGTGCCACCATCCGTTGGGTCTCCCGGATTAAAAGTAATCTCTCCTGGTGTACCTCTGATAGCATCTAACCGTGAGTTAGATTCTATTTGTTCTCGTATTGCTTGTCTATCAGCTTCGCTAGTAATGTCAGGAGCGAAGACTATGATATCACCAGCATTTCCACCCCTCTGAGCTTGTGTGTTGATCTCAATATTATCAAAGTTAACATTGTTTGAATCTGGAACCTTAAAGGTTATATTACCAGAATCTCCACCGTTTGATGCCTCGGTAATAATTGTGAGAGTCTCACCATTTACCTGAATGCTTCCCTGTGCAGTTTCCAAGGTTACATCACCAGAATTACTACCCCCTGTTTCTGTCGTCCTAATCGTGGTAATAATCAAACCATCATTATTACGGAATATAATGTCGTCTTGAGCTGATAAGATTACAGGTCCAGCATCACCCTGATCAGAACTCGTATCGATATTACCAATAGTGATACTCCCTTCCGATGAATTCTGTTCGAGATTAGAAAATTCTGTGCCCTCTACCGTGACTGATTGATTAGGATCAAAATTAACTGGATTACTCAATTGATCCTCACTCAAACCTGCTCGCAAAATCAGAGAGCGGCTTTGGGTCAAATTATCAAAATCTGGATCGGAAGTGGGAATCGAGCCAGTGGTATCTGGCTGTGTGATCTTTATATTTCCCCCCTGAATACTTCCGGTAGATTCTACTTTCAGAGAAGCTCCTGTATAATCCCCAAAGATGACATCGCCTCTAGAGATAATAATCGGGTCATATAAGCTCAGAAAATTACCTGGTTTACTAGATAAATTCAGAATCGAGAAACTACCATCACTGGCAAAGTGAGCATCTCCGGAAATAATCCCATCACTAACTAAACTGAGATTACCGCCACTCTGAAAAGGTGTCTTGGGATGATTCAGTGCCAGAATATCAATACCTAAATCCCCATGAATGTAGAGGTCTCCTCCCGCTATAGCATTGAAGGGATTCTCAACAGTATCCCTTACCACCACTTCATTCTGAGCCAGTAGGTTTAAGTCTCCCGTAGTAGACAGCTGGCTTTCTACTAGAGTCAGGTTATTTTTGGCCGATAGGGTTGCAGTCTGTGCCGTTACTTGCTTTGCCGCTACATCTCCAGAGGCCAAAGTGATGCCTGAATCTTTCAACGTTACAGTACCATCACCATTATCCTTGAATTCTGTGGCATGACCTACATCAGCGCCAGTTAAAAGTTCAGGAAATTGCACAGGCGTCAAGGATTGTTGGTCAGTTAGTAGGGGCTGAATTTCCAAATTGAGCAAGTGCCCCTCTTGGCTAATTTTCACTAAACTTTCCCCTGGTACAGCAGCTACCGTAATTTTTCCATCTTGTGCTACCAGTTCTCCAGTACTGATCACAGTGCCACCGAGTAAGGTTAGGTTATTTCCTGGTGTCACCTCTAGCTGGCCCTGATTGATAATGGCTCCTGGTGTACCTAATGTCTCGAACCTAAAGACACTAGGTGTTCCAATTAAAGAAAAGTAGTCGTTGTTACCAAAGGCACTAAACCAATTATTATCACCAAAGCCAATACCTGTAGCGGTGGTAGCGGTGAATGCTCCTGGGATGTTCAGCTGGGCATCGGCACCAAAAATTATCCCCGCTGGGTTCATTAAAAACAGGTTGGGGTTGCCCCCTGTGACTTGGATGAGACCGTTAATCACTGAAGCGTTGCCACCTGTAACCCGATTGAGAATGTTTTTTATACCGGGTTGAGACAAAAAATTAACAATTTGGTCTTGGTCTAAACCAAACTCCTGAAAGCTGTGAAATAGATTAGAGCCATCACCTGATCGAGTACCTCCGTCAATATCAAAGCGATTACCATCTTGGATAACTTCCGTGTCAGTGGTGTGATCGGCTTGAATCGGCTGTGCTATTGTCGGTATAACCCAAAGAGGTCCTGCCAACACATAGAGAACGCTCAGGGATTGACTAATTCTACTCACAGCTAATTTCATCTGGCTTATTCGTAAAATCTTTCTGATACGGTTATCTTAATCGGTTTTAATTTTAAATTTAAATTGCTGAATACTTAACAAGGTTCATCGAATCTTTTTTTATATAGTTAAATTTATTATTATCTTGATAAATGGAATTTCATGATCGTTAATAACTTCACATAAAAATGCTCATCTTTATAAAAAAAATAAATAAAAATAACTCCTATAGCTAGTGGTAATACAACCATCCTAGTTTAACCGTAAACAAAATAATGTAAAATCTGGATTAATTATTATAAAATTACCAAAAATTATCGTTTTAAAAACTCATATATTTCAGTCTAGTAAGGTACGCAATGTTTTTGCCTGTTGCTTCTTGCTTCTTGCCTGTTGCTTATTGTCTCTTCTATGTTCCCTGTTCCCTCCTCTATAATTACCCATGACCCATTACCTATGACCACTAAAAGAGATATGATCATAAGTTAACCGAATTTGATCTCAGATGTTCCAGAGTGAAACCATTGCTGCGATCGCAACAGCAGTTGTCCCCCAACAAGGCAGTATCGGTATTGTGCGACTGTCAGGAAGAGATGCGATCGCAATTGCCCGTACTTTATTCCAGGCACCGGGGCGTCAGGCTTGGGAGAGTCACCGGATTCTCTACGGCTATGTGCGTCATCCCAAAACCCAACAGCTAGTGGATGAGGCATTGCTGCTGATTATGCAAGCTCCCCGTTCCTACACTCGTGAAGATGTGGTAGAGTTCCATTGCCACGGTGGGATCATGCCCGTCCAAAAAGTGTTGCAATTGTGCCTCGAACAAGGAGCGAGATTAGCACAGCCAGGAGAATTTACCCTACGGGCATTTTTAAATGGGCGCTTGGATTTGACTCAGGCAGAAAGTGTTGCGGACTTAGTGGGGTCTCGCTCCCTAGCAGCCGTTCAAGCCGCCCTAGCTGGGTTGCAGGGCAAGCTCGCCACACCCATTCGGGAAGCCAGAGCTACTTGCCTGGATATTTTGGCAGAAATTGAGGCTCGAATTGATTTTGAGGAGGATTTACCGCCCCTTGATCAAGGCGCAATTGTAGCTCAACTTAACAATATCTTAACAGAAGTATCCCGACTATTAGCCACAGCGGATCAGGGTGAACTATTGCGCACGGGTTTAAAAGTGGTGATCCTTGGGCGACCCAATGTCGGAAAATCGAGTTTATTGAATGCCTGGAGTCGATGCGATCGCGCTATTGTCACTGACCTTCCTGGTACCACTCGGGATGTGGTGGAATCTCAGTTAGTGGTAGGGGGAATCCCGGTACAGGTACTCGATACAGCAGGAATTCGCGAAACCGCTGACCAAGTGGAGAAGATTGGAGTAGAGCGATCGCGTAGTGCAGCCATGGCGGCTGACTTGGTATTACTGGTGATTGAAGCAACCACTGGCTGGAGTGCAGGGGATCAGGAAATTTACCAACAGGTGCAAGAACGTCCGGTAATTCTAGTGATTAACAAAACTGACCTGGCCAGTGATAAGAGTGAATCTACCCTATGCTATCCTAATACTATAGAGCAGGTAGTTAAGACAGCTGCTGCCTACAATCAAGGGATTGATGCTCTGGAGAAGGCAATTCTTGACGCAGTAAATCGTGGCAACCTGCAAGCCGCTGATTTAGATTTAGCCATTAACCAACGACAAGCTGCTGCCTTGACGCGGGCGAAAATGTCTCTTGAGCAAGTGCAAAAAACTATTGCGCAAGAGTTACCCTTAGATTTTTGGACCATAGATTTGCGTGGAGCAATTCAAGCCTTGGGAGAAATTACAGGAGAGGAAGTAACCGAATCAGTGCTTGACCGCATTTTCAGCCGTTTCTGTATTGGGAAGTAATATTAAGTTAGGTTGAATACCCATAATTATAGGAAGTGTGGGGAGATGGGAACCCACCCCTAACCCCGACCAGGAGGGGAATATGGGGAGATGGGAACCCACCCCTAACCCCGACCAGGAGGGGAATATGGGGAGATGGGGGAGGTTTTTATTAAGGGTAAATCGGGTAAGTCAGCGGGATTGCTCCCGCTTCGTCCCCAAAGCACCGTGCGAACAAGTCTCCAAGTACACGGCGCAACCAATTCCAAAAGAACTCACTTATCATTGCTACTTCTTTTCCTTGAC
>NZ_JAAHHX010000229.1:0-2846 GCF_010672065.1 Moorena sp. SIO4A1 | reverse complement strand
TAGGTTCTGACAAATGAGTCAAACTATTTCCCCGCCGCCACAGCCGCTACAGCGATTGAATCAACTCCAGGATCGAATCCGCATCCCAGGACAGCCATAATCCCAGCTTGTTTGTACCGTTCATGGTAGTTCCATTGCCATTTATATTCAAATTTTGCTTGATCAGGAGGTTCGTAGTTAGCAGTATCGAGATAATTCACTCCAGTTTCTAGACATGCGTCCATAATCGGCAAGTCCTGATACGGCAAAGCCACATTGATAACGATGTCAGGCTGAAAATCATTAATGAGTGCAACCATTTCAGTGACTTTGTCCGCATCAATTTGAGCCGTTGTTAAGGATGGATGAGCAATAGATTTTGCGATCGCATCACATTTCTGCTTCGTTCTGCTCCCTAGGAGAATCTCAGAGAATATCTCTTTTACTTGAGCGCACTTTTGGGCAACCACATTGCCAACTCCGCCTGCGCCAATAATAATAACTTTTGCCATAACTGTACTTCAATAATCAATCCAGATCGGTTCTATTACAAGCCTTTTTAAGGTGTCTTTTTTTGGGTTTTGGTTTGACACAGAACCTTAAAATACTTAAATTTTATTAAGGCCGAAATCCTCATAAACGAAGTCTTATCCCCAGCGGTGTATTGTTAACCTTACGGGTTAACAACCCTCCTGGTTAGCCTTACTGGCTCTAGGGAAAAATAGAGGATCTATTGCACGTTATTAGGGATGCAGCGCGGTCTTGTTGTCACCCCCTTAGCTTGTTAATTCATCAAAAAAATAGGGGTTGGTAAGGGGAGCGACGGAAACCCCTGTCATTCATGCATGGGGAGGAGTCGCTCCCCTTACATAAACAGCAGCGTGGAAATTGCTTCCTTGTCTTGATGCAAAGCGCGAGTGGGGGAAACCCCCTCATGGCCACTGCATCCCTTGAAGCACGAAACTATAAGAGTATCCATCTTTCCGGTGTATAATGCTGCAATATTTGTGACTAATTCCTTGAACCAGTCCAGATTTTGTAGAGATATTAAATGAGCCGGTTTGGCGAGTAGCTACTCTGCCTGTATAGGTTCCTATTTTCTTACCTTTGGTTACAATGGCTTTTACAATATCTCCGGTTTGAAAACCTTTAACTTCTTTGTACCTGGGGACATAACGAGTCGGGAAACCAAACTTATTCGTTCGACACATCTGACGAGTCCCATGTCCTTTAGCTGTAATCAATAATGGTTGATAGCTTTCGATGTACAAGTGATCAACTTTACCGACATTAGCGGCATCCAACCAATGGGTTTTAGGTAGATTTTGACGGCAACGATTATACTTAGTTAATCCACCACTACCGGTCTCAATTGGTAAACCAGTTGACTTAAGGGAATTGTATAATTTCCATCTGGTTGAGTTAACCGCTGCTGCATTAGCTAAAGGCTTTTTGCTTTGAGATAAAATCTGCTTTAGTACATTAGGTTTGCCCGACAAAAAATTTTCTATATCCTGACTTCCTTTAGCTTTATTACACTTTTTACAAGCAATAGTTAAGTTACTTACTCGGTCAGAGCCTCCTTTAGACTTAGGCTTGATATGCTCTATTTCCAAAGGAATGTCATCCACTCCACAGTAAGCACATTTTCGATTCCACTTTTCAAGTAAATACTCTCGTATTTCGTACCCGTACAACGTGCCTTGCTGATACTCGACACCAGATATTTCGGGATTTTCCATTTTTTGAGTGTCAAAACGGACTAACTCCTGGGAAATGCCTTTGATGGGGCATAATCTGATTAACTTTTTAGTCCAAGTCAAGATATTGTCAACTCGTGACATTAAACTAGGAGCTAGCCAGCCTTCTGAGCGTTTACGATTCAAAAATCTAGGCTGACGGTAACGAGTTTTTCGGTTACGCCTAGAACGTCTTAGCTGCCTACGAGAGGTTAAGGCCTCTCTGATTTGAAAACCCCTGTGAGTTAATTCTGCCCCCCAGATAACTTTACTGCCTTGAATAATAACTATCCCTGTAGTTTTTGCTCCGGGGTCTATTTTGAGTTGATGTTCGTGAGTTACACAGTTTTCAACCTCCTTTTCTTGCATGATTATCGTAAATGGGTATCTTTTTAGAACCTTTGCTTTCCCCTGCTTAAGCAGGATTCTAGCTCTAGCAGGTCGGCAAGGGTCTAGTGTTTTTTTGTTTTTGTCTAGTACGAATACGCGCATAATTACGTTTACTCCTATTGCTAGGGTTAAGTTCGCTTTGCCAATGTTATCAGTCGGTACTTTCCAGATTGCACTTCTTTAACCTGATACAGATGTTTAACAATCCAGTTCTAGAGCTTGGGACTAGCGACGCATCCCAAGGTAGGAATTTAAACACTTACTGATAACGTAGTCTTCACAGAGACCTAGGCTGGTCAGGTATTGAGGCTACAAGCCCCCGGATTTAATCCGTGGGGTTTGCGCTACTCCCAGGTTCCTGACTCTCAAGCTGCCTCCAAAGCACTCTGCTATTATTCTACACTTAAATCTTTTATAGCAATCCCATTGTCTGCTAAAAACGGGGTAAAAACGACGACAGTATCTCTCAAAACAAGGTGGTATAACGTTTGGAGTAGTTTCTTTCATCTCTGGCCAAAGAGGCGATCGCCTTGAGGTCTAGTTATTACTAGATCAAGCTTTGGGCGCAAAACGCCCAAATAGTTTTTTTAAGTCCCGTTAATTGTTAGGTACCGTTAACGTAACTGCCAAAGGCTATAAATAGTTGAAATGCTGAAAAGCTTACAACCTGACTTGCTTACCTCAAAACAGAGGTAGATTAAAACTCATCCCTGTACCGAATACTGTCCCATCAAAATT
>NZ_JAAHHX010000228.1:0-2870 GCF_010672065.1 Moorena sp. SIO4A1 | reverse complement strand
TTCCATGAAATTTGCTTTAAGTTTGGGACCTTAAGCTTCTCATGGAATCCCCCTGTCATGCTATCCCTGTCTTATTATTGAGACTCTATACCTACCACTACTTTCAAGACTTCTCTGCACCACTAAGCCACCATAGATTACATTATCACCCTCACTGCCGAAGATGGTATCGTTACCGCTACCACCAAAAATCACATCCCGCTCTGAACCACCAAAGATTTCGTCATTGCCATTACCGCCGAAAAGGTAATTCATTCCCTCACTACCAAAGATCCTGTCATTGCCAGCCAAACCGTCAATGCGATCATTTTCGACAGTGCCAAACAGGTTATCATCACCTGCTGTTCCTGTGATATTATTGGTATAATTCATTGATGTTTCCTCCTTAATAAGGAATCGTCAGTTGCTATGTAACCCACACCTCGGTTGTATCTGAAGTTACATCTGAGGTGGTGTCTGAGGCTGTATCTAAAAACTGCTGTGTTTTTCAGCCTCTAATGGTTAATCAAACTAAATCTGCTCTTTTTCTACAAAAGGCCACTTTTTTGTAATATTTCTTAACAAAAGTCCTGGGCAGACCAACCCTGATCAAAAATGCGCCTGAGTTCACTCAGACGCACTATGCTAATTAAAAAATGATTTTATACTCGGGTAAGCTTTGCTCCACCGCAGGGTTGCACAAAAATTCTAGACAAACACCTGATCGAGATTGTCGTTGAGAGTGCTAGCTTGAGTCCAACTCACCACTTTTGCCGGAAGCTAACGGGATTTAGACAAAAATCAAGCCCAAACATAGCCCAAAGAGGCTTTGTAAGGAGCAAACACGTCCTGATTTTGGTTGAGCCAATTGACATGCGCGATAAGACATGGCTGTCCGAAAGGAATCTATTGCTACTCTGGGAGAAGCCGCTACCGCGTCTACTGTAAATGTGTTCAAAGGCTAAGGGGGTGACAACAAGGCTAAAAAGAAGACAGGGTGACCGGTTGTGGGGTGTGGGATGTGGGGAAAATAGAAGCTATAGCAGAAGTCAGAAGTCAGAAGTCAGAAGTCAGAAGTCAGAAGTCAAACTCTTGCGCTTACTTAGGTTTGAGACTTTTGTCATGTCCGCGCCTGCCCTGGCGACTGCTATACTTTGGAGTTACCCTAGCAAAAACCAACATGCCCAACCTGATTCAACCGTCTCCAACCTGATTCAACCGTCCCTTCTTGATGCAGTCGCTCATGGCGCATGGGTCTGTGTGGGTCACCTGCGTCCGCACTGCTGTTTGCCCCGTGGAAACCCCCTTTGGCCGCGCTGCATCGCTACCAACGTGGAATAGCTCCCTCGTTTCCCTACACCAATCACCCCACACCCCACAACCAGTAAATCTTTTAATCTTCTTGTCACCCCGTCAGCTTGACAAATTTGTGAGGGGGTAGTACTATCCATGAAGGTTTGTTTTGTATGAAAAATACTTACCTTTAGTTTCATCTTACAGGCCATTTTTTTGGTAAAAATAAAGGAAGTCATATCATCTCCGGATAATTAGTTATAAAACACGATTACCCTTGAAACCTTACTCCTTTACTTCAGCATAGCTGCCTGCCCCCCTTCCGCGCGGGGGGTTAGGGGGGATTCCCTCTGCCTTCGATACACTTTTATTATGGGTATTCAACCGGACTTGATATCACTTAAATTAGTGCTGAAAGCCTTGGCTAGCAAGACTTTCAATGTGTAAGCAATTTTGCCTAGGTACTTAGTTTTGAATTAGGAAACGGCAAAGTCAGTTATTTTACGGCGTTCTAAGGTTTTAAAGGCAAGGACAATTTGTTGGGGTGAAATGCCTAGTTTTACCAGTTCGTTGGCGACTCCTTCTTCTGTGCCGTCTTGTTGAAGCCAAATTTTTTCGTTAATGATATCAATGTGAATCAAACTGCCGTAAATTCTTTGATTTTTGTGCCAACCTATTTCCATGAGGAGATAGTGATCTTTATTTTCGTCAATGATTAATTGAAGGTCGCTTTCGGGGTCATTTCCTAAAAATTCAACGTAGTCTTGTAAGACTTTGATAATGGCTTGTTTTAGATTAGTTTTGTTTAAGGTATCCATGTAATAAGCTCCTCTTGATTGACGTCAAAGGTAAAAATGCGAATGATTTTATCTTCGATTAAAACTTGTCCTGCTTCTTCTTCAAACACTGATGATCTCACATCTTATGGAACAGCTAAATAGAGTTTTCTTTCGGGTTCGTAGCGTACCAGTAGGTGTTCATACAAAACAAATTGACCCACTGCTTCCTCTAAATCTTTCATTTCTGATGCACTGCGGAAACTTTTGATTTCAACAGCAATTTTCTGGACACCTTTTTCCGCCGCAATGAGTCGTTCTGCCCCTAAGTCAATATATAAATTCTTTTTTCTAGTGAGTTTTAAACGATAGGGATCGTGGGTGATTGTCCAACCGTCTTTTTGAAGGGCATTGCGTACACTATCATGATAGTAGTCACGAACTGGCATGGTTATTAATTTAATAATTAATTAATTTTTTGATCTTAATTGACTCTGACCATTACCGTTATGATTCGGGTATTCTTAAGTTAGCAAAAAGTGATTATCCAAGGGTCAACAAGATTATTCATAGATGCTATGATGAATATCAAGCTTATTTTCAGAAGTGCTCCTATTTACTAAACCATTAGCACCAGGGCTGAGGGTATTCAACCTGACTTGATATTATTCATGATGTCGCTTTTTAGCCCAAAGTACACCTGACATTATATCTTTATTTATCGTGTTAAATTTTACATCTCAAATACAAACGCTAAATCAAATTTTTACCGAATCTTCATTTTACCTTTCCGGTGTTTTATGAATGGGCAAGTAAATAGGT
>NZ_JAAHHX010000227.1:0-2871 GCF_010672065.1 Moorena sp. SIO4A1 | reverse complement strand
GATTTTGACATTTTTTGGATTATTTTCTATTTTAATGGGGGTACTCTTCCATCCTTACTTTTCTGTTTATTGGTTGGCAATTATTGTATTTACATACTTGCAAAAATTAATTCAAACTGGCCAAAAAATTTCCATTAATTCTGTCATTAAACATACGAATATTCCTCTTTCTGTCCTCGGCACAATAGTCTATTTTACTTTAGGATTATTAACTTGGTTACGAGAGCGCCCAGAATTTACATTTGATCCTTTTCATTGGGTAAAAAAGGAGCAGTTACTCATCACTTTTATGGAATTCAGTCATTTTGACTTCTTACGAAAACTTTTATATCCCTTGCTTATTATCATTTTCGTAATTTTATCAATTATTATAGTTTACCCAAAACTTAGGAAAGTTTATCTTAAAGAGCTAATCAGTCCGGTTTTTCTAATAATTATAGCCTTGGGAATATCTATATTTTTATCTTATGTCTCTTTTCGGAGTGACTATTGGATTTTAACAAGACAATGGGTAGCTTCAATCTCACTTGTTCCTTTGGGTTTTGTTTGGCTTGCGTATAGAATCTCAAAAATTTTTGCTAAAATCCATATAATTATAGCTTTTTTATGGATAATGCTTTGTTTTACTCCTATAGTTCTTCAATTTCATAAAGTAGCTATTTCTAATTCTCAAGCTCTTAGAGAAAGGTTGGCTCAAATTTCGGTAATCTCAAAAGAATATCAAGATAATTTTGAGTATTTAGAGTCTCTAGAATATTTTGAAACCCCTAAAAATTTACAAAATCAAAATGTTGATGATTCCAACCAGTATTGGGTGTCTTTAGCTAATAAAAACATTCAACAAGGTGGTAAAGTTTGGAAAGGTTTTAGAGGTTTTTATGGCCATCCCAAATAAATTAGTAATAGGGTTAATTTTATTTATAGTCAAAATTAACCTTTATCAATTTGATCAGGATATTTTTTAGCTATTAGCAGAATTGATTTTCCTAATCTATATCTGAAGATAGGATCTAAGGTTCTAGAGATAGGAACCATTAAGCTATCCCATACTTGTATTTGTTTTAAAGTTGGTTGACTTTGCTTAAGTATCAGTTTATTAGCTAGACTAGCTAGTAAACCCACACTATCTAAATAGAGACATTTAACAATCTTGAGATTATCTGGTATTATTGCTTTAAGACTGGATTGACTATAGCGACGATAGTGACCAATAGCTGCATCGAAGGGAGTAAACAATCTTTGATGAGCTGGACCTAAAATAACTAAATTTCCATTAGCTTTTAGATGTTGAGACACTTTGATGACTTCTTGATTATCATTGGGGATATGTTCTAAAACATCAAGGTATAAAATTGAATCAAAGAATTGCTCATTAGTCAAACTATCAATAGTCCCATTGCGGGCATAACAGTTGATGATACCATTTAAATCAATCGATTGTTCTAGAGCATGGAAAAGCTGATTGTCTGGCTCTAGGCACAACCACTGACTATATTGGGAGCGACAGAGTAAACGGGTGTTGCTTCCTATCCCTGCACCCACTTCTAAGACATCACCTTTGATATATTTACTTAATAATACTCTTATATAGTTCTTCCAATTCTTGGCTTGAGCAAACAGCTCTAACTCTGTTCCAACATAGGTAAACTGGTTCATGGTTTTAAAGGAAAGAAATTATCAACATAATATTTATAATCGCGAACTGGAATCAAGTTGGACTGATTGCGCGTTGACAAGATGATCAGACTGAAAACAGTTCCGATTAAGACAAGTTGGAACATAGATAGAACTAATAAACCCGACACGTAGGTGGCCCAGCCTGGTATCCCCCAATCGGTAAAGAGTCTAATCAGCAAAACTGAGCCTAAGAGCAACAATAAAATAACTAACAAAACTACAACACTTAATAAGATTCTCGTCCCAACAATATCTCCGTACACTGCAATAGAACTCAAGCCATGTGTCACGAGGGACACTAAGTTCATCTTGGGCTGTCCAGCTAGTCGCTTCGCCCGGGGCACATCTACTTCAAGATAGGGAATTCGAGAGCGATAAATGCCTGATGAGTAATGATTCCAAATTTCTGAAATAACTACGACGTTCTTCAATAAATAAGCAGGTAATAAACTGAAATTACCGACGCTAATTTCTTTCCCTATAAGCAGGAGATAAAGCTTTTTGTAAATGAAATAGAAAAACTTAAATGTGTAGCTTTCAGAGCGCTTACTGCGCTTAGCAAAAATTATTTTATTGTTACCTGTCTTGTCCGAGACATTCAGGAGGTGCTCTATCGCAAAGGGATTATCTTCCCCATCACCGTCCATCACCACAACCCAGTCGCAGTCTGAGTGGCTATATACATAGGACAAGCCAACCGCTATCGCTCTCTGGTGACCAAGGTTGCGGCGAAGTCGAAGGATGTTAACTGCTCGAATCTGGAGATGTTCTTGATGAGTCAGTGAATCTGGGATGGGCATAGTTGAATAGTCATCAACAATGACAACTTCTAAATTCGTGCCTTCAGGAATAATAATCTCATCAATAAGTAGCAGTAGCTTTTCCAGAGCTTCCCAGTCATTAAATGAAGGAATGACAATGACTAGATTTTTCCTATCAGTCAAGTCAGTAATTAGAGACTGATTTAGAGACTGTTTTGGCGGTGAGAGCTTTGAGAGTCCCATTTATTTCCTCTCAGACTATGAAAAACTAATAAGTTAGAGTACATGTTTTCCTGCAAAAAGTCTACCCATCACTTCAGTACAGAAGAAAAAGGTTGAAAAGAAGAGCAGGATGGGGTTTGATCCGAATTTAGGAGAGTGATCACAAAACCCATGAACCAAAAAAAGGAGAATTGAGAAAAGCTCTCCAACC
>NZ_JAAHHX010000226.1:0-2895 GCF_010672065.1 Moorena sp. SIO4A1 | reverse complement strand
TTTTGGCGGTGCGTTGTGAGCTTCAGTGCCAAGCAATCCCCGTGGTCCAGTAAATACCATCTGAACCATGCCAAATGGACAGACATAATGACACCAACTTCTGCCACCATAGAGGAATACCATCATTATGGCGGATACGATAGTCAAGCTCAGAAACAAACCCAGAACCAAGCGGTCAGAGTTAACAAATAGAATCCGACAGTTCAACCCGATCAAGAAAATGGCAAACTGGACATATAAATGGTTACGAACCAGCCAGGGATTTTTGCTTATATCCCTCTGTGGCTGCAATCCCAACGCTCTGGGAATTTGGGACAGAAAGTAAAGTGGGCAAATGCGTCGCCAAGTTTCATGACCAAACACCAAAACAATCATGATGGCGCTAGGCACGATCATGCCCCAAAACAGTCGCGCTCCCAGGGCATAGGGTTTTTCATCTAGGCATACTCCCTGGACTTGAACACATGGGTCTCTGGTGAGTATGGGATCTCGAAACAGGCTGAATAGATGATCAGGATCAGTTAAATTGTGTGAAATCGGGTCATAAAACAACGATAAAATTAATATTAGCCAACTAATCGCTAGCACCCAACGGACTCGGTGCCAACTTTGTTCTTGTACCTTTGACAGCATCACTTTAACCCCCTTTTGCTCCATTGTGGGAAACCAGTTCAGGCATTGCCAGTACCCATTTGGGTACTTCCTAACAGCTAGCACCGAAACCAATTCTGAGGATGAGCATTACCCGTCTTGAGGCATAATTTGCTCTATAACACCAGCAAGAGTTAGGTCAACCCTCTTGAGCTTGAGTTTGTTAGCAACCTAACTAGCACCATTGATTTTGAGTCACCAGTTACTTATCTGGTTGAGTCCACAACTTTTATGTCGCAGTTTCCGAATTTGTAACATAACTTTACAAAAAACCCCCAGATAGTTCTAATCTGATGGTTAGAATGCAACAGTTTGGTAGACATAGCCTAGGCTGTTCACTCTAGGACTTGATTGATGGTATGAGTTCATGCATAATCTGTGTGACCAGGTTGCCAGGATCTGCCCATGATACAAGGATACTTTAGCTCAATTGAGCGTCTGGCCAATTTATTTAAGCAAAGCCGTGATCGTTGGAAGCAAAGAGCGAGTGAGAAGCAACAGAAATTGCGAGCACAAGAAATCCGGATCCGGGACAAGCGAGAAAAGTCGAGCCCTGTGGTTTCGACGAGCCCAGATAGCGGAAAAGGAGGTGCGAGCGTATCGTCAACAGAGCTCATCCCCATCGGTTAGCCCCCTGTCTGATCAGACAGCAGTCCCCCCCCGTCCGTAGGCGGCTCTGCCACCGTTGGGATTGTTGAAACCCAAAGCACTCTGTTAGCCAGCCACCATTATGGAGCATTGACGATTAGCTTAGCCATCTCGAAAGTGG
Source organism: Moorena sp. SIO4A1 (assembly GCF_010672065.1). Lineage (NCBI taxonomy): Bacteria > Bacillati > Cyanobacteriota > Cyanophyceae > Coleofasciculales > Coleofasciculaceae > Moorena > Moorena sp. SIO4A1. The sequence continues at coordinate 1,475 of NZ_JAAHHX010000226.1, read as the reverse complement.
TTGAAAGTTTAAGCAGTTTCCGGGGAGCCTCGAAAAATTTGGCCCTATTGAGTCGGTTCATCGGTCAAGTATAACCCGAGTTATAGTAGTATTCGGCAATGGGTATTGCGGATGGGACTATACTTGCTACAGCGTCCGGGGCGAGTACCGTCACGACTGGCGTGTGCATTGCCGATCTGACCCTGGAATTAGGGGCTCACAAATGCTTAGTAGTGTTAGGAATCAGCCAAGCCCGGTGGAAGAACATCGTGGAGCAATCATCTGGGAAATTGTGCTATCAGGACTTGTCACTACTAGCGTTAAAGGTCATGAAGAGCACTCTTCGGAGACTTGATCTACCCAATCCTCGAAGCGGTTGGTGACCAGGTCGGGGTTCCCTTACAGCTTGTCTCGGACCAAGGCAGTGATCTCTATAAGGGCATTCGGTTGTACCATCAAGCTCATCCTTCTGTGCAGGTGACCTATGATGTCACCCATCAAAGTGCCCGATTACTCAAAGGTGAGTTAGAGCTCGATCCAATCTATCAACGCTTTGTCAGTCGGTGTACCCGCAGCCGTCAACAGTTGCAGCAGAGTCCATTATCTTTTTTAAGACCACCCGCACAACGAGCCAAAGCTCGATACTTCAATATTGACACCTGATTGGAGTGGGCCGGGCCTCGTATTGGCCGATCAGAAGCAGCAGGATTTCTCAAGGGTCAATCCCGGCTACTGCGCGCGATCCGAGTGCCTTAAAAACCTTGAGTGAGCAGTTAACTGCTGAGGTCAATGGGGCCTTAAAACCCCTTAAACAAAAGCCATTTCCTGACCAGAAAGCCTTTATTGAAGCCCTCAAAGGGTGTCTTTCAGAGGCAGTTTTCTTTGAAGTTGGTTCCTTAATTTGCCAAACCGCTGACCTCGGTAGACGGTACTTTCCGGAAAAATTGGGTTGGGTGTCGGACTATCAGGAGGCCCTCGAACCCTTCAACCAGATGCTTTTCTTAGTGCGCACCCTTCAATACCAGCAAAAGCCATCAAGGGTTTAACCAACACTCGAAAACAGACTTTATCAAACAAACAGCTGATTTAACCTGATCGAAACGGTTAGAGGACTTATCGCCTACGTTAATTGCCTATATTGACCATGAAACCACAGCATTGCCTCCAAAACAGCCCCTACTTGCCTATCCGTGATATCATCGAGTCCCTCTTTGGTAAATATAAACTGTTTTCCCAAAGGTCATCCCTCAAGCATATGGGGCATTTACTCTTGACACTGCCTCTGCTCACCACCCAGTTGACCTCTGAACTTGTTAAAGCTGCCATGGAAACAGTTTCCTTCTGTGATGTCCAACATTGGTATCGACAGCACTTTGGAGAATCTCCCGTGGGCCTTGCGTCGGGCTATTTTTCAGGCTACAAAAATTGACATAGAAACTGCATGAACTTTTATCTGCATAAGGGATTCAAACTCAACAGCCCTTGCAGTGGCTGAT